>JBCBXF010000079.1:0-12494 GCA_039816705.1 Pseudomonadota bacterium | reverse complement strand
GCGCGACGACATTCTTGCAGCCCGAGAGCAGGTGTTCGAGACCCTGCCTGCGACCGACGCCGCCGCCGTTGCATTCTATGATCCAGACGCATTCAACCCGGGCTCAAGCCTGCAGGATAACATCCTGTTCGGCCGCGCGGCGTACGGCATATCGAAAGGTCCCGAGACGCTGCGCAAAATTTTCCGCGGTATCCTCGACGATCTCGAGATGAATGGTCTTGTCTTTGAAGCTGGTCTTGAATTTTCTGTTGGCAGTGGAGGGCGGCGCCTGACATCAAGCCAGCGCCAACGCGTCGGCCTTGCGCGCGCCCTTTTGAAGCGCCCCGATTTGCTGATCGTCAATCGTGGATTGAACGCGCTGAGCGCCCGTTCACAGAGCCGCGTCATGGCGCGCGTTCTGAAATCTGGCACCGGTCGGGCCAAGGAAGATCGGGCCTCCTTCGCAACGTTCTGGGTGCTGATGAACCCGCACAACGCCATGACATTCGATGAAGTGCTCGTCTTTGAGAGCGGACGCCTTGTCGAGCATGGTAACCCGAAGACACTGGCCGCCAGAGACAGCCGGTTTGCCACGCTCGTCACGTAGATCCGGCGGGACTGTGCGACACCACTGAGGGAGGAAAGCATGAGTTCAATTCGCGATGAGGTGGCTCATTTGCGCCGCATCCCCCTGTTCGCAAACGTAGACCCGGCAAAGCTCAAACTCCTCGCCTTCACATCCGATCGCATCACGTTCGATCCCGGGCAAAACCTTTTCGGTCAGGGTGACGATGCAGGCGACGCCTATGTGATCATCAAAGGCGATGCCGAAGTGATCGTCGACGACCAGGGCAACGAACTAATCGTCGCCGAGGTGGAGAAAAACGAGTTTGTCGGCGAGATCGGCGTACTCTGTGATCGCCCACGATCAGCAACGGTCCGCGCCAAAACCGACGTGATCGCCTTGCGTGTCACAAAAGATCAACTGCTGACGATGGTGCGTGAATTTCCGGATTTTGCCCTCGAGTTAATGCGTGTCATCGCAGAACGCCTTGCACGCACGACCGCCGAATTGACCGAGGCACGCACACAGCGATAACGGAAGTTACCCCTTCGCCACGAGGATGGGGGCGGTCAAAGACGTCAGCGACACTTGCTGTATGCCACCGATGAAATTGTCTGTGCTGAGCCATGCCTCGAACGCCTCCCGTAAGTGCGGCCACTCGGCGTCGATCGCAGGCAGGGTCTCGAACACCTGCTCTCGGGCTGCAAGAATGTCGTCGCGCAGGGCATCATGGATCAGGCCGAGACGGTGCTGGGGTTCGATGTAGGCGAGGGCAAGACGGAGAAAGGCCGCCTGGTCGTCTGCGCTTGCCGTCTCGTAGGATTGCGCGTGCTCCTTGGAAAGTCGGCTGCGATAGCTTGGCAATTCGTCCGGCGACATGAATGCCATCTGCTCCAGGAAACTGTTGCCGGGCTCCAGATCCGCAAACAGTTCGATCATCGTGTCGGCAATCTCGCGACCGAGCGTGAACAAACGCGCATCAAGACCGGAGGTTTGCAGGAGGTCGCGGACGAACGGATTTTCGGCGAGCTCGTCAGCCTCGAAAGCTGCCTTGCGGGCACGACCGAAGAGAATATTTCCGCCGATCGTCATCTGCTGATTGTACATTTGCGGATCGAACACTTCGATCAGCCCCGCGTTTTCCGGCGCCTCGACAGCGACTTTCATGGCGGCACGCGCTTGAAGGATCTGTTTCGACCAATCATCGTGTAATTCGGTGTCGATCGTGCTGCGCAAACCGAGATCGACAACATCGGATTCAAGCCCGACGAGTTTGAGCACTTCGCCAAGCCGGACGCGTAGTTCTGCAAAGTCGGCGACACCCGCTGTTGAAAAATCAATCCAGTTGCGTGCCGCATCAGGAAGCGGGTTTCCAGAGGCTGTTGCCTCGGCGATATCGAATGCGGTGAGCGGAACGTCATCCTTTGTGCCCGGTTTCGCGCTGCCGTGTTTCAGGCCGTAGAGCAAGTTCTCCTTCAGCGACGTGTTGTGAAGGATCGGTTCGCTGCTCAGGTAGGCGATGCGGCGGCCTGTTATCGCTTCAGGCAGGGTCTCGATCGGCTCATCGTTGATCAGGATGCGGCCGCGAGCCGGCGGATGGAGACGTGCCAGAGCTTCTGCAAGAGCTTCCGCACCTGAATTTACCTCTCCTACCGTGGCGATGTGAGCGCCGGGCTTGATCGTGATCGAGGCGTCCTCGAGGAGTTTTCCTCCTGTGTCATCGACCATGGTCACATTGTCGATGACGATCGGCTTCGTCAGCGGTGCAACATCGAGATCGCGTGCGCGCTGTACGTCAGCGTCAATCATGCCATCGGGCGCGAACTGCTCAATCACCTGCCCATATTTGATCTCGACGTCGAGGCGCCGCTGATCCCAATCGATCAGTTCCTTGATCGGGCTTGGGAGATCCTTGTAGGCCGCGATGACGGCGACGAGCTGGCCGATGTCCAGTGAGCCCTGGATCGCGAAGTAACCGCCGACGAGATAGAACAGGAAGGGTGTGACTTGCGCGAGGAAGTTATTCAGGAATTTTACGAAGAACTTCCGCTGATAGAACTCGTAGCGGATCGAAAAGATGCGCCCGAGGCGGCTGGAGATTCCAGCGCGTTCGAAATTGGATGTATCGTTGGTGCGCACGTCCGCGATGCTGTCGACAATTTCGCCAACACGCCCGGCCAGCTCGCGGGCGGTCAGTTGGCGCTCCTTGCCAAGCTCTAGTAGACGCCGACGCAACTTCGGGATGATCACAGCCTGCAGAAACACGACGCCGCCGGCGATCAGTCCCAACCAGTAGTTCTGGAGGACGATAAACAGCATCGCAGTCAGGGCCTGCCCACCGAGAAACACCGGGCTGACGTAGGCATCACCGATGAAGCCGCCGAGCGGTTCTACCTCGTCCTTCACCATCGTCGCGATTTCCGGTGCGCGAATGCGGCGGAATTGGAGGTAGGGGAAACGCAGTACACGGTCGACGAGCTCGTAACGGAGTCGTCGCAGCATCCGCTCTCCGAGGCGGCCCTTGTAGGTGTTGATGTAAAACTTGAAGAGCCCGTTGATGCACACCAAGGCGAGGAAGGTCAGGCTCAACGCGACGAGCATGTCGAGGCGCTCAAGCGAGAAACCCTCAAACGACCAGGTTCCACCGCCGAGCAGTGACGGGAGCGTCATCTCGAACCCGAGAAACGACTGTGTGGCGCCCGCGGTCTCGAAGCCCTGACCCTGGATCGGGCCGTTCACAATCCGCTTCGGCAGATCGAGCGCGAGAAAATAAAGCGGCATCGACGCAACGACGATCGTCAAAATCCAGGCCTGCTGCTGGCGCGTGTGTCGCCAGATATAGCGGAACAGGCTCTGATCCATCACCGGTGTGCCTGACACGTCTGAGCCTCGGATTATAAAATGGTCTCACTCGGGACGCGAGACGATGGCGTCCGGCGCATGCCGGAGCGTTGGGGCGATCTGTTTATCCGTGGCATCAGTGGAATGCAAAAGCTGTGATAGCCGTCACGGCAGGCTCTTGCAGAATGGTTGCGTGGGGGATCGATGCGCCATAGGGAGTGAGGGTGCCTGATCCCATCATGCCAAGAGGCGCATGCCATGCGCATCACCGATGTCGAGACGTTCGTCGTCGCCAATCCACCTCCTCATTTTGGCGGACGCTACTTCATATTCGTCAAGCTGACGACGGATGGCGGCGTCACGGGTGTTGGAGAGATTTATGCGGCAACTTTCGGTCCCCATACCGTAGCTAAAATGGTCGAGGATGTCGCGGCGCGCCATGTGATTGGCATCGATCCACATCGGATCGAGCACCTCTGGCGGAGTGTGTATGGACGGGGGTATTCGCTGCGGCCTGATATCTCACTGATGGGCGTCCTGAGCGGTATCGAATGCGCGTGTTGGGATATCATCGGAAAAGAAGCCGACAAGCCGATCTATGAACTGCTCGGCGGTCGCGTTCATGAGCGGCTGCGCTCTTACACCTATCTCTATCCAGACGCAGGCGACGGGCCGGATGCGTTTAGTGATCCGCCGGTCTACCGTGATCCTGAGGTTGCGGCTTCGCGCGCTGCTGATGCTGTCGCACAGGGCTTTACGGCTGTGAAGTTCGATCCGGCCGGACCATATACGGTTTACGATCCACATCAGCCGTCGCTAGACGATCTCGACCGCTCCGAGCGGTTCGTCAAAGCGATCCGTGAGGCGGTGGGTACGCGCGCGGATTTGCTGTTCGGCACACATGGACAGTTCACAACCTCTGGCGCCATTCGCCTCGCCCGGCGGCTTGAGCCTTATGATCCGCTCTGGTTCGAGGAGCCGACGCCGCCGGAAAATCCGAAAGAGATGGCGCGGGTCGCGCGCCAGACCACGATTCCGGTTGCAACAGGCGAACGATTGACGACCAAGTATGAGTTTGCGCGGGTGCTTGAAGAGCAGGCCGCATCGATCCTGCAATTTGCGCTTGGTCGCGTCGGTGGCATCCTCGAAGCGAAGAAGATCGCCGGTCTTGCGGAGACTTATTTCGCTCAGATCGCGCCGCACCTCTACTGTGGGCCGATTGAGGGCGCAGCCAATGTCCAGGTCGCGGCCTGCACGCCAAACTTTCTCGTGCTCGAGAGCATCCAGCGTTGGGAGGGATTTCACGCGGAGATTCTCAAGACCCCAATGCAATGGGAGAATGGCTACGTCATCCCGCCTAGCACACCGGGCCTTGGCGTCGAACTGGACGAGGACGTTGCGCGCGCAAACCCCTACGACGATACTGCGCTGCATCTCGAAATGGACGAAGCGCCCTACGTCGGCGACTACAGCTAATCCCACCACGCGACCGAAGAGACTTTATCAATGAAAGCTGCCGTCTGCCGCACGTTCAATGCGCCGCTCACCATCGAGGACGTGGAGGTGCGTGCTCCGGCAGCCGGAGAGATACTCGTTGCGACGAAAGCATGCGCGATCTGCCATAGCGATATCCATTTCATGGAGGGCGCATGGCCGAGCGAACTTCCGGCGGTTTATGGGCACGAAGCGTCGGGCATAATCGAGGCGGTGGGCGAAGGTGTTCGCAACATGAAGGTCGGCGATCATGTGGTCGTGACGCTGATCCGGTGGTGTGGGGCGTGTCATTCGTGTTCACGCGGCAAGCAGACGGTGTGTGAGACGACCTTTCCCCTGAGTGAGTCCAGCCCGCTGACGAACGGCGCGGGCGAGACGATCGAGCACGGTCTCGGGACCGGGGCTTTTGCGGAGAAAATACTCGTTGAGCAGTCGCAGGCAGTCGTCATCTCTGATGAAATTGCGTTCGACGTTGCGGCGTTGCTGGCCTGTGGTGTGATCACGGGGTTCGGTGCTGTGACGAATACGGCCGCCATCGAAGCTGGCTCGAATGTTGTGGTGATCGGCACAGGTGGCGTTGGGCTGAATGCCGTGCAGGGTGCGCGTCATGCCGGCGCAAACCGGATTATTGCGCTCGACATTGAGGAGGAAAAACTGGAAGCCGCGATCGCGTTTGGTGCGACGGACGCGATCAATGCGACAGCGAATGATGTGTCGAAACGCGTCCGCGCGCTGACGGGTGGACGCAAGGCCGACTATGTCTTCGTCACAGTCGGCGCGCCTGCGGCCTTTGATCAGGCATTTAGGTTTCTTGGCCGCGCGGGCACGGTCGTTCTCGTCGGCATGACGGAGCAGGGCGTGAGCGCCAAGTATGATCCGGGCACTATGGCGTTCATGGAGCAGAACATCATCGGCTCGAAAATGGGTTCAGCACGCATCCAGCTCGACATTCCAATGTTGATCGATCTCTATCGGCAGGGCCGTCTGAAACTCGATGAGCTGATCACGCGACGCTACCCGCTTACGCAGATCAACGAAGCGATCGCGGATGTGAAAGAAGGATCGGCACTGCGCAACGTCATCATGTTTGACTGATTGTGGCGACGGCTGCTGACACCATGGTGTCAGGAGTGGATGGCTACCTTTCGGCGTGACAAGTTCGATCGCGCATGAGGGTATGATGGCTGACTATACGACGTTTGTTTCCGGCTTTTTGGCGGCGTATGCCATCCTCGTTGTCGCGGCGTCTTCGCCAGGTCCGGCGGTTGCGATGCTGATCGGGATTGCGAGTGAGCAAGGTCGCACGCCGGCGTTGATGGCGACGTTCGGGATTGCGACGGGCAGTATTACTCTCAACGTGGCAACCCTGCTCGGCATGGGGCTACTGCTGTCGCAAGCATCCTGGGTGCTCGGGGTCGTGCGCGTGGCGGGAGCGGCCTATCTCTTTTATCTGGCTTACGGAGCATTTCGCAAAGCGCTGCAGCCACCCAACTTCACGCCCGCCAACGTGTCGCCGCGCGCAGGCTGGAGGCATTTTCTCTCCGGCTATCTGATCCAGGTGTCGAACCCAAAAGCGATTGCCTTTTGGGTTGCGATCGCTTCGGTCGGGGCGACGCACGGCGGTGATGCATTCGTTATCACGGCGTTCGTTGCCGGCGCATTTGCAATATCTATGATCTGCCATGGGGCCTGGGCCGTGGCTCTATCGTCAGCTCCCGCACGCCGGGCATATGCGCGTGGGCGACGTTGGATCGAACTGGGGCTCGGTGGTTTTCTCACGGTTGCTGCGTTTCGCCTTGCAACATCCGATCGGTGAACGTTTGCAGCCGGGCCACCCGGCGGCAACATACGACGGCGCGGCCCGCCACCTTGTTAAGGCCGCATCGGTCGGTCCGTCCAATTGTCAAGCCATGGGATGACAACGGGCGAGACTGTTACCGCCGATTGCCGCACCCGCCACTGTCATCCTCGGACTTGATCCGAGGATCCATGGGTCGTTTTGAGATCGGCGCTCACGTCGGCGCGGTGTGCTCAGGTAAACTCATCCATGTGGTTCTGAATATGCAGGACATGCGCGATGGCATAATCTGACTTATCGAGCTTGCCATAGGCAAAATGCGGTTTGAGCGTCCCATCGCTGTCGCGAAAATCCTCGAGGGCGCGGATCAGGTCTGCGCGTGCGATCAACGGATCACGGGACGATGCAGCGAGGCGCTCACCTGGAATAACCTCGTCGAGCGCGTGGGTCATCGCACCACGGGCGCGGAATACGGAAAATGCGAGATGCCCGATCGTTTTCTGGAACAGTTTTGATTTTTCTTCCGGATATCCCGCCATCGAGAACTCAATCCCCTGTCGCAGATGATCAAACGTTCGCGCAACGCTCCAGCTACCAGTTGAGACCAAATTGGCGAGATCGAGTTCATCGAGCCTCTGGATTGCCTTGTCTATGTTCAGGTTTGCGTTCTCGCGGGGTAGGGCGAGCCAGGTGCCGTCCTTCGCGCTGTTCGCGACCCCGCCAACAGCGAGGGTGCGGAAAAACTGGAGACGTTTCATTGAAGCAGGCTCCCTCAGCTACGACGCACCGCCCAATCGATTAATTGGGATCTTGAGGTAGACCTCGCCATCATCTTCAGGCGGGGGCAGATGCCCGGCGCGCATGTTCACCTGGATCGACGGGATGATCAGCTTTGGCATCGAGAGTTGTTTGTCGCGCGCGGTCCGAAAGGCGACGAACTCGTCCTCTGTCTTGCCGCCACCGACGTGAATGTTGTTCGCCTTTTCCTCGGCGACGCTGGTCTCCCAGCAGAACTCGTCGCGCCCCGGGGCCTTGTAGTCGTGACACAGGAAGAGACGGGTCTTGTCGGGGAGGGACAGGATTTTCTGGATCGAGCGGTAGAGGGCGCGCGCATCGCCGCCCGGGAAATCGGCACGGGCGGTGCCGAAGTCTGGCATGAAGAGCGTGTCGCCGATGAATGCCGCATCGCCCGCGACATATGTGATACAGGCTGGGGTGTGGCCCGGCGTCTGGATCACGCGGACATCAAGATTGCCGATCGAGAACGTATCGCCGTCGTCGAAAAGTTGGTCGAACTGGCTGCCGTCCATTTCGAATGCCGTACCTGCATTGAAAACCTTGCCAAAGACTTCCTGCACCTCGCCAATGCGACTGCCGATGCCGAGTTTGGCGCCCGTCTTTTCTGCGAGGTAGGGTGCCGCGGAAAGATGATCTGCGTGGATATGCGTTTCCAGCACCCACGCAACGTCAAGGCCGAGGCGCTCGGTTTCTGCAAGCAAGGCATCGGCCGCCTCATGGCTGATGGTGCCGGAGGCGTGGCAGAAATCGAGGACGGAATCGATGATGGCGCAGGCGTTCGAGGCCGGGTCCTTGAGGATGTAGCTCACCGCGTTCGTCGGTTCGTCGAAATAGCCATGCACGACGGGGGGTGTTGTCGTTTCCGTCGGCTCAAGAACGTCGGTACTCATCGCGGTCTCCTTTTTCGTCGTCGTATCCGGGCAGCGTTTACCTTAGTGCCTTTGCGCCTGTTCTTACGAGACGCATACCACACTACTAGGCGGGCTTCACTGCGGCTTGCGCGCTGACTGTCTCATGTGGCTCATGGCATCGAAGCGGCACGACGCGAGACGTACGCATGATGACCGAGATATCCTGGACTCTATTTCTCGCGGCGACACTCGCCGTCGTGCTTTCGCCGGGCGTGGACATGATGCTTGTGCTGTCGCGTGGGCTTGCGCATGGGGCGCGGGCTGCTCTTGCGACAACCGCCGGGCTTGGACTTGGCATTGCGTGCCATACACTGATCGGTGCGTTCGGTGTCGGAGCGTTGATCGCGGCATCGCCGCTTGCGTTTGCGGTGCTGAAGATCGCGGGCGCGGTCTACCTCGCATGGCTGGGCGTTCGCGCGCTTCTCCATGCTAGAGGCTCGCTGCGGGTTCCTGCATCCGCCCCGTTGCCGCTGGGCCGGGTTTTCCTTCAAGGGTTCATCGCCAATATCGCCAATCCGAAGGTGATCCTGTTTTTTCTCTCTTTTATACCTCAGTTCGTCCCGGCGGACAGCGTGACGCCTGTTCGCGATCTGATCGTGCTCGGGCTCGTGTTTTTGTGCGTCGCGCTTGTGGTGAAAACGGGGGTCGGGCTCGCTGCCGGAGGATTGTCAAAACGGCTGCAGTCGCATCCTGCCATTCTTCTTTGGATCAATCGCGTCAGTGGTGTTGTGCTCATCGCATTCGGTGCGCGCCTGCTTTTCGAGCCGCGTCACGTATGAGGCAGACATCATGATTTCGCTGGAACTCTATCTCGTTTACATCGCGGCCTGTATCGCGATCGTCATCGTGCCGGGCCCGACGGTGACCATCATCATCGCCAACAGTCTGGCCCATGGCGCACGTGCCGGCCTGATGAACATCGTTGGCACTCAGGTCGGCCTGCTCGTGCTGCTTGGCGTTCTGGTTGCCGGGCTGGCTGCACTCGTCGCGCAGGCAGGGTTTGTTTTTGATATCGTGCGGATTGTCGGAGCGCTCTATCTCATTTGGCTGGGTGTCTCGCTCTGGCGTTCGGATGGACGGCTCGCCAAAGCGGATGCTGATGAGCGTGGCACGAGCGATCGGCGATTTTTCCTCCAGGGCTTCTGGATAATTTTGTCGAACCCCAAGGCGTTGCTGTTCTTCGGTGCATTCATACCTCAGTTCATCGATCCGTCGGGTAATGCAGCGCTGCAGACGATCCTGCTCGCGGCCACATTCATGGTGGTTGCGACATTGCTCGACGGGGCCTATGCGCTCGGCGCGGGATGGATGGGCGGACGCCTGACGCGCACCCGCATCCGCCTCATCGAAAAGATCAGCGGCACGTGTATGATCGTCGGCGGGCTCTGGCTGGCGTTTTCACGACGTGCGTGAGCAAGCTGCGCTGGCTCGACGATGTGGTGGTGTCGGGCGACTTAAGCGACTTACTCGGCGGGCACCTCGCTCATAGCCCGCGTTTCCTCGAGCTTGCTGCGTTCGTCCTCGATCGCTTGGACGTGCTCCGCCGAAGGCAGCGTCGCGGCTAGCACGAAGTAGCCAAGCGCTGCGCTCGCGAGAGAACCGGTCAGTACGCCAAGGCGGATCGGTGCTTCGAAGTCACTGTGCTCGAAGGCCAGTGAGCCAATAAACAGGCTCATCGTAAAGCCGATGCCCCCGAGGATCGCCACGCCGTAGAGATGGACGAGGCGCGTACCCGCCGGCAATTTGGCTAAACCGAACCAGAGCGCGAGGTACATTGCCCCGAAAATGCCGATCTGCTTGCCGACGAGCAGGCCCATCGAGATGCCGAGTTTTACAGGCTCGATGAAGCTGTCGATGCCGATACCCGAAAGTGAGACGCCGGCGTTGGCGAATGCGAAGAGCGGCAGGATGCCGAACGCAACCCAATAGTGCAGGCCATGTTCGACTGTCTCGAGCAGCGTTTCCTTGTGGTGCGTCTTGACCTTGAGCATCGGTACGAAAAGGCCGGTCACGACGCCTGCGAGCGTCGCGTGCACGCCAGATTTCAGCACCAGCACCCAGAGGATGGTGCCGAGCACCACGTAGGGTGCGAGTTTTGTCACGCCCATCCGGTTGATGATGAAAAGGCCGATCAGCGGGATCACCGCGCCGCCGATCGCTTGGAGCGAAAGCTGGCTCGTGTAGAAAAGTGCAATGATGATGATCGCTGCGAGGTCGTCAAAGATGGCAATCGCCAGCAACAGGATTTTGAGCGATATGGGCACGCGCTTGCCGAACAGTGAGAGCACGGCGAGCGCAAAGGCAATGTCTGTTGCCGCCGGGATCGCCCAGCCGTTGATGTTCTGAGGGCTGCCTGCATTAATCGCGACATAGATCAGCGCTGGCACCACAAGACCGCCAACCGCGCCGATCGCCGGCAACATGACACGCTTCATCTCCGAGAGTTCGCCCACCATGAACTCGCGCTTCACTTCGAGGCCGATGAGAAAGAAGAAGATCGCCATCAGCCCGTCATTGATCCAGAGAATCAGCGGCTTGGCGATCTTCAGGTCACCGATCTGGACAACAACCGGGGATTGAAGAAAACCTTCATAGAGACCGGAAAGTGCGGAGTTTGCGAAGATCATCGCGGCAATGGTTGCGATCGCCAGGGAGATGCCGCCGGATGTTTCCATTTTGGTGAAGTCTCGCAGGGCCGATGTGACGGTGCGGACGTTAGCCATGGGAAAGTTCATCTGCGGCAGTCTCCGTGATCGCGGGGCTTCATGCGATATATGACATGACCGGTTGGTTCCAAGCACGCGGAAGCCAACTCTTTGTCGAAATCTTGTACGGGATGGCGGGTCGTCCCGACGTGCATTTGCCGTTGCGCCGTGCCTCGGCTATCAGCGCGTCATGACACGCTGTGCGTTTTACTCTGGCAGTTTCGATCCTGTCACCAATGGGCATCTCGACATCATTCGTCGGGGGGCGCGGATGTTTGATCGTCTCGTTATCGGCGTGGGCGTGCACGACGCCAAGGCCCCGCTGTTTGATGCCGACGTGCGGATTGCCATGCTCAAAGACGTCACACGTGGGCTTGGCGGTGATTGTGCGGCTGCGATAGAGATTGCGACCTTCGACGATCTTGCGGTCGATGCGGCGGCGCGCAACGGCGCGACCATCATACTGCGCGGCCTGCGTGATGGGACTGATCTCGACTATGAGGCCCAGATGGCAGGTATGAACGCGGCGATGGCTGGTGAGATCGAGACGGTATTTCTTGCGAGTGCGCCCGAGACACGTCATATCGCCGCCAACCTCGTCCGTCAGATCGCGCGCATGGGAGGCGATGTCCGCCCGTTTGTACCGCCAAGCGTGGCAGCACGACTGGCGGAAACCTTTGGCAACGGTGATCGTTCCTAGAGCACCCCACGGTTCTCACATTCGTCGACATCGCCCCGAAATGCACAGCGCCAACACGCCGGCGCGCCTTCATCTGGAGAGACTCATGACACGAAATTCACGCATTTCCCTTGCCCGCGCCATCGCAGGCGTTGTTCTCGGTACCGGCCTTCTGCTGAACGCAGCTGCGGCAAATGCGCAAGAACCAACCAATACCGTGAAAATGACGCTGACAACCGGCGAAGTGACGATCAAACTGCTGCCGGAGATCGCGCCGCAGCATGTCGAGCGCGTCAAACAACTCGTGAAAGACGACTTCTACAATGGCATCGTCTTTCACCGCGTGATCCCGAACTTCATGGCGCAAAGCGGTGACCCGACGGGCACCGGCACCGGCGGATCGAAGTACGGCAACATCTCCGCCGAATTCACGAATGAGCGTGGCTTCAAGGCCGGTACCGTTGGCGCTGCGCGCACGAACGACCCGAATACGGCGAACAGCCAGTTCTTCATTTGCCACACGGATCAGAGCTGCCGTCACCTGAATGGCCAATACACGATCTGGGGCCAGGTCACCTCCGGCATGGAAGCGGTGAACAAAGTCAAAGGTCCGGCCGACAAGATCGTGAAGGCTGAGTTCGTCAGATAAGGGCGAGACACGACGAATACTTCGTCCCGGGCTGTCAAGGCGGTTCGGGACACGTCATTTTCAAAGCGGAGACTT
>JBCBXF010000078.1:0-12526 GCA_039816705.1 Pseudomonadota bacterium | reverse complement strand
CGATGACTGAGAAGATGACAATCCGGAAGTATGATCCGGTTGCTCGCAAGCACGTCGAGTTCAAGGAAGCGAAGATCAAGTAGATCTTTCAACTTCGCTGGCTGACGCGTCCATCATCATAGTTTCGTACGACGGCGGCGAACCGCCATCGTGCTCGTAAATTATGTGGGATTTGAGTGAACGCGCCGGGGCGACGTGACCGGCCTGGAGCATTCGGCAGCGGGGTAAGCCCGAACATCACCAATATGGCCGGTCACTTGAGCGCTGTGCCAAAGAGGGCATTGGCGTTGCACTCTCTTGCCCGATACGGCCGCACCGAAGCGCGCCAAATCAGGCTGTCTGGCTCAGCTGGAGATGCGGCAAACCAGCTGAACCTGACCTCTATCGTTCACGTCCCTCTTCGCATCACACCTGTGTAAAGATCGGATGACAGAACAAAGCGCGAACTTGCATCGTATGTACTATGCTGAAGCTAGCGTACAGATTACGCAAGGCGCAACCCCACGATTCGCAACTAGATGAGAAAAGTAAAATAGTTTTTCCACAGGAAAGGTACGTAAACGTCAATTGACGCCCGTGGCTGTAAAAATTTTGCTCCTACGCGGCCTCTGCGCTGACGCGGTTCCGACCACTCCGCTTGGCAGCATAGAGTGCAATATCCGCCCGTTTCAGTATCGTCTCACCGCTGTCGTCTTCGCCCACGAGAGAGGCAAGACCGACACTAGCAGTCAGGTCGATGTATCCCCCTGCATGAGACGTCTTGAACGGCTCGGCCTCGATACATGCGCGCAAGCGCTCGCCGACCTGGGCAGCACGCCCTGCATCCGTATCCGGCATCAGCACGACGAACTCCTCACCGCCATAGCGGCAGGCGAGATCGATGCCCCGCGTGTTGTGCCGCAAACGGGCACCGAATTCCTTAAGCACCATATCGCCGGCATCGTGGCCATGCGTGTCGTTCACGGCCTTGAAGTGGTCGATATCAATGATAAGCAGCGACATCGGCTTGGCCCGGTCGACAGCCTCGCGGATTTGCGCGTCCATGTGGCTCTCGAGGAATCGACGATTGTTGAGCCCGGTGAGTGGATCGACGACCGCGAGCTCGACCCGTTTCTCGATCTGGTTGCGCAGCGCCTGCGTGAAACGCTTACGCTTGATCTGAGTGCGGACGCGCGCCTTGATCTCATGGCGATCAATCGGGCGGATGACGTAGTCATTGATCCCCATATCGAGACCACGCAGCAGTCGGGGCTGCTGCGAGCCCTCTACCAGCAGGATTATTGGCAGATGCCGAGTTCGCTCGATGGCCCGAAGTTGCGAACACAGGCGCAACCCGTCGCCGGACAGCAGGCCGAGGCTAACGAGTACGACATCAAAGTGACCCTCGCTGGCGTGGAGCAGCGCGTTCTGAATGTCGGGCTCTATCTGGACATTGTGCTCGCGCGCCAATTCTTGCGCGAGGCGTGGTCCAAGGCGTGGATTGTCTTCAACAAGCAGGAGCGTGCCGCCTTCGCCGGACTGCGTGACGTCAAAATCGGGATCTGAGGCCAGCCCGAGGTCACGCCCCGAGGCCGCGCGCATCATCATCTCGTCATTCAGTGTTTTCACGCGGGCGAGGTTGCGCACGCGCGTGATAAGCGCGATTTCGTCGACCGGCTTGCTCAGGAAGTCATCGGCACCTGCTTCAAGGCCCTGCACGCGATCGGACAGCTGATCAAGCGCCGTGACCATCACGACCGGCACGTGCTGGGTCTTCCGGTCTTTCTTGAGGCGGCGGCAGGTTTCAAACCCATCCATATCCGGCATCATGACATCGAGCAGGACGACATCCACCGTATCCGTCGCGCAGATCTCGAGCGCTTCGGCTCCGCTTGTCGCTGTCAAAACCTCGAAATATTCTGCCTGCAGCCGAGCTTCCAGCAATTTGATGTTTGCCAGAATGTCGTCGACCACCAATACGCGCGCTGTCATACCGCTTTACTCCCGAGCGGGCCCCACCTTCAGGCGTCGCCGACAAAAGTCCTGATCGTGTCCAAAAACCCGGGGACCGAAATCGGCTTGGAGATGTAGGCCTCGCACCCGCCCTGGCGGATGCGCTCCTCATCGCCCTTCATGGCAAAGGCTGTGACAGCAACGACCGGAATGTGCGCAAGCGATGGATCGTCCTTCAGCCACTTCGTCACTTCGAGGCCGGAGACCTCGGGCAGCTGGATATCCATCAAGATCATGTCTGGCTGGTGCGCACGCGCGAGGTCCATCGCCTTGAGGCCCTCACGGGTCTGAACGGTACGATAGCCTTGCGCGTCGAGCAGATCATGAAACAACTTCATGTTCAGCTCGTTGTCTTCAACGATCAGCACTGTCTTGGTCATACCTGTCTCCGTGACTGGCTGACCCGCGGAAAAGCTGGCAGGACGTGCCTCGTAAGTCATGCGCAGCTCTCCGGCTTGTTCTTCGCCAACGTGCACCGATTCGCCTCTTGCAGTGCATGTCCAGACAATCGCACAAAGCCGTAACCAACTGATTAACCAGTTGTTACCAAATGTGGGGACTGCACCTAATGCGGGGCGGCACATCATGATCGAAAGTCGTGCGTCAGGCGGGGGCGAGGCGGAAGCTGCCAGCCTTGTGGCGATCGAGGCACTCGGATATCTCGCGGCGCTTCCGGATGTCTTTGCGCGGTTTCTTAAAGACACGGGCGCCGCACCGGGCGATCTGGCGGCGGTGGCAGAGACACGGACCTTTCAGGCGCAAGTGCTGGGTTTTCTCGCCAACGATGACTCCCTGTTGCTGGCGTTTGCGAGCCATGCGGGACATGCACCGGACGCCGTAATGCGTGCGTATGATGAGTTGGCCGGCACGCGCGATGTCGTCTAGCGGCACCTCGAGAGGTTGGACCCTGCGGGTCGGGATCGATCTCGGCGGGACGAAAATCGCGGGGATCGTTCTTGCAGGCGACGCCAGGATCCTCGTGCGCCAACGGGTCCCGACGCCCCGAGACGATTATGAAGCCACGCTCGCGGCAATCCGGAAGATGGTGCGCAACCTGCTGCGTGTGTCGGTGCGCAAGTTCAACGCGATGGGTCGGGATGTCGAACAGATGTCCTTTACGCCAGTCGGCATCGGCATGCCCGGCTCACTCAACCCGGTCAGCGGTCTGGTGCAGAACGCCAACTCGACGTGGCTGAACGGGATGCCATTCCTGCGCGATCTTCGCGATGTGATCGGCAGACCGGTGCGGCTGGCGAACGATGCGAACTGCTTTGCCATATCGGAAGCGATCGACGGTGCGGGTGCTCGCGAGGGCGTCACGTTTGGTGTCATTCTCGGGACGGGATGTGGGGGTGGTGTCGTTGTCGATGGAGAGCTGAGAGACGGCCCCCTCGGCGTCACAGGTGAGTGGGGCCATACCCCACTGCCGCATCCGAACGCGGAGGAATATCCCGGACCATCCTGTTGGTGCGGGCGCCGCGGTTGCATGGAAACCTGGGTGAGCGGGCCCGCGCTGGCGCGCGACCATCGCGACATTACCGATGAAACACTGCGCGCGGAGGATGTTGTTTCAGCCGCGATGATGGGAGATGCCGCGGCAAGCGCAACCTTCGCGCGGTTCGTCGACCGGCTCGGCCGTGGCCTCGCGACTGTCGTCAACATCGTCGATCCTGATGTGATCGTGCTCGGTGGGGGATTGAGCGATGTTTCAGCGCTTTATGAGCGACTTCCCGATGCGATTGCGCCCCATGTCTTTGCAGATCATGTCGCCATCAACATTCGCAAGCCGCGATGGGGAGCGATGAGCGGCGTGCGCGGGGCGGCGCGGCTCTGGTCTATCGAAGACGTACGAGCGCTTTGGGTATGAGGTGACAGGCGATCAATCGCACGTTTGCGGCGGAAAGTACGTCACGTCGCTGAGATTGCCTTTGACGGAAAAGCCGCCGTAGTCGATCCGCAGATTACGCGCGACCCCGTTCTCAAAAAGTCGAAACCCCATTTCGTACGTCGGCAGGCCCTCACCCGTCGCGTCACTAGGCTCGAAATAGCTGATGGCAACGGGCCATGACTTGAGACTGCCAAGGCCGAACGCCGCATTTGGCGGCGCATCGCCAATCGCAGCATCTTTGCCGGCTGCGATGCCCTTCCCGATGATCGACGTTGTTGTGTAGTATTTTTCTCCGCTCTCGGATCCATCATACACGTCGGCTTGAAATACACGCTCTCCAGCACGACTGCGCGCAATTAGGGCCTGGGTATGGTCAACCGGGAACATGGCACGGGTGCGCAAATTGAGCGTGGCGTCAGATGGGCGGGAGAGGTCGACTTTCAGCGTTCCGTCATCGGCGCGCTCCGCGTTACCGGCGACACGCTCGGCGACCTTCTGGTTGCGCAGTGTGGTAGACGAGAAGCTGAATTTATCTCCGGCTGCATCCTCCCAGCTCGATGTGCGCATATCGGACAATGTCTGGTTGCCATCGCGTCCGACAATGCGGGTCACCAGGCGGATCGACTGCGTGAAACCTTCGCAGGACGTTCCACGGAACTCGAAAACCATGCGGCCCGAAAGGGCGGCGATGCCAGAACCGGTCTTCGCATCATCGAGACGCATCTCGTAGACGGCACGATGTGGTGCGAGTGGTTGCGGGGTGGCGTGCGCCGCGTCGGGGGCGGAGGTGGTCCCGAGCGGAAGCAGGAGCAGCCATACGAAGTGTGGACGAAGCCAAGCCATGATGACGGTCTCCTCGTGGCGAGCGCGCCAGCGCGACTCGTATCTCATCACCACACATGCACGAGGAATGGGGCATGTCGATGCTTCAACGGCTGCGCGCGGGCTGAACGCGCGCTGGCGTCGCCTCGGGGATCGGCTTATGACCGGGGCGAGCTCATCAGCATTGCGCGCACTGCGCGCGCCCACCGCCGGATATGCGCCATGACCGACACGATCGCTGACCGCCTTGCCGCGCACGGGATTACGCTGCCGGACGCCGCGGCGCCTGCAGCCAACTATGTCCCGACAGTGCTGCACAATGGCCTGCTCTACATCTCCGGGCAGCTGCCCATCATCGATGGCGCGGTGGCGTTCACCGGCACACTTGGCGATGGTGTTTCCATCGAGGACGCACAGCAGGCGGCGAAGCTGTGCGGTATCAACATCCTTGCGCAGGCCCAGACGGCACTTGGCGATCTCGAGCGGATCGACCGCCTTCTGCGCGTCGGCGGATTTGTCGCCGCAACACCAGTTTTCACGGAGCATCCGGCAGTCCTCAACGGAGCGTCGGATCTGCTGGCCGACGTGCTGGGTGCGCGCGGCGCGCATACGCGTGTCGCGGTCGGTGTCGCCAGCTTGCCGTTCGGGGCGTCGGTCGAAGTGGATGCCCTCATTGCGGTGAAAAACTGAGGCGCCGGGATGGCGAAAACGGCGCCGCTGGACTGGCCGCTCGCACCGATCGCGCATCGGGGGCTTCATGACCTCTCACGAGGGATTGTCGAAAACAGTCCCACGGCAGTGGTCGCGGCGCGGGATCATGGCTTTGGCATTGAGGTCGACCTGCAGCTGTCGCGTGACGGCGCGGCGTTGGTTTTTCACGATTTCACGCTCGATCGGCTGACTGGCGAAACCGGCCCCGTCCGCGAACGTGCGGCCAGCGAATTGGCCGCGGTCGCATATTCAGACGGCCAGGACCGGGTTATGCGCTTTGACGCGCTGCTCGATCTCGTGGGCGGGGCCGTCCCGCTGTACGTCGAACTGAAGTCGGACCATGGCCGCAATGCAACGCTGGTCAACGCTATTGTTCCTGCGGTCACGGCCTATCGCGGCCCGTTGGCCGTGATGTCGTTCGATCCTTTTCTCGTCGCCCGCGTGCAGGACGCGCTGCCTGATACGCCGGTGGGGCTGGTCTCGGGGCGCTTCGATAGCCCGACATGGGATCCGCATGTCCGCTCGTGGTCCACACGCTTTGCGCTCCGCCATATGCTGAGCGTCCCGCTGCTGCGCCCGGCGTTCGTCAATTACGATATCTCGGCAATCGGTGCGTTCGCGCCGCAGTGGCTTCGTCGCCGGGGCATGCCATTGTTGACGTGGACAGTGCGCACACCGACACATCGTGCCGATGCCGAGCGGCTTGCTGATGCCATGGTGTTTGAAGGCTTCGTGCCCTGACGGGTCGCGCACGCAAGAACGGTGAGCGGCGGACCGAAGATCATGAGCGACGCTAGAGACGCTGATAGTTCCAAGCCCGCTACGCCACGCGACGCCCATGATGGCCCTATCGTTCGTGTTGAAAGCAAGATAGGGGCGATCCCGGCGGACAACTGGGACGCCTGCGCCGTTCCCGCGTTGGATGCGAGAAATCCTTTTCTCTCCCACACATTTCTCGCAGCTCTCGAAGAGGCAGGATGTGTGAGCGCTGAGACGGGCTGGCTGCCGCAGCACATGGTGCTGGCGGAAAGTCCTGCAGATGATGCGCCCATCCTCGGCGTCATGCCGTGCTACCTGAAGAGCCACAGCCAGGGAGAATATATCTTCGACCACGGCTGGGCCGACGCCTTCGAGCGGGCGGGCGGGCGTTACTATCCGAAGTTGCTGAGCGCTGTTCCGTTCACACCGGTCACGGGGCGACGCTTTCTGGTTGGCGATGAAGATCCGCAGGTGCGCGAGACGCGCGAGGATATGTTGCTTGCGGGGGCCGTACAGCTTTGTGAGAAGCACGGCGTTTCCTCGTTTCACGCCAACTTCGTGACGGAAGACGAGTGGCAACGGATGGGGGCGGCCGGCCTGCTGCGCCGGGTCGATCAGCAGTTTCACTGGCAGGATGACGGCTACGGCGATTTCGATGGTTTCCTCGACGCCCTTGCCTCTCGCAAGCGCAAGGCAATTCGCAAGGAACGGAGGCAGGCCCTCGAGAACGATCTCGAGGTGCGCTGGATTACCGGATCTGATCTGCGGGAAGAGCACTGGGACGCATTCTACAACTTTTACATGGATACCGGTGCGCGGAAATGGGGACGCCCCTATCTCAACCGTGACTTTTTCTCTCTTCTCGGCGAGCGGATGGCCAAAGACGTCCTTCTGATGCTCACATTTCGCGACGACCGCGCCGTGGCAGGCGCATTGAACATCATCGGCGGCGACACACTCTATGGTCGTTACTGGGGATGCAATGAGCATCACCCATGCCTGCATTTCGAACTCTGCTATTATCAGGCGATTGATTACGCGCTGGCACATGGCTTGACGACAGTCGAAGCCGGAGCGCAGGGGGAACACAAACTCGCGCGCGGCTATGTGCCGAAGCCGACGTACAGTCTGCATCACCTGCCGAACGCGAGTTTCCGCCGCGCGGTGGAAGAATATCTCGAAGGCGAGCGCGATTACGTGGCACAAACAATCGAGATACTCGGGCAGCATACGCCTTTTCGGAAGGACGAGACGACATGACTGACTATGACGACCAGAACATCTTTGCAAAAATTCTCCGTGGCGAGCTGCCCGCCCACACGATCTACGAAGATGATCTGACGCTCGCATTCATGGACATCATGCCGCGCGCCGATGGACATTCGCTCGTCATCCCGAAGACGCAGGCCCGCAACGCGCTGGACGCCACGCCAGCACAGCTTGCGGCGGTGATGGCGACGGTTCAGAAAGTGGCGCGCGCCGGCATGTCGGCCTTTGCAGCGGACGGTGTGACAGTCCAGCAGTTCAATGAGGACGCGGGCGGACAGGTCGTCTTTCACCTCCACGTCCATGTGCTGCCGCGCCACGAGGGCATCAAACTGCGTGCTCCGGGCACTGCGGCTGAGGCTGGCGCGCTTCAAGAAAACGCTGCCCGCCTGCGTGCAGCAATGGCCGACTGACCCTTCCGAACGCCGGTACGCCCGGTTTCATCTGGCTGCTCCACTACCGCCTGCGAGACACGCACGCACGTTTCCCTCCCTTGTGCGTGATGCGTCTCGGCCGCAGACGGAGCCCATACCGTTGGCCGAAGGTCGATCCCGCGCTGACCCCAATCTGCGCGGGATCGACCGCACGTCTGGCCGTTGTGGGCGTCCAGGTTGCCCTGCTCCAACGGGGTTGCGGATCCGCGCGCTTCAGATGAACGCCAGATGAAGGGCGGGCTCAGAAAGCTTTCAGTCGGGTTGCGCGATTGTGTCTTCAGAACACGGGCAGACCTTGCCCACTTGTGAAAGGAGACCCTCATGTCTTTCAAAACTATCGCTCTCTCGCTTGCGACCGCCGCAGCCTTTTCTCTGCCAGCCGCAAGCGCGCAGGCTGCCCCGGCCCTCAAGGGCAAAATCGTGATCGAGCGGAGCGGCGATGCGCAGCTCATCAAAGTCGCACGACGCGGAAATTTGCGTACGCCCGGCATCAACCGACGCCTGGCCAATCAGCAACTTCGCATTCGCAACGGATTTCGTAGCGGTCGCTTGACTTTTGGCGAGGCACGCCGCGTCCGTAAAGGCGTCAAACGAGTCCGCAACGCCCTCCGCCGGGCTCGGTTTGACGGTCATGTGAGCCGCTTCGAGCGTCGCCGTCTGCACAACATGCTGGACCGGAACGGACGGAAGATCCGTCGCCTTGCGAACAATGGTCGGTTTGCTCGCGGTCTGCGCCGTAAGCCTGGTGCTTCGATCCACCTCTCCTTCTGAGGCACCTGAAGAACTGGTCGGTTGGTTCAGACACACACGCGCCGACCCTGACGTGTTTCCAGACCATATGCGCCTCCCGCCCCTTCCCGGGTCGGGGGGCGTGTGTGTTGTCACAAGTGGCCACTCACGAAGAGAACAACTCTGCGCCGAGTAGCAACGATGCCGCGCCTGAGATGACACCAAGCGCAAGACGTCGTCCGAGGGCCAGAAAGACCACGATGCCGATGGCGAAGGCGCCAAGCCGGACGCCCAGCGGTACCCCCTCTAACTGTCCTGTCGGAAAGACGAGCAGACGCGTCACGAGCCCGGCGACGAGCGCGGTAGAGACAGCGCGCACCCAGCGAAAGATTGCGCTGTCGATATCGAGATCACGTGACAGCCAGACGCCGGCCCATCGCCACGGTTCCGTCATGGCTACGCCCGCGGCGAGGATCAGCAGATATCCGCCCCAACCGCTGGCCACGAGATCCTGAGGGCTCATGCGGGCGGCTCTTCTGGATGAGGGGGAGCGCTGCGTTTGCGCATCAACTCCCCGAGCGCGAAAGCGAACGTGCCGCCGATCACGCCCGTCGCCAGCAGATCGAGCCCCGGCACTGCAAGGAACAGTAGCGGACCGAGCGCCGCCCCAATCGGGATCGCCAGACGATCCGCCCGGCTCGCTGCGGCAGCGATGAGGGAGAGGATGAAATAAATTGGCGTTAGAAAGAGAAGTACGGCGGCAAGGCGTGGCGGAAGCGCACCGGCGAGGAGATATCCGGCCGCGGTTGCGACAAGTGTGGCGGAGCACAGCAAAAGCGCAAAACCCAAAAAGAACGGCAGGCGCACATGCTGCGGCAAGGCGGGCAGGCGACGGAGCGCCTCGACCCAAGCAGTGATCGCGACAAAATGTGCGGCTGCATACTCCGCGAGACGCGGCAGCGGTGCGCCTCGCAGATATGGCATCAGAACGACCGTCATGGGGAGCAACCGAATGGCGGTGAGCAGCACGGCGAAAGCGATCGCGAGCCCGGCGGCGCCGCGCCCCGTCTGATCCACCAGCGCGACCTGGCCCGGCAGCTGAAAGATGCTCGCCGTGATGAACAAGGACTGCATCAGCGAGAACCCGGCATCACGCGCAAAGGCGCCAAACCCGATCATCGCGCAGAAGAGAATAATTCCAGGCGTGAGCGGCGTTGCGCGAAGTCCCTGCAAAAGCGCGTCACGCGGTGTGGCATTTTCCGTCCACGCCGGCGTCTTGGCCGGGCCTCGATATGACTTCTCAGGCCGGGCTGACATATCAGCTAGGCGGCGACGCGTTGCAACGAAGGGGCGATGCCCGCACGCACGACCTCGGCCAGTGATTCGACGACGGCGTCCGTCCCCGGCTTCACAACCGCCAATGGCGCAATATGCAAGTTGAGATGATAATCTGGCAGAGCGGGGAGCCCGCGCTCCGGAGAGACGAGTTCCAGCGTCGGCGGCATGGCGCACCGCATGAAAGCGCCTACTGCGAGATCCGCTTCGATCATCGCAATGGCCGGATCAAGCGTGCCGACATGGCACGAGAGACGCCAATCGCGGCCGGCGCGTTGCAGCGTCTCGAGCGCGGTCTTTCGAAACGCGCATGTCTCCGCACCGAGCGCAACCGGCAATGGGTCGTCGCGACACGCTTCACCGCCGACTGCGCCGCCCCAAACAAGCGGATCGACCAGCAGCGTTTCTCCAGCGCGATCCGCTTCCGTCGTCAGCGTGATGTCGATCTCTCCAGCTCGCAAAGCGGCAAGCAAACTCGGCGTTGTCTTCGCGTGAAGGATGAGGTTCACACGCGGCCATCGACGCGCAAACTCACGCAGGATCGGCGACATGAACGTTGCCACCAGATCGTGTGGGACGCCAAGATTAATCTCTCCTTCGAAGGTGGGCGCGGTCATGCCACTCCAAACTTCGTGGTTCAGTGCCAGCATCTTGCGGGCATACGTCGTCAGGCGCTCACCCTTGGTTGTGACACGGATCTGACGCTGTGCACGGTCGAATAGAGCAGTGTCGAGGAGCTGTTCCAATCGCTTGATCTGTTGGCTGACCGCCGCTTGCGTCAGGTTCAGGTGGCGGGCGGCTTGCGTCATGCCACCGGTTTCGCACACGGCAAGGAACGTCCGCAGAAGCGCAATGTCGATGTCACGCGGCACGTTGCGAAGCATAACGATCCTCTATCGATGCAATAAGAAACATTCGTTTCCATTATGCTTCGTCATTACCGCTTATGCCAGCATCAATCGCATCTGGAGGTCGATATGCCTGCTCTTTTCATCACATCACTTGCTCGCAGCCTGCTTGCACTCGGCAAGCGCTGGCGCCTCGCGTTCGGTCATCTTGCACTCGTCGATACGGTGCGGCGTGAGCGGGCGGCACTGGCGACGCTGGATGACCGGCTGCTCGCCGATATCGGGATCAGCCGTGAAGCGGCGATGGCGGAATCCCTTCGCGACCCTTATGATCTGCCGCGAGACCGGCGCCCGCAAACGTTGTCGGGCTCGTCGCATGGTGGCGCGGCGGCGCCGGCGACGCCCTTCGCGTTGATGCGACCACTCTCCTGAGTGGTCTGCGGCAGTCACGAGATCGGCGGGCCCTGGATTTCTTTGAGCAGCTTCTTGCGAATGGCGCGGGCATAACCGGCGTAGCTGTTTGCGGTGACGACGAAACTGTACGGGCCGGTGGCGATATGCTCTTCGAAGTATTTGTTCAACGTCGGGAACTCGGTGAGGATCGTGAGGCCGTTGACGGTGATGCCGGCGCCGCCGATCAGATCGCGCACCGGTCTCGGGTCGCCGCCGTTGTTGTTCCGCCCGTCGGTGGCGATGTCGATGACGGCGCGGGAAAATTTGAATGGCGCATCGAGGATCAGGCGGGCACTGAACTTGAGAGCCGCGGCAATGGATGTCCCACCATCTGAGACGGCACGCGGCATGGCTTGAATGCGGGCTGCGACAGCGTGGGCTTCAGCCGTGCTTGAGATGATCTGCCACGGAAGCGAAACAGACTGCTGCGTTTCGCTGGCCCATTGCACGACGGTGACGGCGATGCGTTTCAGGCGGCCCTTTTCGATCGCGGCCAGAATCTGCTCGTCCTGAAACGCGCGCGCCATGCCCTCGATCTGGAGCGTGTACTCCGCACCATTGACGCTCCACGACGCGTCAATTGCCAGCACAAGTGCCAGGTCGACGCGCTCGACGGAGGCTGCATTGAGCGACTGGGCGTTGGACCGATCAATCGACGAGACTGTAAGCCCGAGCGCGAGGGCTGCGCCGACAATCGCCGTTCTTCGAGTCACGTGTTGCACGCGCGAGCGCACCGCCAATGACGAGGTCGTCGCGCGCGCCATAGCGTCAGACCTTTTGGTCGGGCGGAGGCAAATCCATCATGCCGGGGTGAGACCGCGCAAACGCTCGGACCGTCGCCGCAACAGCTCCACTGTGGTCAGCAGGACGACCGACATGATGACGAGGATCGTTGCGGCAGCGAGAATCGTCGGCGAGATCTCCTGCCGAATGCCCGACCACATCTGCTTCGGCAGCGTGAGCTGGTCCGCACCACCGATGAAGAGGACAATGACAATCTCGTCCATCGAAGTAACGAACGCGAAAAGTGCGCCGGAGATAACGCCCGGCGCGATCAGCGGAAACTGGACCTTGAAGAAATTTCGGACCGGGCCGCCCCCGAGGCTTGCCGCGGCGCGGATCAGCGAATGATCGAAACCGACCAGCGTCGATGTCACGGTGATGACCACGAATGGCAGACCGAGGATCGTATGCGCAAAGATCAAACCGGTGAATGTCGAGTGCAAGCTTTCGTTGAATGGGTCCAGCGGATTCGGCACCGAGGGGAAGAAAAGCGCCATGCCGGCAGC
>JBCBXF010000077.1:0-12657 GCA_039816705.1 Pseudomonadota bacterium | reverse complement strand
GGATCGGCTGCGAGTATCATCCGCACCGCGCGACCGTCGACGGATTAGGATGGCGGGAGGCGTTCGCAAGCGCTTCTGGTCGTTCCACTCCGTAAAACCAACCACGTCTATTGTTCGAAAAGGAGACGCAATATGCCAAAACTCTCAATCTCAGCCGCGGCGATGGCGGCGGTCTTGATGGCAGCATCATCCACGACGCCGACACATGCAGCTACGGTGAGCATTGATCGCCAGTGCGAGCGCTACACGCACTTCTGCGACGGTGCTTTACGGAGTAAAAAGGCAAAGTCCAGCGTTGCGGTCACGGTGGCGCACAAGCGGAAGGCCACGCGTCGCACGCACGAACCACGCAAGCCTTTTATCGAGCGCCAGTGCGACAGGTACGGACACTTCTGCTGAAAGTCGCCCGCCGCTAAAACGGCCAGACGATCAGTATCATCGGGATCGCAACGGCAATCACGATGATCTCAAGCGGCAGGCCCATCCGCCAATAGTCTCCGAAGCGATAGCCGCCCGGCCCCATGATCAGCGTATTGTTCTTGTGGCCGATCGGCGTGAGGAACGCGCAGGACGCGGCGATCGCGACGGCCATCAAAAACGGATCAGGACTGACGCCGAGCTTGGTCGCGATGTCGACGGCGATCGGCGCGGCGATGACGGTCGTCGCCGTGTTGTTCAGGACATCGGACAGCGTCATCGTCACGACCATCAGCAGCGTGAGCACGACCCAGGCCGGGGCCCCAAACGCGACATCGACGATGCCTTGCGCGAGCAGCGCCGTGCCGCCTGACGCTTCGAGTGCTGCACCGATCGGGATCATAGAGCCGAGCAGCACGATCACCGGCCACTCGATCGTTGTGTAGAGTTCTCGCAACGGGACAATGTTCAGCAGCACCATCGCCACGCATGCCGCGGCCAGAGCGACTGGGAGATAAAGAAGGCCGGTGCTTGCGGCGAGAATGGCGCTACCGAAAATCGCGCACGCGAGGAGTGCCATCCTGCGGTTGATCACCTGCAGCCCGCGTTCTGCCAGCGGGAGACCGCCGATCCACTCTGCAATCTCAGGCAGGCGTTCGCTCGGCCCGAGCAGGAGTAGAACGTCGCCCGCCTCGATCGTCAGTTTTCGCACGCGTTGCTGGATAGGCTTGCCGGACCGCGAGACACCCAGCAGCGTCACACCATAACGGTTGAGAATGCGCATCTGGAGCGCTGTCCGCCCCTCGATACGGGCGTTCGTCGGGATCACCACTTCCATCAACGTGAGATCACCACTTGCGACAGGCCCGCCGTGTTTGTCTGCGCCAACATACTCGAGACCGTTGTCGCCAACGAAGGTGTCGATGGCTTCGGCAACGGCCTTCACGACGAGCACGTCTCCTGCCCGGATGATCTGACGCCGTGCCTGGCCCGGTAACTTCTTTCCCCTTCGCACGAGGCCGACGACAGCCACATCGAGTTCCTCGACGAGGTCATCCAGCTCGCGGACCTGCTGGTCGACGAGTTTCGATCCCTCGGGTACGATGACTTCGGCGATGTAAGCATCAAGCGTGAACAGCTCCTTGGTCGCGTTTTTCTCCGCACGACTCTCCGGTATCAGCCGCCAGCCTATAAACGCGACGAAGGCGACGCCAACGACGGCACACACCAGACCGACGGGCGTGAAGTCGAACATGCCGAAAGGCGCCAGTGTGGCTTCGCAGTCGCTCGCGCCTTCCGCACAGTCCGGATTTGGCAGCTTTCCACGGAAACTGGCGATGATGATGTTCGGCGGGGTGCCGATGAGGGTGACGAGGCCGCCGAGGATCGTCGCGAACGAGAGCGGCATCAAGGTGAGCGCGGGCGAGCGTTTCGCCTTGTCCGCGGCCTGGATGTCAATCGGCATTAGAAGCGCCAGCGCGCCGACGTTGTTCATCACCGCCGACAGCGCAGCACCGACACCCGCCATCACCGAAATATGCGCCCAGAGCGCGCGCGAGGCATCGACGACGTAACGAGCGATCAGCTCGATTGCGCCCGAGTTCGACAGGCCGCGGCTGACGATCAGCACGAGCGCGATGATGACGGTCGCTGGATGACCAAAGCCGGTGAACGCCTGATCGGTCTCCACAACGCCGAAGACGAGTGCGACGGTCAGCGCGCCAAACGCTACGAGGTCGTAGCGGTAGCGCCCCCAGATGAGCAGCGCGAAGACGGCAACAAGGAGGCCGAAAAGAACCAGTTGGTCTGTCGTCATGGCAAACTGCTTTCCTTGCGCCGAACATGTTGGGCAGAATCATGGTTGGCAGGTGGCCCGCCGAGCGTCCTCGACTTATCCGATCGGACCGATGTTGACACCACCCGTTCGCTCGGGATCGATGCGGCCCGCCCTATGCAGGGTGTTCACGGCCAGGGAGCTGCACGGGCATGGAAACGGCAAACGACACCAAAGCTGCATGGCCTGATCTTGCGGGCCGTCTCGACGGGAGCGGCGGACATGTGCTGCCAGTCCGGGTCTACTTCGAGGACACGGATTTTTCCGGTGTCGTCTATCACGCGAGCTATGTGCGGTGGTGCGAGCGCGGACGATCAGACTTTCTGCGGCTGCTCGGGGTCCATCACCACGAACTGATCGATGATGGCGCACCCGCAGCTTTTGTCGTGCGGCGCATGGAGTTCGATTTCCGACGTCCGGCGCGGATCGATGACGTGCTGGAGGTTCGCACGCGGGTCAGCGAACAAAGGACGGCCTATCTTTGGTTGGAGCAGGAAATCCACCACGACGCGACGCTCCTCTGCAAAGCTCGCGTTCAGGTTGTTCTTGTTGCTGCAAGTGGAGCGCCACAACGGCTTGGAAAAGTTCTCCTTGAGGCTTTTGCATCTGCAACACGCTGAATTCTCAATGCAATTTTTCTCGTTATTCGGGAAAATTAACGATTTGTTAACGTTACACACACCAGCATTGCGAGCGTATTTCAGTACGCACCCTCATAACGAGAAATGCGGCGACTGTGTCGACCGTTAACGGAGAAGTATTGTGTACCGTTATCCCAGAACCGGGCCCACGTTGGCCCCGGCGCCCGCTGGCATGATCCGCCCGCGGCGCCCTCTCATTTTCGGCACGGCTGCAACCCTTGCGTTGCTGATCGTTTCAGACAGCAGGCCAGCATATGCGCAAGCCTGTGCCACCGGCGCGGGGACACGCTCCACGCAATGCGGGCTGAACTCCGATGCTGCTGGATTCCAGGCAAGTGCATTCGGTGAGAGCGCGATCGCTTCCGGCCAGCACGCGACAGCGGTCGGACAAAATTCGGTCGCGGATCAACCTCTCACGTCGGCCTTCGGGCAGGACGCACAAGCAACGGGTGCGAATGCGACGGCGCTTGGCCAGGATGCCGAAGCCAGTTCCTCAAGTGCTACGGCGATTGGTCAAGGTGCGGACGCCACAGCGACGTCCAGCACAGCAGTTGGACGTGTTTCGCAGGCTACGGGGCAGCAGTCGACCGCTGTCGGTCAGAACTCACGCGCGTCCGGGCAAACGGCAACAGCGATCGGCGAAGGCTCAACGGCCTCCGCTGCGAACACGCTCGCCGTCGGCCAGAGCTCCGAAGCCACGGATCTTTCAAGCACGGCACTCGGTACGAGCGCGAAAGGCTCGGCCATGCAGACGACCGCGGTTGGTATGGCGGCGGAGGCAACCGGCATTCAAAGCACGGCACTTGGACAGGGCGCGGAAGCAGATGCCGAAAGTTCGACGGCGCTGGGTCAAGGTGCAAAAGCGACGTCCGTCCAGGCGACAGCTGTCGGCAGAGGCGCACTTGCCGCGTTTCAGAACTCCATAGCCGTTGGCGCCGGTGTGACGACAACCCGCGACAATCAGATCGCGATCGGCACATCCGGGAATACATTCACAGCTGCCGGCATTGCGAATGCGGCATCAGCTTCAGCTCAGTCTGGTGCGTTGCAGATCGTGACGACGGACAGCGATGGCAATCTGGCCGGAGATGGCGGGCAGACACTTGCAAACATTGCAACCAACACTGCCAACATCACGACGAACACCAACAACATCGCCAGTCAGGATTCCCGGATCACGGCGAACCGCACCGATATCGACGATCACGAGACGCGGATCACCGCCAATCGCAACGATATCAATGCAATCGACACGCGCGTCGGGACGAACGAAACGAACATATCGAACCTTACGACCCGCGTGACGACGAACGAGAACGATATCCAGACTAACGGTCAGAACATCGCTGGGAACACGAACCAGATCGGGACCAACGCGACCAACATCACGACCAACCGCAACGACATTGATAACTTGTCGACGCAGGTCGGGACGAACACGACCAACATTGCCGGCATAGACACCCGCGTGACGACCAACCGAACCGATATCGACAACCTCGGTGGCCGGGTCGGGACGAACGAGACCAACATCTCGAACAACACGACGAACATTCAGTCCAACACAACCAACATCGCAGGCATCGATACGCGGGTGACGACCAACCGAACCGATATCGACAACCTCGATGGTCGCGTTGGGACGAACGAGACCAACATCTCGAACAACACGACGTCGATCACCAATCACAACACGCGGATCACTACGAACCGTACAGATATCGACAATCTGAACGGGCGTGTCGGGACGAACACGACGCGGTCTCAGAACAACGAGACGAACATCACCAACAACACAACCACGATCAACAATCACGAAACGCGAATTACAAATCTGGAGAATACCGGCGGTTCAACAGCGGTCTCCAACAACCGCCAAAACATCGAGAATAACAGCCGGCGCATCGACGAGAACACCGAAGGTGTGGCGATGGCGTTCGCGCTTTCCGGCGTCAGTGCCTTGCCGCCCGGCAAGGAGTTCGCGCTCTCCGGCAGCTACGGTCACTTCGGCGGTGAGAATGCACTGGCGTTCGGTGCGGCCGCATTGATCGACAACAACGTCTACATCTCTGGAGGCCTTGGCTACGGCCTCGGACATGGGAAGGTCGGCGGACGCGTCGGACTGTCGGTCGGGTGGTGAGGTCGATGGCTCAACACTCACACCTCATGCGTGGCGTACGATCGTTCGCATTGTTCGGCGTCGTCGGTCTCACGGTCGGGCTGATGACACTTCCCGGCATGCGTGCGCCAGAAGCGCGGACCACACTCGATGTGCCGGACCCAAAGCAGATGGCCATGCTGGTCCACAACACAGTGACGGCCCTCGATCAGGCAAACAAGACCGGAAACTATGCTGTGCTGCGGGGCCTCGCCTCCCCGGCGTTTCAAAAGCACAACACGCCCGATCGTCTGGCGCGCATTTTTGCGCGGCTGCGCGGATCCAACGTCAACCTTGCGCCAGCCGTGCTGTACGACCCCTTACTGGTTCGCCCGGCATGGTTTGACGCGAATGGTCATCTTCGTCTGGAGGGATTTTATCCAACCCGGCCGATGCGCGTGCACTTCAACCTGAGTTTCCGCAGGGTTGGGCGTACGTGGCGCTTGTTTGGGCTTTCGGTCTCACCGCGTGCGGCGCCAGCGCAGAGCTGATCGCCCGCGAGACCTGACGGAAGACTGCCGACGGCGGTGCATCAACGGTGCGCCGCCGTTGCTGCGTGCGCCGCGACGGTCGCAAGGCTCCAACCGCGTGCGACGGCAAGCACACACGGCTGACACTCCGCATTGTCCATTTGCGATTTAGAGAACCGCTGTCTAGTGTGCGGCCACTCTGTGGTTGGGAGGACCCTTTCAGCTGGCCGCAGATCATCCAGCCCTGAAGCCGACACGTCCGCGTCCGCGCCGGCGTGCCTTTTTTTCGCTTCGGAGCACAACTAAGGCGGTCGGCCTATCGACCATGCCACAAGGGAGAGGATCATATGGATCGTCGTTCGTTTCTAAAGAGAGCAGGCGTCGCGGGTGCGGGTGCCGCTGCCATGTCAACGCTTGCAGCACCGGCTATCGCTGGTGGGCACCAGGACGTGGTGATGGTTTCGACCTGGCCACGCGATTTTCCGGGCCTCGGCACCGGTGCGCAGCGCCTCGCAAAGCGGATCGAAGCGCTCAGCGACGGGCAGCTCAAAATCCAGTACTTCGCCGCCGGTGAACGCGTTGGCGCGTTTGACTCGTTCGACGCGGTCGCATCGGGCAACGCCCAGATGTACCATGCTGCCGACTACTACTGGAAAGGCAAGCACCCGGGTTGGGCGTACTTCACCGCCGTTCCGTTCGGCTTCATCTACACGGAGATGAATGCCTGGATGTACCACGGCGACGGCCAGAAACTGCTTGACGAGATTGCTGGCGAGTACGGCCTCAAGTGTCTGCCGGCTGGTAGCACCGGCGTGCAGATGGGCGGTTGGTTCAACAAGGAAATCAACTCCGCTGACGACCTCAAGGGTCTGAAAATGCGCATCCCGGGCCTCGGCGGCGACGTCATGGCCAAGCTTGGTGCATCGCCCGTCTCGCTGCCGGGCGGCCAGATTTACGAAAACCTGGTCTCCGGTGCGATTGATGCGACGGAATGGGTTGGCCCGTGGAACGACTATGCGATGAAGTTCTACGAAGCCGCGAAGTTCTATTACTATCCGGGTATGCACGAGCCAGCGTCCCAGCTCGACCTCGGCATGAATGCGGAATGGTACGGCAAGCTGACCGACTTCCAGAAAGCCGCGATCGCGGCCGCATGTCAGGCTGAAAACAACGACCTGATGGCTGAGTACAACGCCAAGAACGGTCAGTTCCTCGCCAAGCTCCGCAACGAGCACGGTGTCAAGCTGCGCCGCTTCAACGAAGACGTCTATGACAGCTTCGGTGAGGCCGCTGAGGAAGTGTTCTCCACCGTGGTCGATCACTCACCGCTCGCCAAGAAGATCCACGAGAGCTTCCTGAACGCGCGGAAAGAATACGGCGCTTGGATGAACCTTTCAGACGGTGCGTACCTCCAGGAACGCAACCGCGTGCTCGGCGTCGAGTAATCGAACTCCGTCTCATATGACGGAGCGACGGGTTGGCGGGGCTGCTTTTGCGGCCCCGCCTTTTTCATATGTGACAAGGCGATTTTCTTTCGCGCGACATCGCCACATCTGTTGCATCTTCACGTCATGCATGGCGCCGCTGGCCTGGCAATTGCGCTCCGTGCATTGCACCATGTGAAGATAAGGTGACGCCTGTGCCGCGCTGTCATATGGTCCAGCGCAGTACCGGCGACGGTCGGTCGAGATAGGGAGCGCGCGTTTATCCTGAACGCGCGTGAAAGGAAGCTGGGTGTTGCGCCGCATCGGGGGATGCGTTGGGCGCACTGCACCCTATTTGCGGTGACGCGCCATGTGGCGCTGGAGACCGCAGACCAGATGAGAACCGGGGGAGCGGCTGGCCAGTGTCAGACCAAAGAGATTACGGACCTTATGAGGGCACGGGCGGCACAACTTTTGTGCGCATATTTGCCTGGGCGACGGTCGCACTCACCTTCGGCTTTCTGCTGAACAACTATCTCAATTTCTGGCTGGAATGGCCGGGACCCGGCGCGCTGATCGCTGGAGAGGGGTCGCTTGTGCTGAGCGGCTTGCAGGGCGTGCTTTATCTTGCCTGCCTCATCGTCCCGGTTCTGTTTGTCCTTCGCACCGGTGCACGAAGCCTGCGGGCCGACAGCGAAGTCCTCACGCGGTTCGTAAATTATATGGTGCGGGCGTGTTTTTGGGCCGTGCTGTTTGTCGGCCTGGCCGACATGGTAATCTCGTTCCTTCGAGTGGAGGATCTCCTCGCCGGCGTGTTCGGCGATGACCTCGCCTCGAAGATGAGCCTTTCACGCTGGCGCGCGCCTTATATCCATCTCCCGTTGATTGTCGCCGGCTTCGTGCTCGCAGCGTTCACTAGAACCCTCGGCTTTACATGGCTGACGCTGCTTGTCGTCGTCGCCGAACTGCAGATCGTGCTTGCGCGCTTTATCTTCTCTTATGAGCAAGCTTTCATGGGCGACCTCGTGCGCTTCTGGTATGCGGCGCTCTTCCTCTTTGCATCGGCCTATACGCTGATGGATGAAGGCCATGTGCGCGTCGACGTGCTCTACGCCAGGTTCTCGCGCCCGGCGAAAGGCCGGATCAACGCGATCGGCTGTGTGCTGCTTGGCATTCTATTCTGCTGGGTCGTGCTCTATCTGGGGCTCGCCAGCAAATCGAGCATCATCAACGCACCACTGCTCTCTGCAGAAGTCTCGCAGTCCGGCTTCGGTATGTACGTGAAGTATTTGATGGCCGGGTTTCTCGGTGTCTTCGCCACGACCATGATGGTCCAGTTCTGCGCCTACCTGATGGAGAGTGTCGCGGATTGGCGCGGTGATCCGGGCGGTCGAGATCCGGGGCCGGAAGACGACCCGATGGCAGCGATCGGCGCGGGGCATTGATCGATGGAACTCTTTTTTCTCGCTCTCCTAGTCATCATCATGGCGACCGCGCTTGGCTCGGGTTTTCCGGTTGCGTTCGCGCTTCCGGGTTCGGCCATCATCACGATCCTGCTCGCGGCCGGTAGCGGCTACCTCTTTGAGGGCAACACCGGCGCCTATTTTGCCAGCGGTGACGCGGTCAACTGGCTTACGGCGGGGGTTACCAACTTCCGCGGCATTTACTGGGAGGTTGAACGCGATACGCTGATCGCGATCCCATTGTTCGTCTTCATGGGGATCATGCTGCAGCGCTCGAAGATCGCAGAAGATCTGCTGCTGACGATGGCGCAGCTGTTTGGCCCGGTGAAGGGCGGGCTCGGCATCTCGGTCGTCTTTGTCGGCGCGCTACTGGCCGCGACAACCGGCATCCTTGGCGCCACCGTGGTTGCGATGGGGCTGATCTCGCTGCCCGCGATGCTGCGGAACAATTACTCCGTGCCGCTGGCAACAGGCACGATCGCTGCGTCCGGCACACTTGGACAGATCATCCCGCCATCGATTGTGCTGATTATCCTAGCGGACCAGTTGTCGAACGCTGTTGATCAGGCGTCGGTGGCGCGCGAGACGCTCTACAAGGAAGCCAACCCGGGCACGTTCACGCTGCCGTCCGAGTTCGGCGTCATCTCGACCAGCGCAGGCGACATGTTCCTCGGGGCGCTGGTGCCGGGGCTCGTTCTTGTCGGGCTCTTCATGCTGTATATCCTAGTCATTTCCTTCCTTCGCCCGAACGTTGCGCCATCAGTTCCGTTCGAGGGGGCTTTTGACCGCCATCTGGCCTTGAAGGTTGCGATCACACTCGTGCCGCCGCTGACGCTGATTTTTGCCGTGCTTGGCTCGATCATCCTCGGCATTGCGACCGTGAACCAGGCGGGTGCAATCGGGGCGATCGGGGCGACGATCATGGCCGGCTACCGTCTGAAGGCAGGGGAGGCACGTGCGTTCTGGCCGGCGATCATCGCCGCGGCCTCGCTCGTCGTCATCACGCTGATCGTCAACAATTACGACACTAACGTGCGCGCAATCAAAACGGACGACGATGCTTTTGGTGTGGCGCTTGGTGTGGTCGCCGTCACCGGTTTTATGATCGCGGTGCTCTGGTCGCTATGGCGCACCTTCCGGATCGAGGACACGCTGCGCGGTGTCATGCTTGAGACAGCGAAGACAACCTCGCTGGTCTTTATCATCCTCCTTGGCGCAGCAATGCTGACGGCGGCTTTCCGCGCGTTTGGTGGCGAGGAACTCGTGAAGGAGTTTTTGACGTCGCTGCCCGGCGGGTTCTGGTCTCAGTTTATCATCGTGATGGCGGTGATTTTCCTCCTTGGCTTTTTTCTGGATTTCATCGAAATCGCCGTCGTTGTCGTCCCGATCGTGGCGCCGATCCTGTTGATGGACCCGTCTGCCAACATCACGGCCGTTTGGCTCGGCGTGATGATCGGCCTGAACATTCAGACGTCATTCCTGACACCGCCGTTCGGCTTCGCGCTCTTTTATCTCCGCGGAGTTGCGCCGGCTGTTGTCAAGACGATCGACATCTACAAGGGCGTTATTCCGTTCATCGGCCTCCAGTTGATCGCGCTCAGCATTGTCGGGTTTTATCCGCCGCTGGTGAACTATCTGCCGACGCGCCTCTCGCTGACGTCAGAGACGGCACCACCGCCAGTCAACCCTCGCCTGCAGCACTGCATGGAGCAGTATGTCTTCCTCGAGTACGACAAGCGCGGCGATGCCATCCGCGCGGCGATCGAGAAGGCGCGGGCGCTTCCGACCGGCGACCTGCCGAAAAAACTCCGCAAGCCGGTGGAGAGCTCGTTCGACAAGGCTCTTGCCTCGTTCGACAATATCGCAAGCATCAAGTCTGCCGAGATGGCCGTGACGGATGCCTCTCCGGCTTATGCGCCTCTGCATCAGCAGGTCCGCTCGATCCAGCGCCGCGTCCGACAGATGGATCGGGAGATTGCAACCTTGCGGCGTGAAGGCACGGATGATGCCCGTGAGCACATTGCCGAGCTTCAGGCAGAGCAAAAAGCACTGACCGCACAGATTCCGCAGGACTGGACGCCACGCAACACGGCGTTCGCCAAGCTGACTCAGGCCGAGTTGAAAGCGCGACGTGCCTATCGCAGCGGCGTCGATCAGGCGTATGAGCCGATCCGTGAAGCCATCAACGTCCTTTCGGCGTCGGATGAGCTGGCGGCGCTCGAGCCGGAAGTGGCTGCGATTGCCGCGAGTGCTGCGACCGCCGACAAGGAAACATCGGAAGATGCGATCAAGGCGGTGTCCCGGAAAATTCGCGCCGCGCAAGGGGCCTCGAAGATTACCTCGCGGCTTTCCCGCGCGCGGCGGTTGATCAAGAAGGGGCGGCTTGACGATCCCAAGCTCGCCAAACACTTCGAGGATGCCCTCTCCGAACTCAAGGCCGACGTCGCGGCGCGCCGCAAGGCCGCAACGACCGTGTTGCCTGGCCTCAAGACCTATGAGGCCTCCATACGCGAGACCATTGGGTTGCGCCTTCAGCCACGACTGCCTCGTGCGCAGGCACTCGAAATCGCGTCGTGCAACTCGGTGCACCGCGATATCTCTCTGGGCTTTTGATGCATGACCACTGACAGCGGCACCCCATCGTCACACGCGCCTGGGGTTCCGGCCGTCGAGGTGCGTGATCTTCACAAGAGCTTTGGCGAACTCGAGGTCCTGAAAGGGATCTCGCTTGAGGCACACGAGGGGGACGTGGTCTCGATCATCGGGGCGAGTGGTTCGGGCAAGAGCACCTTCCTGCGCTGCATCAATCTCCTTGAGTTACCCTCCGCTGGTTCAATCCGAATCGGAGGGGAGGAAATCGCCTTCAACCCGGTGAAGAACGGACAGCGCGAACCTTCGGACAAGCGTCAGGTCGAGCGCTTGCGCACAGAGCTCGGCATGGTGTTCCAGAGTTTCAATCTCTGGGCCCACATGACGGTGCTCCAGAACGTTATTGAGGCGCCGATCCAGGTGCTGAGCGTCCCAAAATCGGAGGCCCGAGAGCGCGGCGAAGCACTCCTCGAGCGTGTTGGATTGATCGATAAGAAGGATCAGTATCCCGCATTTCTCTCCGGTGGACAGCAGCAACGTGCGGCGATCGCGCGTGCACTGGCGATGGAGCCGCGCGTGCTGCTCTTCGATGAGCCAACCTCGGCGCTGGACCCCGAACTCGTCGGAGAAGTTCTGCGCGTCATGCGTGGACTGGCCGACGAGGGGCGCACGATGATCCTGGTGACGCACGAGATGGCATTCGCGCGCGATGTATCGAGCCACGTCATGTACCTTCATCAAGGATACGTCGAGGAGGCGGGACCGCCGACACAGATTTTCGGCGGCGCACAAAGCGAGCGGACACGGACGTTTGTGCAGAGCGTTGGCAGTTAGAGCCATCCGTGCCACAACATTGTTAGAGTGTAGCTAAAGGGAGTATACCCATGAAATCACTGCTGAAACTGGTTGCCATTGCGGCTGTCACATTCGGTCTTGGGACAGGTGCGGCGTCAGCGCAGATCAAGCTTGGTCTCGATTCATCGCCCTATCCGCCGTTCGCTGAGAAAGACAGCGCCGGCAACCAGAAGGGCTGGGAAATCGAGATCGGCGAAGCACTTTGCAAGGCGATGGGCGAAGAGTGCGTCTGGACGCCAATCGCATGGGACGGGATCATCCCGGCGCTGGTGGCCAAAAAGATCGACGCTATTGTCGCGTCCATGTCGATCACGGCAGAGCGTAAGAAGACGATCGCGTTCTCGGACAAATACTACAACACGCCCGCCGTTATTGTCGCCGCGAAAGACTCGAAAATCTCCGGCGATCCTGCAAGCGTGAAGGGCAAGACTGTTGGCGTGCAGGTCTCCACGACGCACGCAAATTATGCCGAAAAGCATCTGAAGGACGCGAAGATCAAAACCTATCAGGCGTTCGACGAGCACAATGCCGATCTGTTTGCCGGTCGCGTGGATGCGGTTGTCGGCGATGCAATCGCGATCAAGGCGTTCCTCAACAGCGACGAAGGCAAGAACTTTGAAGTGAAGGGCGAGCTGAACGACGAAGATGTGTTCGGACCGGGCGTCGGCGTTGGCATGCGCCAGGGTGACGATGAACTGATGAAAAAGTTCAACGCGGCGATCAAGAAGATTCGCGAGGATGGCACCTACGACGCCCGGTCCGAACACATCTTCGTCGTTCAGCTCGCCCTTCACTTCAAAGTTCTT
>JBCBXF010000076.1:0-12913 GCA_039816705.1 Pseudomonadota bacterium | reverse complement strand
GCAGGCGAGCTTGTAAAGGCCGCGCCGGATTATGCCGAAGCCTGGAACAAGCGCGCGACCGTCAACTACATGGTTGGCCGGCTCGACGAATCGCTTTCCGACATCGAACGCACCCTCGAGCTTGAGCCGCGCCATTTCGGGGCGCTTTCAGGACGCGCACTCGTGCTGACGGACAAGGGAGATAAAAAGGGAGCGCTCGCCGCAATAGAACAGGCGATGCGCATCCATCCGTTTCTGCGCGGAGCAAAACGGATCATCGAACGCAACGGCGGCACCTGGCGTCCGCGACAGCCAATTTAAGCCGCGATGACAAGCCGGCAGATCTGGGTCACAGCGTCCGTTTGCCTTTGCTCTGAGAGACAGATCCCCAGCCAGACGCTGCGATCTGTGCACAACCTTGCGGTGATGCCGACAAATGCGTCACAGCAGATCGCCAGCACGGGGTCCGCGCACCGTTTGGCTTGTCACGCCGGATCAAACCACCCAATCTTACGCAAACGATTCGATGTGCAACGTTATGTATGACGGGCGCATTGCAGATCCTGAGCGGGGGCGATCATGGATAAGCTGCAGACATTCAAGAAGCTGCGTAAGCAGCTCGCAGCAGAGTATGAAGCTGAAATTTTGGCGGTGAACGATCTGCTGAATCATGGCGTTGAGGGGCTGACTGGCACACAAACGACGCTGAACACGTCAACGCGCGACAATGAGAGTGCAATTGGCGAGGCGCGTCGCGCCATGGCTGAAGATGTTCAAAATTCCATTCGAATGGTGATGCAGCGCTATGCGCGCAATCTCGAGGATGAGATCAATGATCTCGGGCTCCTCAAAAAGGACCTCGAGGCCGTTAACGTCTCTCTCGCCAAGTTTGACCGGGATTGGTCACCCGAACCACCGATCGAGAAAATGCAGCGCCCTGCGGCACCGCAGCCGATCATGGACGACAGCCCGGTCCTCAATCTCCGCAATCCATTCCAGGAACCCTCAGCGCACCACGGCAAGCCAACGGCGTTCCTTGAGCGCTCTCCAGAGATGCCTAAGGCGCCAGCCAACGGTCAGGGGAAATCGACCTAGCGCGTCTGCAACTGGACGCCCTTACTGGCAACGGTCCGTCGAAATCAGGTGCATGACCGCCTAATGCGATGCGCGCGCTGCCCACTGAAGCGGGCGCTGCACATCCCAGCCCTCGCTCCAGCGGTATTCCCAGACAACTTCACCGTCTTGTCCGTTGAGCCGGAGCACCTCGACCTCGCCTGTTGACGCATCATAACCGAGCACGTGCTGGCCTGTGTGCATGTTGAACGGTAGCAGCACGGAGAATCCGGTCCGCCAGCCGCCCTCCGCTGCCAGTTCGCTTCCGGTCGGACCGAGTGAGCGGACCTCCCATCCGCCTGTCCCCGGCTCGTAGACAAATACCGCGGAGGATGGCGCCGGCAAAAGCTCGATCAGGCGCTCACCGGGCCGCCATGGCTCTTCCCAGAGCTGCAAAAACCTGTCTTCGCCATCCACAGCCGCCATCAACTGCGCCGAACCACCCTCTTCGTTTTGGCCGAAAATGATGAGCCCATCCTGTCGTTCCAGGATGTGCAGATGATCCCATTCCGGCGGCAACCCGGCCGGTCCCCCGAGCCGCAGCGCATCCGGCCCCGTCGGATCGGGCCCGATCATCCACGTGGCACCCGTTTCCCGATTGTAACCCATCAATGCCGGCGTCGTGCCATCCATCCGGCTGATGCGGGAGATCATCGTCCACTCATCCGTCGACGCGACATCCTCGGCACGCCGCATGATATCGACGCCGCTGCCATCCTCGCGCACGCGACCAAGCGCAATGCGTTGCCCCGTGGCGTCTACGAACAGCAAACCGGCATGACCATCAATGAAGGTGAAAGACTGGACGTCCGTCCATCCGGGCTCCAGCGGTTCACTCCATTGTTCAAAGCTCAGCTCATCCGCGCCCTCAGTCGGATCGAACGCATCCAGCGCTGCGAGTCCGTCAAAATGCGGCGCGGTCTTGTAGGCGAACAGGCCGGGCCGATCGTCGATACGGTTGACAGTCAAAGGGATAAATCTCCAATGCGCGGAGGCGAGGAATTTGCACGGTCCGCGTGATAGCCGCTCATACGTCGCGGAGCCAGCGCACCACTGTCGCGGCGGCCTCGTCCGGCGGGAAGACGGGATAGAACACCTGGCTCACCCGTCCGTCATCGATCACCAGCGTGACCCGCCTGATCATACGTTGATCGTCAACCGAGAACATCGGCAGCCGCATCGCATCCGCAAGGATGCAGTCTCGATCGCTGAGCAGCAAAAACGGCAGATGCAACCGTTCCGCCGCCTCGCGCTGCGCCGCGTTCGTCTGTGTTGATAGCCCATAGAGTTGTCGCACCCCGAGCGCATTCAGCTCTGCCGCATGATCGCGAAACGCGCAGGACTGCGGCGTACATCCACGCGCGCCAGGGATCATGTCCCACCCGTCGGGCAGTGGCGTACCGGGTGTGCCGGTCATCGGATAAGCATAGACCACCGTGCGTCCCCGGAGATCAGCAAGACGAACTTCCTGCCCGTTGCTCGCCATCAGCGTCACATGCGGCAAGGCAAGCCCCTGCAGATGATCGGCCCCACCGTCGTCCTTGGGTGCGGGAATCTGCGACCAGTCAACGTTATGCAGGTTGGTCATCGGCTCGTCGCGTTCGTCGAAGTGTTGCTGAAGGAAATGGTGCGGGCGGCGGGACTTGAACCCGCAAGGAGTTGCCTCCGAGGGATTTTAAGTCCCTTGCGTCTACCGATTTCGCCACGCCCGCGAGCTGTGCGACCACGCATGCCGCGACGCAATTATACGCCGTCGTGCAGATCTGCGAAACCGCTTTAGGATTGCGCATCTCGCCGGCCGACCGGCGCCAGCACCTCGTAAACCTGCTCACCGTATCGACCGTGATCGATCGCGGCACGCACAAGCAAGTAAAGTACGATCGCACTCACGACATGCCATCCCCCATGCGTGCCAAACGTGTGCCCGTTGATGATCGTCGCCTCGCAGACCGCATGATCTATCGTTCGCAGGGCAAGCGCGAACGCGAACAGGCCCGCCGCACTCAACAGCCAGCCGCCGCCCGGATGGCTCCGCCGCACCATGATCCCACCAACGATGATCACAGCGCCGAGCGCGGGCAGCAGCACGATCGACCCGTTGAGCCTGGTCGCTACGGCCGGGAAGGCAAGTATCGCGCCCGTAAGCCCGAGAAATGCAAGGACAAGGAGCATCGCCGTTGCTGGCGGCACAGCAAGAAAGCGGATCAGTGCGAAGTTCAGATACACCAAGATGAAAAGCGCGATCGGCACCACATCACCGACGATCGCCCACGGTGCTGCGAAAACATGGAGCCCCGTACTCCCTGATCCGATCAAGACGATCAGAACGAGAAAAACGATCACGTCGCCGTCTCGCGACCGTGCGGGCCGAGCCCGCCAGCGTAGTCCCGCAACGACCACGGCGATGAGAAATGCGAGATTGGTCAGAACGTTCACAGGCTCGTCCGAGAGCCGCTCGGATTGACCGCGCTCGCAATAGGAAAACAGGTGCGTGAGAGCCTCGATATCCATTGCCGCTTTCCCATGTCGTCACTGAAAGTGCATCCCGCACTGCGCACGGACACGCCCGCGAAATCATGACACGGGTTGTATTGTGGCGCGCCGGTGTGTGCTATCTGAGGCGTGCACATGTTGGCTGCGTGATGCGCCTCTCATCGAATACAGGAGCCGAAATCCCATGACGCCTCTGCAATCTCAATTTTCGACACGTGGCCGCGCGCTGACCGCGTGTTTCGCGGCCATCATCGCTCTCGTGACAAGCCTCGCAGTCATGACGACATCCGCCAATGCCTTTGGCCGCCCGGCGCCTGACTACTCGGCTGGATACGTCACAGCTCACAGCCTGAGCGGGAACGGCTCACTTACCGCGGCCGTGCGCCCCGCATCGCGCGGTGGCTGGGAGTTTCGCACGCCCGGCGGAAACTGGCAGGACTGCGAAGGCGACTGCGAGATTACGCTGCGCAATAAGGTTCTCGATTTTTGGGACAACAATGCCACCCGCTCATATCCCGGCCGCGGGCTCACACTCGGCGTCCCGTATTAATGCGGCGACGCGCGCCCGAGGCGTGACGGTGCGATGAACCGACCGCTGAGTGATCCGACCATGCTCGCGCCATCGGTGTGTCCGCATGACTGCCCATCCACCTGCGCACTCGAGATCGAAGTGCTCGACGGGCAAACCATCGGCCGCGTCCGCGGCGCCAAGGACAACACGTACACGGACGGTGTGATCTGCGCGAAGGTCGCGCGTTATGCCGAACGCGCGCATCATCCGGATCGGCTACTCCACCCGCTGCGCCGCACGGGCCCGAAAGGCAGTGGTCAGTTTGAGCAGGTCAGTTGGGACGACGCGCTCGATCTCGTCGCTGAAAAATTCCTTGAGATCGAACGCCGTCACGGCGCCAATGCCGTCTGGCCGTACTATTTTGCCGGCACGATGGGCCTCGTGATGCGTGACGGAATTAACCGATTGCGTCACGCCAAACGCTATGCCGGCCAGCACAACACCATCTGCACCACACCGGCCTGGACGGGGATTTTTGCGGGCACGGGGCGTCTCGCGGGCGTTGACCCGCGCGAAATGGCGGCGTCGGACGTGATCGTGATCTGGGGCACCAATCCGGTGCACACGCAAGTCAACGTTATGGCGCACGCCGTGAAGGCGCGAAAAAGCCACGGTGCAAAAGTCGTCGCAATCGACATTTACCGCAACGCGACAGTCCAGCAGGCGGACATGGGCCTTGTCCTGCGACCGGGCACCGACGGCGCTCTCGCCTGCGCCGTGATGCACTGCCTATTTCGCGATGGCTATGCGGACAGAAAATATCTGGCCGAGTACACCGATGACCCGGAGAGGTTCGAAGCCTACCTTACGGACAAAACACCAAAATGGGCCGCCACGATTACCGGCCTAAGCGTCGCAGAGATCGAAGACTTCGCCACCCTCGTCGGCACGCACCCGAGAACCTACTTCCGTCTTGGCTACGGCTTCACCCGTGGCGCGTCTGGCGCGGTCAACATGCACGCCGCGCTGTCGATCCCCGCCGTCACCGGCGCCTGGCAACACGAAGGCGGCGGCGCTTTCCATACCAACGGCGCGATCTTCCATTGGGACAAGACGCTGATCGAAGGCCTCGACGTCCGCGACCCGTCGGTGCGCACGTTCGACATGTCCCGCATCGGCCCGGTGCTCGAAAACGACCCAGAAGACCTTGCCGGTGGCCCACCGGTGCACGGCATTTTCATCCAGAACATGAACCCGATCGAAGTTGCGCCTGAGCAGGAGCGCGTCAAGGCCGGCTTCGCCCGCGACGACCTGTTCGTCTGCGTGCATGAGCAGTTCATGACCGAAACGGCGAAGATGGCGGACATTGTTCTCCCCGCCACGATGTTCATCGAACATGACGACATCTATCAAGGCGGGGGCCAACAACACATTCTGCTTGGCCCAAAGCTCGTCGAGGCACCGGGTGAATGCCGCTCGAACCACGATGTGATTTGTGCGCTCGCCAAGCGTCTCGGCGCGCACCACGAAGGCTTTGATCTCACGGCATCGCAGCTGGTTGACCGAACCCTGCAAGCCTCCGGTTGGGGAACGCGCGATGCTCTTGCAGAGAATAAATGGATTGACTGCCAACCCTCGTTCCGGGAAGCGCATTTTCTGGATGGGTTCGCGTGGCCGGACGGAAAATACCGCTTTCGCCCGGACTGGGGTGCCGAAGCCGCCAAAAACCCGGCAACCGTCACCGCGCCCGCCAATATGCCGACTCTTCCTGACCACTGGGAGATCACGGAAGCGACGGACGCGGAACACCCCTTCCGCCTCGCCACATCACCGGCGCGCAACTACCTCAACACCAGTTTCACCGAGACACCGACATCGCTAAAACGTGAAGGCGCGCCGCGCGCAAAAATCCACCCTGACGACCTGGCGCATCTCGGGATTGCGGATGGCGCCGCAATCCGCCTCGGCAACACCCGCGGCGAGATCGGTCTTGTCGCAGAAGCCTTCGATGGCCTGCAACGGGGCGTGGTCATCGTCGAAAGCATCGCACCCAACCGCCTTTTCGCAGGCGGCAAAGGTATCAACACCCTCACCAGTGCGCGCCCCATCGCCCCCCTCGGCGGCGCCGCGTTCCACGATTGCAAGGTCTGGGTGCGGGCGGGCTAAGCCGCCGCCTCGCGAACACCTGCCGACTGTGGACACCCTCCGCGCCCACCGGTAAAACGCCGCAACCTCACGCCACCTCAATACGGACGCGACGGCTCGCCCGCGCGAAAAAAGCCATGACCGGCGTCAACGAAATCCGCGACCATTTCCTGACCTACTTCGAGAAGAACGGTCACGCGATTGTCGACTCGAGCCCTCTCGTGCCGCGCAACGATCCGACGCTGATGTTCACCAATGCCGGCATGGTCCAGTTCAAGAACGTCTTCACAGGCCAGGAACAGCGCGATCCGCCGCGCGCGGTCACCAGCCAGAAGTGCGTCCGCGCCGGGGGCAAGCACAATGATCTCGACAACGTCGGATACACCGCGCGCCATCACACGTTCTTCGAGATGCTCGGCAATTTTTCATTCGGAGATTATTTCAAGGATCGCGCGATCGAGCTGGCCTGGAACCTCGTGACGAAAGAGTTCGGCCTTGATGCGAAACGCCTGCTCGTCACGGTCTACGAAGACGACGATCAAGCGTTCGATCTGTGGAAGAAAATTGCGGGTATCCCCGAGGATCGCATCATCCGCATTGGCGACAAGCCTGAAGGCGGCAGCGACAACTTCTGGGCTATGGGTGACACCGGTCCGTGCGGGCCGTGCTCGGAGATATTTTTCGACCACGGCGATCACATCTGGGGCGGCCCACCCGGCACGCCGGAAGAGGACGGCGATCGCTTCGTCGAAATCTGGAACCTCGTCTTCATGCAATTTGAGCAGCGAGGTCCGGGAGATCGGATCGAACTGCCAAAACCCTCGATCGACACCGGCATGGGTCTCGAGCGCATCGCCGCCGTACTTCAGGGCACGCACGACAACTACGAGACCGATCTCTTCAAGGCGCTGATCGGAACTATCAAAAATCACGCTGTCGATGCAGGTGCCGTTCTGACTCCGGCGTCTGACGACGAAGTACAGCAACGCTTGGAAGCCGTTTATGACGTCGGTCTAGAGGCGCCCTTCCGAGTAATCGCAGACCACCTCCGTGCGAGCAGCTTTCTGATTGCTGACGGCGTTCTGCCTTCCAATGAAGGAAGAGGATATGTGCTGCGTCGTGTCATGCGTCGTGCAATGCGCTACGCCCATCAACTCGGTTGCAAAGATCCGCTGATGCATACTCTTGTCTCATCGCTGGTTAACGAGATGGGACAAGCTTTTCCTGAGCTTCAACAAGCTCAACCGCTGATCGTTGAGACGTTAAAGCTCGAGGAAACGAGGTTTAAGCAGACTCTCGGAAAGGGGCTGCGGTTACTGGAAGATGCAACTGTTGGGTTTGACGAAGGAGACGAACTCGACGGCGAAGTCGCGTTCAAGCTCTATGACACTTACGGCTTCCCTCTCGATCTGACGCAGGATGCACTCCGTCGGCGTGGTGTCTCCGTCGACATCGATGCCTTCAACGCCGCGATGGAGCGCCAGAAAGCTGAGGCCCGCGCAGCCTGGAAGGGCTCCGGCGATACCGCGACCGAGGAGATCTGGTTCGAGATCCGCGACGCCGAAGGCGCAACGGAATTTCTCGGCTACGAGACCGAGCAGGCCGAAGGCGAGGTGCGCGCACTGGTAAAGGACGGAAAATCCGTCAAGACCCTCAAGAAAGGCGACGAAGCCGCACTGATCATCAACCAGACGCCGTTCTATGGCGAGAGTGGTGGCCAGGTCGGTGACGCAGGCGTCATCCGCACAGAAAGCTTTACCCTCCGCGTCACCGACACGCAAAAAAAACTCGGCGATCTCTTCGTGCACTTCGGCACCGTTGAGCAGGGCAAGATAACGACCGGCGATGTGGTCGAGCTACAGGTCGACCACACCGCCCGCACGGCCACCCGCGCCAACCATTCCGCCACCCACCTTGTGCACGAAGCCCTGCGCGAGGTCTTGGGGACGCACGTCACGCAAAAAGGATCGCTCGTTTCGCCCGATCGCCTGCGCTTCGATTTTGCGCATCCGAAACCGATGGACCGGGACGAACTCGCAACCGTCGAGCGCATGGCCAACGCGATCATCCTCCAGAACGCGCCCGTGACCACGCGGCTCATGTCGATTGAGGACGCGCGAGAAACCGGTGCGATGGCGCTTTTTGGAGAAAAATACGGCGAGGAAGTGCGCGTCGTCGCGATGGGTACAGCACTCGAAGGAGAAAAATCGGGTGCCGCTTACTCAGTTGAGCTGTGCGGCGGCACGCATGTCGGTCGTACCGGCGACATCGGTCTTGTCAAACTCGTCGGTGAAAGTGCGGTCGCCTCCGGTGTCCGTCGCCTCGAAGCGCTGACTGGCGAAGGCGCCCGCGCCTACCTCAATGCACAGGACGAGACGCTGCGCGAGACCGCAGCCCGACTGAAAGTGAAGCCTGAAGACGTCGCCGCCCGCGTCGATGCCCTTATGACTGAGCGCAAGACGCTGGAGCGCCAACTTGCCGAGGCGAAAAAGCAACTCGCGCTCGGTGGAGGTGCCAGCAACGGCGCCGATGCCAGCGACGACGTGCGCGAGATCGCCGGCACAAAGCTGCTCGCCCGCGCGCTCGAAGGCATTTCGCCGAAAGATCTGCGCGGCCTCGTGGATGAGAGTAAAAAGCGGCTCGGCTCCGGGGTTGTCGCGATTGTCGGCGTATCAGACGAAGGCAAGGCCGGCCTCGCCGTCGGCGTCACCGATGACCTGACGGATCGCCTGAGCGCCGTCGATCTCGTGCGCGTCGGCGCCGAGGCGATTGGCGGCAAAGGCGGCGGCGGACGGGCGGACATGGCACAGGCCGGCGGTCCCGATGGGCAGAACGCTGCCGCAAGCCTTGACGCCATCGCCGCCGCAATGGCTGGGTGAGAGCAGTCGCAGAACAGGGCCGACACAGGGGAGAGCCGACATGACCACCGTTGACCGCATGGTGAGCGCGCTGCTGCTCAGCTTCCTCATCGCATGGATCGGCAGCTATATCGCTTTCCGCTACACCGCCACCCAGCCGGGCCAGACCGTCGGCGTGCACGGCGAATACACCCGCCTGCTGGCCGACATCTATGCGCCACTCGCCGATGTCGATGAGCGTCTGACGGGGAAGCGGTTGGAGCTTGGTGAGTAGCGCTAAGGTGCATCGCGATTGGCGGCAGCGCACACCTGTTCGCGTGTGGGCTTGCACCAGTCCTTCACCTTGAGTTCACAGGCGAGGCCAGCATCAATAATTTCAGACTTGATCGTCTCGCCATCAATCAGCAACGAGCCCTTGAAGCTTTGGAATGATGCGTCTTGCCGGTCGATTTGGACAGTCACCGTTGCGTTGTCTTTGGCCGCTTGGTCTAGACGTTCCGCAAGCCACGCTGTTGCGTCGTTGGCGGACATTCTCTGGCTTGCAGGCAGCAGGCAGTCAGATTTGAATGAATTCGTTTCGGGTGCGTCATAGTCCAGGTCAATCTGTCGAAAGCTGCAGCGCACAGTATCGCCATTCACGACAGTCGGTTCGCCGAAACAGATTGGGATTGGCGAATCTACTTTTGAAAGAAATCGATGGGCCTCAGGGCTTAGGAAGACACCAGCCAAAAAAGCCGCCAAAGTAAGGATCGAAGCAGTCAGACCAAGTAAAACGGGGCGGCGCATTGTCCGATATTTTCCTCCGGTCAAGTAAGCGTGCCATGTATTTAGCATAAAACCAGAGGCGCGAAAGGTTTGTTGCAAGTAATGGGCCGCTCCGCTGAAGCATCTTGGCAGTGTGCCGCGCAGCCGCACGCGCTCCCAAGCCTCAAAACAACATCGTCCTGCATATCGGCCGCGATGGGCCTCGGCGTGTGACGTCAGGTGACGACGCGCGAGACCCGGTCAATCTCTTCGATCGCTTCGCGCACGAGTGTCTCGACGATCTTACCTGCCGGGTGGATCGCCTCGATCAGCCCGGTCGCTTCGCCGACAAAGGTGTTAGCGATGGTCGGGTCGCCACGATCCATGGCGGCGTTCCAACGGGCGGATTCCGTCTCCGCCACGGCGAGCAACCCGGGGATGTCGTTATGCCACCGGTCCGTAAAGGCGTTACGCAGCACGCGCGCTGAGTAGCGCTCCGGCCAGTCGAGTTTCCGTGCGATGTCCATTACGGTCGAGCGGATCGTATCGTCGCCGGTCGCCAGGATGGCCGCCTCCTGCATCGCATCGGCAACCAGAGCCTCCGCGCTCGCCCAGAACCGTGAGCCGACAACGACGCCATCAGCTCCGAGCGCCAGCGCGGCAGCAAGCCCGCGCCCGTCTGCAATGCCGCCTGCCGCGCACACCAACGTGTCGGGAAAGTCGCCGTAGACCCAGTCTGCGACCTCCGACACCAGCGTGAATGTTGCACGCTTCTCGCCGTGGCCGCCCGCTTCCGAACCTTGCGCCACGATGACATCCGCGCCGCAGTTAGCCGCGTGCATCGCATCACACAACGTTTGTACCTGACAGATCAGCGGCACGCCTGCCTCTTGGATCTTGCGCGCGAACGGGGCCGGGTCACCAAAAGAGAGAAAAACTGCACGCGGCGAGCGCTCAAGAACACGCGTGAGCAAATCCGGTTGTTTCGCGAGCGACCAGGTGATGAACCCACAGCCGACAGGACGATTGCATGCAATCGCATACTGCGCGTCAAGCCAGTCCGCATCGCCGTACCCGCCGCCGATCAGCCCAAGCCCGCCCGCATCACTCACCGCCCCGGCCAACGCACCACCCGACGTCTTAGCCATCGGCGCCTGGATAATCGGATGCTCGATCCCGAACCTCTTGGTCAGTCGCGTGTTCAGTCTCCGCGCCATGGCGTTTTCTTTCTGATACCTGTGCCTTCACGTCACAGATACAATCGCCCATCACCGCCAGCTCTGCCACACCTCTTCCATCCGCCCGTGCGGCGCGGTGCGGATGGCCAAGCGTGTGTGGGGGGCATCTTCCCTTCTCCCCGCCTGCGGGGAGAAGGTGCCCGCAGGGCGGATGAGGAGCAGCAACTCTTTCAGTATCTGCGGCGTCAACCATGACCGCTCCGACCAACTCGAAGCAAAATGCCAGCGTTACACCGTGGTGCGGCCCCTCACCCCAGCCCTCTCCCCGCTAGCAGGGAGAGGGAGCAACGGCGGCGCGGATGATCGAGGTGAGCGCTCCGATATTGAGCCAGTCATCAAACAAAAAAGGCCGCCTCGGTGGTCGACACCGGAGCGGCCTTTCTGAGTCTCGTCTCGCGTGGAGAAAAATCAGCGCGAGTAATATTCGATCACGAGGTTTGGTTCCATCATCACCGGGAATGGCACATCGGCGAGCGCCGGGGTGCGCACGAAGGTGGCGGCGAGTTTTGAGTGATCGGCGTCGATGTAGTCCGGCACGTCGCGCTCGGCCATCTGCGTCGCTTCGATGACGATGGCGAGATCGCGGGACTTGTTGCGGACCTCGACGACATCGCCGTCCTTGCAGCGATAGCTCGGGATGTTGACCTTCTTGCCGTTCACCTTGACGTGGCCATGGTTCACAAACTGACGTGCGGCAAAGACGGTCGGCACGAACTTCGAGCGGTAGACCACTGCGTCCAGCCGACGCTCGAGCAGGCCGATCAGGTTCTCCGACGTATCGCCCTTGAGACGCGTCGCTTCCTTGTAGATCGCCTTGAACTGCTTTTCCGTGATGTTGCCATAGTAGCCCTTGAGCTTCTGTTTCGCGCGCAGTTGCAGACCGTAGTCCGTCTCCTTGCCGCGGCGGCGCTGGCCGTGCTGGCCGGGTCCGTACTCGCGCTTGTTAACGGGGCTTTTCGGACGGCCCCAGATGTTCTCGCCCATGCGGCGATCGATCTTGTATTTGGCGCTGATGCGCTTGGTCATGTCTTACTCCGGGTGGTGATGTGTTTGCGATAGTATGAAGCGCGTCTTCCTCTGCCCGCCCCCGGAAAGGGCGAACTGACAGCAATCACTCAGGTGAGAGATGCACAGTCGCGCAGGACCGCAGACCCAATATGGCCGGCGGATACGAGCGATATCCCTGATCGACGTGACGAAGTCAACGCCAAGCTGAGATGCGACACGCGGTGCGTCACGCGCCAAACGCTGCTACTGCTGCTGAACCTTGCCGCCCGTGCTCTTCACGTAGGCAATGATCCGCTTTTTCACGTTCTCGCGCTCGGTATCAGTGCACGTCGGCTTCTTCGCCTTGTCACCTTCCTTGAGCTCGATGTTCTTCTCGTCACCATCCGCGGAGACCTCGACATTGCCGGTTAGCCAGAGGATCGTGAAAAGGTGAAGCTGCGAGATGTAGAGCAGCTGCGCATCGCTCCACGTCTGCTTTTTCTGCTCGACCCGCATCATTGCGCGATAGTTTGCTGATTGCGCGTTGGGCAAATTGCAGATCTGCGCGAAAGCCGAGAGCCGCGCGACCTCAATAATCGCCCGCCCGACATCGCGCGGCACCATGATCGTGTCCTTCTTGGATTTGTCGATCTTGATGACTTTGTTGGTCCGCGTGGTGAACTTCGAGGGCAGGATCGTCCACGCATAGTCCATCAGCACCTGCACGGAGCGATCACTCAACTGCTGAGCCCGAGCCGAGGAAAGCGGCGCGCTGGCAACACTCAATGCAAAGCCTATTCCGACCAACGCTCTGAACGTGTTTGACGTTCTCGGACCCATGGAAT
>JBCBXF010000075.1:0-13055 GCA_039816705.1 Pseudomonadota bacterium | reverse complement strand
CCCTCTGCTTGTGGAATGGACCGACTACGACCACATCCACGCCACAGGTGCAGTTGCGCTGGAGAACACCGGCTCGCTTGATCCCGTTTCCTTCGGCTTGCAGCCGGCCTGAACACGACAACGCGCCCGCTGTCACGGCCTTACACCGCTTGCCTTGATGCGCAAAAACCGGGCACAGCTGCACGCACGCTCGAACACTTTGATCTCCCGGCTGGTTCACACACCTTATGTCGATGACCAATGACATCACAGCGCCTTCATCAGAGGCCGAGCCCGGCCCCGACGTGCGTTCGCTCGGTTGCCGATTGAACGCGTACGAGTCCGAAGTGATGCGCCGCCATGCGCGCGACGCCGGACTTGGCAACAGCGTCATCATAAATACATGCGCCGTGACCGCCGAAGCGGTCCGCCAGTCCCGTCAGGCGATCCGCCGGGCCCGCCGCGACAATCCAGATGCCCGCCTCATTGTCACGGGCTGCGCGGCCCAAACAGAACCCGAATCTTTCACCGCGATGGCGGAAGTCGACCACGTCATTGGCAACGCGGAGAAAATGTCCGCGGCCACTTTCGTGGGCCTTTCGACGGGCAGCTCCGAGCGTGTTCAGGTGGATGACATCATGTCAGTCCGGGAAACGGCCGGCCATCTGATTGATGGCTTCGCGACCCGCGCACGCGCCTACGTCCAGGTGCAAAATGGATGCGATCACCGCTGCACATTCTGCATCATCCCCTACGGACGGGGAAACTCTCGCTCGGTCCCCGCCGGAGAAGTCATCGCACAAATCAAACACCTCGTCGATGGCGGCGTCCGCGAAGTCGTTCTGACCGGTGTCGACATCACCTCCTACGGCCCGGATCTCCCAGGGAACATCAGCCTTGGCCAATTGGTGCAGAAAATTCTGACCCACGTCCCAGACCTCGCCCGACTTCGGCTGTCCTCTATTGACTCGATCGAAACCGACGAGGCGCTCTATGACGCGATCGCTGGCGATCAGCGCGTCATGCCGCATCTGCACCTCTCGCTACAGGCCGGTGATGATATGATCCTGAAGCGGATGAAAAGGCGCCATCTGAGAAACGATGCAATCGAGTTCTGTCATCGCGTGCGGCAAGCTCGCCCGGAGATCGCATTCGGCGCCGATCTCATCGCCGGCTTCCCGACAGAAACCGACGCTATGTTCGAAAACTCCTTGCGGCTGGTCGATGAGTGCGGTCTGACTTGGCTGCACGTCTTCCCCTATTCACCGCGCAAAGGAACACCCGCGGCGCGCATGCCGCAGCTTGAACGTCCGGTGATTGCAGAGCGCGCTGCACGCCTCCGCGAACTTGGCGCACGACGCGTAGCCGCCCATCTCGACGAACAGATCGGGCGGCGCAGTGAAGTCCTGATCGAGCGCCCCGGCCGCGGACGCACACCCCAATTTGCTGAAGTCGAAGTCGTTTCCAATGGCGATGACAGTACCACCGCAAACGATCTTCTGACCGTTGAACTGACAGAACATGATGGCCATCGCTTTCTGGCGCGCCCTGCACCTCAGAAAGCTGTGTCCCCGTGAGTGACGGAAAGAAAAGCGGCGGGTTTTTCTCTCGCGTTTTTGGCACCTCGCCGGAGGCCACCGAGACACCGTCACAGGCGGACGCACCGGCTGCACCTGAGGACGAACGACCATCCCCACCTGACGCGGAGAACATCACGGCCGATGCGGCAGCCGGTCTCACCGAAACACCGGAAACGCATGAGGGGTTAAAGGAACGTCCCCCCGAGGAGGCACAGACGGGATGGTTCTCCCGGCTGAAATCCGGGCTGTCGCGCACATCATCGCGGTTGACCGGCGGCGTCGCGGGTATTTTCACCAAGCGCAAGCTCGATGACGACACGCTCCAGGATCTCGAAGACCTCCTGATTCAGGCGGATCTCGGCGTCGCGGTTGCAAGCCGCATCACCGATAAGCTCGCCGAAGATCGCTACGACAAGGAGATTTCACCCGAGGAAGTGAATACGGTTCTCGCGGAGGAAATATCACGCGTCCTAGAACCGGTCGCCAAGCCTCTCACGATCGAGCCGAGAGACGGACCAACCGTCATCCTCATGGTTGGCGTCAACGGCTCCGGCAAAACGACAACGATCGGCAAACTCGCACGCAGGTTCCGTGACGAAGGCAAATCCGTGATGCTTGCAGCGGGTGACACGTTTCGCGCCGCCGCCGTCGAGCAACTCAAGGTCTGGGGTGAGCGCACCGACACCGAAGTGATCACCCGCGATCTGGGAGCCGATGCAGCGGGCCTCGCATTCGACGCTCTCACGAGGGCGCATGAGACAAAAACGGACATCCTTCTGATTGACACTGCCGGCCGACTGCAAAACAAGGACGACCTGATGTCGGAGCTGGCCAAGATCCGCCGCGTGCTCGAGAAGCAGGATGCATCCGCGCCGCACCATGTGCTGCTCGTCCTCGACGGCACAACCGGTCAAAACGCACTCGGCCAGGTAGATGTCTTCGGCAAGACGGCTGGCGTCACCGGGCTCGTGATGACCAAACTTGATGGCACCGCCCGCGGCGGCATCCTCGTCGCGATTGCCGAGAAGCATCGTCTGCCCGTCCACGCCATTGGCGTCGGCGAAAGCATCGAAGACCTCCAGCCTTTTGAAGCTTCCGAGTTCGCCGCCGCGATCGTTGGTCCTCCGCAAACATAGTCGCGCCGCATGACAGACCAGTCCACACCGGCCCACTCTGCACGACTGGCACAATAGGAGACGCCAGATGAAACAGTTCCTCGAGTTCGGCCCGCTCCTGATTTTCTTCGCGACATACACGATCGTCGGCGGTGAAAACGGCCTCTACTATGCAACTGGCGTGTTGATCGTCGCGAGCGTCATCACGCTCGCGGTGTCTCACGTCCTCTTCGGCAAGATCCCGGTGATGCCGCTGGTCTCCACCGGTCTTATCGTCGTCTTCGGAGGGCTAACACTTCTCTTGCAGGACAAGACGTTCGTCAAAATGAAGCCGACGATCGTCAACCTCCTCTTTGCAGCCGCGCTCATGATCGGCCACGCGCTTGGAAAACCCTTCATCCGCATGATGATGGGAGACGCACTCAAGATGAACGAGGGCGGCTGGACGGCGCTGACTTGGCGTTGGGCAGGTTTCTTTGTCGCAATGGCTCTTTTAAACGAAGTCTTGTGGCGGAATTTTTCAGAAGCCTTTTGGGTCAACTTTAAGGTCTTCGGCAGTCTTCCCATTACACTTCTGTTCGCCATGGCTCAAATCCCGATGATGCGCCGACATGGCCTGGCTCTGCCCGGCGAAGAGACGACAAAAGCCCAGGACGAAAAATCAACCTGACCCGATGTAACGGCGTAAAAGGGGACGAAAAAGCCGACGCTCCCGCGGGAACGTCGTGGATATACCGCGTTCGTTCTTTACGCGTTTCAGATAATCTATTATTCCCGTTTGCGGGCCGGTGCGTCGTAGCGCAGGCATAGCAGCGAGCACCTTGCTCACTCACGTTGGCGCATGGGCAATGACGAAGCAGAAGAAGCAAAGCGGGCAACTGCAAACATCCGGACGCTCCGTCCTCGATCTTCTCCACCGGGCGGGGCAGCAGGCGGCCGATGTCTTCGCCGCCGAAACCTCAGGTCTCGAAGTGACGGCAAGACAGTTCGCCGTGCTTCAAGCGATCAACGGCGAGGATGGTCTCAGTCAAACGGCGTTGGTCAAACGGACCGGCATCGATCGCTCGACCATCGCAGACATCGTTCGCCGCATGGTCACCAAAGGACTGATCAAACGCAAACGACTGAAGTCGGACGCGCGCGTCTACGCCGTCTCACTTACGGACAAGAGTAAAAAGATCCTGTTGCGCGCCTCACCCGCAGCCAGACGCGCCGACGCGCAACTGCTCGCGCCACTGACGGCCCAGGAACAGACCCGACTGATCAAATATCTGATTGCAATCACGGCGATCGATATCGTCGGCGACTAATCGGGCGACCGCTCTGAGAGTGCGCGCGCTTTCGCGATCTCGGGCGACAGGATCTTGTCCATCGTCACTTGCGTGATTTCACCGACATATTTGAACGTCACCCGCCCGGTCTGCGTGACGACGAACGTCTCAGGAACCCCGGTCAGACCCCACTCGACCGATCCGCGCCCATCTTCGTCAAACCCGACACGACGGAATGGATTGCCAAAGCGGCCAAGGAAACGACGGGCGGCGACCGTCTTGTCTTTGTAGTTCACGCCGAACAACTGAACGCCCGGCATCTGTGACAGGACAACGAGAAATGGGTGCTCGCGCACGCACGGCACGCACCAGGACGCCCAGACATTCACGACAGTCACGGGGGATGATGAAAAATCCTCCGCAGCAAACCCGGGGACAGATGCGCCATCGACAGTGCGAAGCCCTTCGATGCCGGGAAGCGAGATATCCGGCACGGGCTTCCCGAGCAACGCGGACGGCAATCGCGACGGATCCCCCGCTTGGAGTGAATAAAAAAACAAAGCGGCGATGACGGCGAAAGCACCGACGGGCACAAATGCGATCCAGCCGGGGCGCCGCTGTGGTTCAGGATCATTCACAGTGCGCGCGAACCTTTGGCCTCAAGCCGCGCAATCTCCGCACGGCGTCGACGACCCGTCATGAGAACCCATGCAACCAGGCCAACGAACACAACACCCGTCACACCGTAAGACAGGCCGACGAACATTTCATGTGACAACGTTTCCATACGCTCTGCCCCGCTAGCTCTGCCCAGTCGATTCTTGGCGACGCGCTCAGCCTTCGATAACTGTCGCCGCAGTGCTTGCGCGCCCACTGCGCGCACGTCCGCGCTGCAGCGAAATCAGGCGGCGGCGAAGGACTTCATTGCGCATCGCCATCAGATGCACCGTGGCAAAGAAGAGAGAAAATCCGACAGCCATGACAAGCAGCGGCCAGAGCATCGACGCATGAAGCGTCGGCCCGTCCAAACGAATGACGCTCGCCGGTTGATGCAGGGTTGACCACCAGTCGACGGAAAACTTGATCACCGGAAGGATCACACTGCCGACAATCGCGAGCACCGCTGTCAGTTTGCCGGCAAGCAGTTCGTCCTCCAGCGCATTCCGCAGTGCCATGAGCCCGAGATAGAGAAAGAACAGCACCAGCACGGAAGTAAGCCGCGCATCCCAAACCCAGTAGGTCCCCCACATCGGGCGGCCCCAGAGCGACCCGGTGACGAGCGCAAGGAATGTGAACGCGGCCCCAAGTGGCACGGCAGCCTTGGCCGACACGTCAGCAAGCGGATGACGCCAGATCAGGAAACCAACGCTGGAGACCACCACTGTCAGATATGTGAACATGGCCAACCATGCCGCAGGGACATGCACAAACATGATCCGCACGGTCTCGCCCTGCTGATAATCCGGCGGTGCCATGATGAGCCCGGCATACAGGCCGAAACCGATGACGCCGATCGTGAGCGCGGAAAGAAATGGCAACAGCCTGCCGGACCACGCCATGAACCGCGTTGGATTCGAAAACCGTTGCACCAACGTCTGCCCGTGCGCCGCAGACGTGCGCTCATTCATATGGATGTCGCTCATCTCGGCTCACCGGTTCTCTGATCGTCGCGCATCACCAACCTACCCGCGAAATTGCACGCGCAGCGCAAATGCCGCTGCGAACGGTGCAAGGACAAGAGCCGCAAGCGTCAGCGCTGTCAGGATAAGCGCAGGCGTCGCAGCAGACCCCGGCCCGCCTAAACTCGCATTCAGCGTTGCGATGCCAAATATGAGTATGGGTATGAAAAATGGCAGCATCAACAGCGCGAGCAGCAGACCGCCGCGCCCAACCGGCAGCGTCAATGCCGCACCAATGGCGCCAACAAAGCTCACCGCTGGCGCACCGAGTGCCATCGTACCAACCAGCACACCCGAAGCCGGTAGCGGGAAATTCAGCATGAGCCCGAGTAAAGGCGCAAACAGAACAAGCGGCAGACCGAACACCAGAAAGTGTGCGATCGCCTTTGCTGTTACGACCAGTTCCAAGGGCAACGCACCGCTCATGAGGACATCAAGACTTCCATCCTCGAGATCGTGCGCGAACAGACGGTCAATCGACAGCAGCGATGAGAGCAGCAGACCGATCCAGAGCACGCCGCCCGAAATCCGCTGCAGCAGATCGAGATCAGGGCCGAGCCCCAGGGGCAGGATCGCAATGACGACGAGATAAAATCCGAGCGCCGTTCCAAGCGCCCCACCTTCCCTTACGCCGAGCTGAAGGTCCCGCCGCAGCACTGCGAGGAATGCCGTCACGCCGGCACACCGCTATCCGCATCACGGACGTCCAGTTGCCCCGCCCCAAGCTGCAGACGCCGCACCGGTCCCGCTTCAACCTCGCTGTGTGTTGCAATTAATGACATGCCCCCGTCGTACACGTGCGCCCGGACGGCATCCGCGAGTGCTCGTCGCGAGTCTGCATCCAACCCGTGATTGGGCTCATCCAACAGCCAGATCGGTCGGGAAACCGCAATCAACCGCGCCAGCCCGGCACGCCGACGTTGCCCCGTGGACAATACACTAACCGGAAGTTCGGCGAGATCATCGAGACCAAACGAACGGAGCGCTGCGTCGCAGGCATCCGCATCGTCCTCCTCACCGAGGAAACGTTGCCAGAAACTCAAGTTCTCCCGAACCGTTAACGTAGACTTGAGCCCATTTTGCGGCCCAAAGATATGCATAAAAGCCCGGCTCGGCGGCGGATCGGCCATCGCCTCAATGCCGTCGAGCGTCACCGAGCCGCTGCTCGGTCGCAGCAACCCCGCAATCACACGGAGCAACGTCGTCTTGCCAACGCCGTTCGGCCCAAGCAACAGAACCGCATCACCGGCGGCAACACGGAAGGTCACATCGTCGAGAACGAGCTGCCCGCCGCGATGACAGCTGAGCCGAGCGACCGAGAGGGCGCTCACGGTTGGCGCGCCAACGTCTGTCATCCCGCATTCCCAACTGCAAAAAACGCCGCATACCCACTTCGGCGGATGGCGCCGCCGCGGACCACGTACTATACCGATGCCACGATCACGAGGTCCGCGCAATTCACGGGGCACACCCCGTCATCCGGTCACGACATAGCGCCGGATCGCTCCGCGCCATGACGCTTGAGCCACCACCGAAGGAGCAAACCCTATGTCCGGCACCGCAGATGGGCAGCACAGCAAACTGCCCCTCGACAGCTTCAACTGCCGCCGCACACTCGATGTCGACGGCAAGTCGTACGAATATTTCAGCCTGCCCGAGGCGGAGAAAAACGGTCTCGCTGGCATTTCCCGCCTGCCGTACTCGCTGAAAGTTCTGCTTGAAAACCTGCTGCGCAATGAAGATGGCAAGACGGTCACGGCGGACGACATCCGCGCGATGGCCGAGTGGCTGAAGGAAAAGTCCTCGAAGCGTGAGATCGCCTATCGCCCGGCGCGCGTGCTGATGCAGGATTTCACTGGCGTCCCTGCGGTTGTGGATCTCGCGGCCATGCGGGACGCGATGGAGAACCTCGGCGGCGACCCGAAAAAGATCAATCCGCTGGTCCCCGTCGACCTGGTCATCGACCACTCGGTGATGGTGGACTATTTCGGCACGGGCAACGCCTTCGAGAAAAACGTCGAGCGCGAATATGAGCGTAACAAGGAGCGCTACGAGTTCCTGAAATGGGGGTCTGAAGCCTTCGCAAACTTCCGCGTCGTCCCGCCTGGAACAGGGATCTGCCACCAGGTCAATCTCGAATACCTGGCCCAGACCGTCTGGACCAAACAGATCGAGCGTGACGGCAAACCCGTCGAGCAGGCATTCCCGGATACCTGCGTTGGCACCGACAGTCACACAACGATGGTCAATGGTCTCGCAGTTCTCGGCTGGGGCGTCGGTGGCATCGAAGCCGAGGCCGCAATGCTTGGGCAACCGGTCTCGATGCTGATCCCGGAGGTCATCGGCTTCCGCATGGAAGGCAAGTTGAAAGAAGGCGTCACCGCGACGGACCTCGTGCTGACAGTCGTCGAGATGCTGCGCGCGCGCGGCGTCGTCGGCAAGTTTGTCGAGTTTTTCGGCCCGGGCCTCGATAATCTGTCACTCGAGGATGAGGCAACGATTGCCAACATGGCGCCGGAGTATGGCGCAACATGCGGCTTCTTCCCGGTCGACACCGACGCACTGACCTATCTGGAAGCCACCGGTCGCGACACCGACCGTGTCGCCCTCGTCAAGGCGTATGCAGAAGCGCAAGGCATGTTCCGCGCGCCCGGTGCGAGCGAACCGGAATTCACCGATACGCTCCACCTCGACCTTGCGTCGGTCGAGCCTTCCCTCGCCGGGCCGAAACGCCCACAGGATCGCATCGCTCTCGCAAACGCCGCCACCGCATTCGAGACCGCACTTCAGGACCTCTCCGGCGGACGCATTGCGAACAACAAGCCGCCCAAAGATGGCGCTGAAGCCCGGTTGATCGCAGAAGGCGGTGAGCAGGCCGAACCGGCACCGAAAGACTACGCGGTCAACGGCAAGGACTTCCGCCTGACCAATGGCGATGTTGTCATTGCAGCGATCACATCGTGCACCAACACATCCAACCCGTCGGTGCTGATGGCCGCCGGTCTCGTCGCGCGCAATGCCCGTGCGAAAGGTCTCAAGGTCAAACCGTGGGTCAAAACCTCACTGGCGCCAGGCAGTCAGGTCGTGACGGACTACCTGACAAAAGCCGGACTCCAGGACGATCTCGACGCGATGGGTTTTGATCTCGTCGGCTATGGCTGCACGACCTGCATCGGGAATTCAGGCCCGCTCGACGTCGATATTTCCTCCGCAATCAACGAGAACGATCTCGTCGCCTGCTCGGTGCTCTCCGGCAACCGCAATTTCGAAGGCCGCGTGAACCCGGATGTGAAGGCGAATTATCTCGCCTCGCCACCGCTTGTTGTCGCCTACGCGATCGCCGGATCCATGACGATCGACCTCACAACGGAGCCACTCGGCGCGGACCCTGATGGCAACCCGGTCTACCTCAAGGATATCTGGCCGACATCCGCCGATATCGCAGCGCTTGTGCGCGAAGCCGTGACGCCGGCAATGTTCGCCGAACGCTATGCCGACGTCTTCAAAGGTGACGAAAACTGGCAGGCAATCGGCGGTTCAACCGGCATGACGTACAACTGGAGCAGCGCCTCGACCTACGTGCAGCATCCTCCCTACTTCGAGGATATGGAGCTGGAACCCGCAGACGTCAGCGACATCAATGCCGCCCGCATCATCGGCCTCTTCAAGGACAGTATCACAACCGATCACATCTCACCCGCCGGCTCGATCCAGCATTCCGGCCCGGCAGGAACTTATCTTGTCGAGCACCAGGTCGCACCACGGGAATTTAATTCCTATGGCGCCCGTCGCGGCAATCACGAGGTGATGATGCGCGGTACGTTCGCCAACATCCGCATTCGCAACGAGATCGCCCCGGGCACGGAAGGTGGCGTCACCCGCCACCAGCCTTCGGGAGAAGAAATGTCGATCTATGAAGCGGCCATGAAATACAAGGCGGAGAAAACCCCCCTCGTCGTCATGGCCGGCAAGGAATATGGCACCGGCTCAAGCCGTGACTGGGCTGCCAAGGGCACACGTCTGCTCGGTATTCGCGCTGTCATCGCGGAATCGTTTGAGCGCATCCATCGCTCGAACCTCATTGGCATGGGTGTCCTGCCACTTCAGTTCCCGGCAGACACCGGCTGGGACCAGTTGGGCATCGGCGCAGACACGCAGGTGACGATCACAGGTCTCGACACGCTGAAACCACAGATGATGGTGCCGGTGCAGATCGCATATGCGGGCGGCGAGACAAGAACGATCGAGGCCCTGTGCCGGATCGATACCGAGGATGAGCTGGCGTACTACCGCAATGGCGGCATCCTGCCCTACGTCCTGCGCAATCTGGCGGAGGCCGCGTAGCAAGCCCTCCTCACGCACCTAACGCAGGGACCAAAAACCACGATGGCCGCACTCCGGATACGGGGCGCGGCCATCTCTGTTTCAGCCCGGTGACACGAACGTCATCCAGTCGTGAGTGGTTGTTTGAAAAGCGCTCAGGCATAGTCACATCGACAACGCTTTCCACCACTTCGCCCGGACAGCCGAGCCAGGACGAATCTCGAGGTCGCCGTGACGCCGTTCCGTTGTTTGCCCGCATCGCTTCTCAGCGCCATCGTTCTTATCGCAACGACGATCGTCGCGACCTCATCGCAGGCACGCGCCGAAAATCGCATTACGTCGGTTGTTGAGCTGTTTACGAGCCAGGGCTGCTCATCCTGTCCGCCCGCTGATGCGCTTCTCGAAACCTATGCAAACCAGCCGGACGTACTCGCGCTCACCATGCCGGTCGACTATTGGGACTATCTTGGTTGGCGGGATACGTTCGGCAAAAGCGCGTTCAGTCAGCGCCAGCGTCTCTATGCCCGACAGCGCGGAGACGGACGGGTCTACACGCCCCAGATCGTGGTCAACGGTCTCGCCCACGCGGTCGGTTTCCGCGGGGCAAAAATCAATTCCGCGATCAAAAAGACCGGACGAAAAATAAACGATCACCGGTTCGCCGCGTCGTTGAGGCGGGATGGCAGCCAGCTGGTTATCGATGCGATTGCAAAAGGGCCGAAGGCGCCCAAGGCCTGCAAGGTTTGGCTTGTGCAGATACAGAGTAAAGCGACAGTGAATGTCAGACACGGCGAAAACGGCGGCAACAAGCTGACCTATTACAACGTCGTGCGCGCGCTGAGCCCGCTTGGTACGTGGCGCGGTGAGCCTATGACGATCAAGATGCCGAAAGCGTTGAGTGATAAGAACGGCGCTGTCGACCGCTATGCCGTCCTGTTTCAGGATGGCGATGTCGGCCCGATCATCGGTGCTGCCAGCATCGCCGCACCGTAAGGCACACATCCCCGCAAAGCATTGCCACGGCTGCAGTGAGCAGCGGAACGCTGTGCGCGCGTGTTATGATTGGGAAGGAAAAAGGCCCGGTCCACATGGAGAGAAGACTCGGGGGGACTGGGGGGCTGAAAATCCGAAGTCTAACAGCAGACCGGGCCAATTCGGGATCATCGACGTTGCGACCTTCCCGAAACCAAAAACTTGCCGACGGAACGCGCCGTCACGTGAAGTCTGTTACAAAATATTTCAGACTTTGTCCACTGCATTCTGAATCACAGAGTGGTGATTCGACCGCCGCACACCACACGAAGCCACTCTCAAACGTCACCAGCCCCGCGCATGCCATCGCTTGTCATTTCCCGGCAGAGCGGCAATCATGTCGTTCTCGGCAAGCAGGAGGCGCATTTGAGCGACAGTGAACCAAGTCCGGAGCGCTCCGGACCAACAGACGGTCGGAGCGCAACAATCACCACGCTGAACCTGGCGACCGGTCAGAGAACGTCGGGCAAGCCGCAGCCGCTACCGATCTGCTTCAATCGCCACGAGATCAACCGCATCATGAACGTGTATGGACGCCAAGTTGCTGCCGGCGAATGGCGCGACTACGCAATCGACATGCTACGCGACAAGGCCGTCTTCTCGATTTTCCGCCATGCCAGCGACGTCCCACTGTACCGCATCGAGAAAACGCCAAAACTGGCGCGGCGTCAGGGAGCCTACAGCGTCATCACGCCGACGGGCTACATTTTGAAGCGCGGACACGATCTGGCCAACGTGCTGCGGGTCATCGACAAGCAGTTGAAGCTGGTCAAAGCCTGAGCAGTGCCGCGACGTCACACGTGCGATCCGCTTGGATTTGGTGGACGACAACGCGTCGCGCTGGACGCACAGGCAGCCAATCCATAGACGGAGGGAGAACCGCGCATCGCTTTTGCACAAGGCCGGTGTGACGGATCGCTTCGTTGATTGGAACTGACTGATGAGCCAGCACACCGCTTCTGTCTATAAACGTGGTGACCGGATCATCGTGTGCGCCAACGCGTCAGTCACGGATGGCTACATCATTGATCACGAGCCGTTTGTCCTGATGACCGAGCCCGTTCCGGCAACTGATCTTGGCAAGGCCGTCGTCGAAGCGCTCAACCAGTTCCGCACCGACGTCCCGCCTCCCGGCTCGGCGGACGAGTTTCTCGCTTATTTCGCAGCGCTTGCCGGGGTCGACAGCTACCAGACGTTCATGCAGGGCGCGACACACCTGACCATTGAGCAGGCGGCGGGGATGTTGAGCTTCATGCCGATGGAAAACGATGGTGACGGTTTCGACACAATCGATGAAGCCGCCGAGACTGCCGTGCTTTCACACTCGGCACCTCACGAAGAGATCGGCCGCCATGTGATCCGCAGCCTGAGCCAGGCACGCTAGGCAGCCCATCACATGTTGTGACCAGTCAATGCCGGAGCCAACGCGCGCTGCATGATCACGGTGTCGATATCACGCTCAAACTTGCTGCCAACCCCGTGAAGGCGACCAACGTGGCGAAAGCCGTGGGCCGCATGAAACGCAACGGAACCGCTCGCATCGGGATCGCCAATCACTGCAATCATCTGGCGGCGGCCCGCTGACACACAGGCATCGATCAACGCCCTCAACAGAGCACTGCCCACGCCGCAACGCCGCGCGTCTTCGGCGACGTAAACGCTGTTCTCGACACTTGCGGCATATGCAGGCCGCGGTCGATACGCCGACGCATACGCATACCCGACCACGCGATCATCGCGCAGCGCGACCAGATAGGGGTACCCGTCATCAAGCAGCCGCTCGCGTCGCTGCAACATCTCCTGTTGGTCCGGCGGCATGAGCTCGAACGAGGCCGCATGGTTCAGTACTGACGCTCCATAGATCGCCGTGACCGCCGCCATGTGCGACACCTCGCAAGGCCGCACAACACTCTCCGCCATCGCTGTCTCACCTTCTCACCTTCGCCAGCACTGAACAAAAAAGGGCCCCGGTGCGAACACCGGGACCCAATTGTCGTCGTGTTATAGCGTCAGCTTAGTCGCCGAAGACGCGCGGCGTTGCGGCGTGGGCAGTGCTCTGTTGAGGGCGTTGATCGA
>JBCBXF010000074.1:0-13183 GCA_039816705.1 Pseudomonadota bacterium | reverse complement strand
CCGCGCGTGGCGAGCAAGATCGCGATTATGGCGGTCGAGACCATGATCATCCGTCAACTCACATTGTTCTCTGCACGGGAGAAGGACGAGGGGCGGCGCTGCGATGTCGAAGCGGGCATGGCCAAGCTTCTCGGCGCACGCGTCGCATGGTCAGCCTCCGACAACGCGCTGCAGATCCACGGCGGTAACGGGTTCGCGTTGGAGTATCCGATCAGCCGCGTGCTGTGTGATGCACGCATCCTGAATATTTTCGAAGGTGCAGCTGAAATCCAGGCTCAGGTCATGGCTCGGCGCCTGCTCGCTGGCTAAACCGACGAAAGCGCTCTGCTGCACGCCACCACGAGCACCGTCAGTCCGCGTCCGGTGCCGTGATTGCGGCGGCATCAGAGGCCGTCTCGCGTAACGCCCACAGCACAGCATAATGCATCAGACGGTCACGCCACGGCTCAGGTGACGCCAGATCCAACCGGGCGAGCGCGTCGCGCTCCTCGGCACTCGCTGCCTCACCGCGCCACGCATCATATGCGCCACGCAACAACGACAGCCGATCCTGTTCGTTCGCCGCGAGGTGTTGAAGCGCAGGCACCAATCGTTGCTCGGTCGCCGTCATCTCGGTGCCCAAAGGAAACATCGGAAGATCACCGCGCGCCTGAGCGGGCCCGAGCGTGTCGGCAATTTGCTCAGGCGAGTTCCCACGAAACGAATCCGGAATCCGGTAGGACGCCTCGATCTTGCGCGCTTTTTTAGCCTGCGTAAGCAAGTCATCTTGAAAGCGGCTGTCGGCAACATTGAGCATCGCGGCGATGCAATCGCGATCAGATTTCCCACGCAGATCGGCAGCCCCATACTCCGTCACCACGACGTCGCGCAGATGCCGGGGGATTGTCACGTGCCCATAATTCCACACGACATTTGACGTCATGCGACTGCCATACCCGCGCGTGGCGCGGACCGTGAGAATTGATCGTGCACCTTTGAGTTCATGGGCCTGCGCGACAAAATTGTATTGCCCGCCTACACCAGAGATCACCCGACCATCCTCAAGACCATCGGAGACCACAGCGCCGAGCAGGGTCGCCATCAAACCATTGTTGATGAAGCGGGCATCTCGTCGCTGCGCCCGCTTAAGCGCCTCAGAGCCAAAGAGATCATTGACGAAGGAAATCGGCATCATGCGGATACGGTCGCGTTCCACCTCCGGCATCTCACGCAAACGACGATAAAAACTTCCCGCACCCAGGAAGAACCCGGCATGGATCAGCGCTTGCGCATCTTCGGGCGCACCGAGTGCGGCAAGATCAGGATCATCGACCGCCGCATTGGCCGGCCGCGCGATCACGCCGGCCTTCATCAGTGTCACCAATCCCTCTACGAGCATTTCGGATGAGGCATAGAGGCCGGTCTCAAAGCGCCCGCGGTGCGCCTGAAGATCGGACGGCTGGATGACAAGCCCGTCAACGATCTTCTCGAACGTCGCAGCTTCGCGGTGTCGCACCAGCAATGCCTGCGTGAGCGCATCGGAAAACGATCCGATCCCGATTTGCAGCGTCCCCCCATCCGGGATCATCGCCGCACAGTGCAGAGCCGTCGCATAGTCCATCAGCGTCACCGGTTGGCGCGGCACGGAAAACAAATCGAACTGCGTCTCCGGCGTATCCAGCACACCATCAAATCGCGCCGTCTCTACCTCGCCCGGTCCCCGCATGTAAGGCAGTTGACGGTTGGCCTGCCCGGTAAGCAGGAATGGCCCCGCCCCGGTCCGCTCATCCAGCCGGGAGAGAAAATCCAGAACCAGATCCGTGTTGGAGCTGAGACTGTACGACGTGCTGCTGTGAGCCTCACCGGATGGCGAGACAAGCGGCGCCAGCACATTGACCCCGGCATCCAGCAACACGCTGACAACATGCGTATAATTCGCACTCAGATATGCCTGCTGGACATCCGGGTTGCCGAGGTGCGCCCCCGCCGGAAGAAAAAACTCATGGACAGATATATTTCTCGGCAGCGCCCCGGCAGCTTGCGCCTTGGCATACAGTAACGGCTCATGACCCTGATTGATCCGACCAATGAGCGGAGCGATGAACCGGGCCTTGAGATCGGCTCCGGCCAAAGGTTCCGGAACGCCGAGCGACACCGCCGAGAAAATCGTCAGTGCAATCGAAGAGTCCGCTTCTGCCCGCGCATAAAGCGCGTTGGCGATGTGGTTAGCCTTGCCGATGCCAAGCGGCAAACCAAGCGTCACCCGTTTACCAAGACGCGACAGAATGTGCTCAGCAGCATCCTCCGGCGTGCGGTAAGCGGAGACGGCCATCTTCAGGTAACGCTCTCCGCCTGTTCACGCAGCACGAACTTCTGGATCTTACCCGTGGAGGTTTTCGGCAGCGGGCCAAAGACCACATAGCGCGGACACTTGAACCCGGCCATGTTCTCCTTGCAGAACTCGATCACATCAGCCGCAGAGACATCTCCCGCACCGGGTTTCAGGTCGACGAACGCACAAGGCGTCTCACCCCATTTATCGTCTCCCTTTGCAACCACCGCCGCTTCCATAATATCTGGATGGCGATAGAGCACTTCTTCGACCTCCAACGAAGAGATATTTTCTCCGCCCGAGATGATTATGTCCTTCGAACGGTCTTTCACCTCGACATAGCTGTCCGCATGCCAGACCGCGAGGTCGCCAGAATGATACCAGCCACCTGCGAATGATGTAGTCGTCTGCTCTGGGTTCTTCAGATAGCCTTTCATGACGGAATTGCCGCGCACCATGATCTCACCCATCGTTGCGCCATCTTTCGGCACCGGCGCCATGGTTTCGGGATCTGCGACCATCATTTCCTCAACCATGGCAATCGGGATCCCCTGCCGTGCCATCGCTTCATGTCGCGCCTGCTCGCTGCCCTCTTTCCAGGCAGATTGAGGCGCGCAAAGGGTCGATGGACCATAGGATTCCGTCGTGCCGTAGAGATGCAGCACCTCGAACCCAAGCGCCTCCATCGCGCCAATGACGGCTGACGGTGGTGCCGCACCACCTGTGGCCACTTTCACATGCTGTGAAAACGTCCGTTTGTGATCATCGGGTGCATGCACCAGCATGTTGAGCACGATCGGCGCCCCACACATGTGCGTAACATTTTCCTCCACAATCAGCCGAAAAATTTCAGAGGTTTCGACACCGCGCAGACAAACATGCGTGCCACCCACCGCCGTCACCGCCCAGGTAAACGTCCACCCTGAGCAGTGGAACATCGGAAGCGTCCAGAGGTAGCGGCTCTCATGATCAAGCTGGAACGTGAGCGCGTTGCCCATGGCGCAGAGATACGCGCCACGGTGAGAGTAAACGCCACCTTTCGGGTTCCCCGTTGTTCCTGACGTGTAAAGAAGGCAGATCGAGTCCCACTCGTCCTGCGCGCCCGGATAGTCATAGGTTGCGCTGCCACGGGAAATAAAGTCTTCATACTCGACGTCGCCGACTCCGGGCAGATCTGCCGTCGCAGCGTCGGCGATGTCGATGACCATCAAATCATGCGCGACCGTCTCAACAGCCTCACTGGCCGCTGCCGCAAAATCACGATCTACGAGAAAAACCTTCGCCTCGCCGTGTGTGAGACAGAACGCGATCGACGCCGCATCCAGCCGCACGTTGATGGGGTTCAACACGGCACCGAGCATCGGGACGGCATAATGCGCCTCGAGAAGGGCAGGGCCGTTGGCGGCGATGATCGCGACCGTATCGCCGCGTTTGACGCCAGCCTTTTGCAACGCGTCTGCAAATTGGCGAGCCCGCGCATAAAACTCCGCATATGTGATGCGCCGCTCTCCATGTACGATGGCCGTCCGCGGTCCAAAAATCTCCGCCGCCCGCCGCAAATAGCTGACCGGCGTCAACGGCTCGAAGTTGGCAGGGCCTTTCGCAAGCTCCGGCCCATCCATGTTCACAGACACAGCGCTACCGTGTCCGGATCCGGTGCCTTCTGCCGCCATCATCATACCCCTCGCCCCCGCACAAATGTCTCGCATAGTCATGTCACTCCTCGTTGACACCGAGCGTCCTCGGCGAACATGCTTCGCCGCGCGGCTAGCATGCCTTAAGCGAGGCCTTCAACTGCGCAGCCGCCAACGCATACCCTCCACCGGCGCCATCGACAAAGTGAATGTGATCCCGCTCCGTGTAGGAAGGAACCAGGCATGTGATGAGCGCCGCGGACTGTCGGTGAAGCCCGTAAGCAGCGACGCCGTCCGAGCGCGCCGCATCAAGCAACTCGGTCAGCTGACGAACCGTGGTCTCGGGGCAATCGATCGTCAGCTTCAGGCCATCGTCGAACTTGCGAAAATCGGTGTTTGCGACAAGGTCGTTCTGATAGAGCGCGGGATCGAAGCTGCCGGACTTGAGATTGAAACGAAATAGCATCCAGGCGAAGGAAGCAAAAAGTTTCAGACGCAGGCGTCGATAGCGTCGGCCGATCGCAGGAAACCGTGCCCGTGCCTCCAGATCGTAGCCCTTGGGCCTCAGTGTAAACCGCAGATTTCGCCGCGTCACCGGACGCCCTTGCGTCACCGTCGCAGCACGCACGATTGCAAGAATGTCCCGTTGCAGACGCGTGAATGAGACGTTCGTTGCACTGGTTTTATCTCCGCGCGCGCCGAGCGGAACCACGATGAGCGAGACAATTTGGCCATGCTGCGCCTCCGCCGGTTGCCACCGACATGAGAGCCCTGTCAGATCCGGAGGTGCGCCATCCGTTGATGGCGCGACCGCATAGTGCCCCGCCTTCATCGACGCATCCGCCCACGCCATTCCGTCACCCTGAAACATGGCAAACCGGACCTTTGCGGCAGACCTGTAGAATGCCATGCGGACATCAGCGCCGCCCAACCTGCGAATTTCATGGACAGGGATGATAGCGGCCCGCAGTGCGAGACCCATCTCGTCCCGCGACCAGCATTGCATTGCGGCAAGAGCGGTCCGCGCCGCGCTCTCGAACTGCGGCGGCACGACCAGCGACGCGCCGTCCCCCCCAAACACAAACGGAAGATCTCGGGTCTTACAGGCATTGAACAGAGCCGTGATGACACCGGCACCGACCATGTTCACGGATTTGTAGTTGCCGGCTTGGATCGCCCCCGTTGAGGCCGCAACATCGGCCACGGCAACAAACCAGTCGTCCGGAAATGCACGATAGGAGCCGGGGTCAATTCCGTCCTGGAAACGGTCTAACAGTGGCACATCGGCCAGAAACGCACTGAGCGCTGCGTCTCCAGACGATAGGGCTGGTGCGGTCATACGCACGGACCTACCGGATCACCGCTATGTCTGCCACCAAACAATCCGTGGCGTCACACGGGAACATCTTCGCATGCATGAAAAAGGGAGCCCGCAGGCTCCCTTGAACTTAGTCTAAAGCGATCGCGCAGCGATCTCTCAAAGCGCACAAATGATCAGGCCGCAGCTTCCGCTGTGACCGGAGCCGCAGCGCCATCCGGGTCTCGCAGGACATAGCCACGCCCCCAAACCGTCTCGATGTAGTGCTCGCCCCCTGTTGCCGCAGCAAGTTTCTTGCGCAGCTTGCAGATGAAAACGTCGATAATTTTCAGTTCGGGCTCATCCATCCCGCCGTAAAGATGGTTGAGGAACATCTCTTTGGTGAGCGTTGTGCCTTTGCGAAGCGAGAGCAGCTCGAGCATTTGGTATTCCTTGCCCGTCAGATGCACCCGCGATCCATTCACCTCGACAGTCTTGGCATCGAGGTTGACCTTCAGTTCACCCGTCGAGATCACCGACTGGGCATGCCCCTTCGAACGGCGGACGATGGCGTGGATACGGGCCACCAACTCGTCCTTGTGAAACGGCTTGGTCATATAGTCGTCAGCACCGACGCCAAGCCCCTTCACCTTGTCGTCGATTCCGGCAAGGCCGGAAAGAATTAGGATCGGCGTTTGTACCTTGGACACCCGCAACGTCTTGAGGACCTCATAGCCGCTCACATCCGGCAGGTTCAGATCGAGCAGAATGATGTCGTAATCGTAGAGCTTGCCGAGATCGACACCCTCTTCACCGAGATCGGTCGTGTAGCAGTTAAAACCTTCGCTCTCGAGCATCAGCTCGATGCTTTGCGCCGTCGCGCGGTCGTCTTCGATCAATAGGACCCGCATGTATCCCTCGTTCCCCGGACTGTGGTGCAGACAGCCGCCCCCGACGCTCAGATCGGGCACAAGTCAGACACACGTCGCAACTGGTTTGCTGGTTACTTCTGCTTCACGAAGGTAAAGCGGAGAAGTTAACAAAAACTAATGCTCCGCCCGGAAATCTGACGAGCGTACTGAACACTGAACACGCGAGGACATGCGTCACCACACGTGAACATACGCGGCCAGCCCACGCTGGCGCGCACCACGCGCGAATCAAGCTTCTAGGAAATGGGCGTAACAGATTTGCAGACGCCGCCAAATGGCATCCGAGTCACAACGGGTTAAAAATAACTGTTGCAGACTCAACGTGTTAGCCTTCGGCATCACTTGCAGATGCAGCGCGCGCTTTACGCGAATTTAAGCGCAATCGGGGATGCTCTGCCAGGTTCTTCACGCGCGATGTCAAGCGCGAGACGGATTTTCGTCCGCGGCATTTGGCACAGGTTTTGTATCCGCTGTGAACCGGTTCGAAAGTGTAAAGGGTATCGAACGAATGAAATCGCGTGAGACCGTAGTCCAGTTGCGCAAGTTCGACGTGGAGGAAAAGCAGCGGAAAGTTGCCGACCTCGAGAACATGGTCGCCGAGTTCGGACGCATGGCGCAGGATCTCGAGCAGCAGATCGCCGCTGAAGAGGCCCGCTCCGGCGTGACAGATCCCAACCATTTCTCCTATCCGCCTTTCGCCAAGGCAGCCGCCCAACGCCGCGACAATCTCGCGACCTCCGTGGGTGAGCTGACCCAGAAGCTCGAAGCCGCCCAAGTCGAACTCGAGCAGGCACGCGAAGTCTTCCAGAAGGCACGCCAGCGTGAAGAGCGACGTCAAGACACCGGCAACACCAACGGAAAGTCTGGTCCGACCATGGCGAGCGCCAGTCGGAGCTTCTGAGGCATCGATCACGCAATGAAGTGCGTTCATCGCTTCAGGAAAAATGAGGCCTATCCAGGCTGAAGGAGGCGTTGCGCACCGCGTGACGCCTTTTCTGTTGGCGCAACCCGTCTCGCCTGATGCCGAGAGGGATGTGTCGCGTGTATGGTCTGCCGTGATTCTGCCGCGCTCTAAGCGCCTAAGGCGGTCCAAGTTGGCGTCTTTGGGCGCGTGACCGCCGATCCGGAGACGATCCGTGCAAACCCATCGCATCAATCAGATTGTGATGCTCCTCAGTCTCGCGACCCTTGTCTGCGGTTGCGCGGGCGGCCCCGCACTGCCGCCACCTGGAACATCGGCGATTGCCGCTGGCGCCAGCGTAACTGACAGCAGCGACGGTCTTACGGTTATCGATCCGCTTGGCGACGCCGCTGCACGTGGGATGACAGGCTCGACGCTCGTTCCCGGAAACCTTTCAACCATCTATGCACGCCTTGCCCGAGGGCTGAACCGCTGTTGGTTACGTGAAGGGCAGGGCCTCGGACGTGCCTACGTGCTCCATGCCAACATTGCGCCGGCCCCCGCTGATAGGGGCACCCTCACAATCCATAACCGCTCTCCGAGCGGGCGTCGCGGGCTCAAGGCCTTCCGCGTCGATCTGGTGAGCGCGAGCGGCCAGACACGGGTGACCAGCACCAACCTCAAACTGCTCGCATCCCGCTCCCGCCCTCTGTCGAAGGACATCGAGCGGTGGGCCGTGGGAAGTACCGAATGTTCTGCGAATGTCGGTTTCGTACCGCCGCCCAAGCGCACACCAGGCCGCCCGCGCAGCCTAAGGAAAGCATTCTGAGGCCTGCTGCGTCCGTTCGATCGCCGCGTGCGCCACGTGATCAATTCGTCAGTTGAACCAACGAGCGCCGCGCATCAAAAGACACGCGGCGCCCACTCATGAAGGCGCGTAGAGACGCACTTCCATAGATTCAAAAATGTTAGCGAGAGTTCTACTGTTGCTCGCGACAGAAACGCTTAACCGCCGCGATAATCCTGCACGCGCGTTGCGCGCAGTCCGGCAAGACCATGCTTGTCGATCGAGCGCTGCCAGCTCAGGAACTCATCAACGGTCAGGCGATAGCGTTCGCAGGCCTCATCGAGGCTGAGCAGGCCGCCACGCACCGCCGCGACCACTTCCGCCTTGCGACGGATGACCCAGCGTTTCGTCTCCGGCGATGGCAGATCCGCAATCGTAAGCGGACTTCCATCCGGGCCGATAACGTAGCGCGCACGCGCGCGATAAGGTTGTTCGGTCATAATACTCAACACCAGACCTTCACGGTTGTCCTTGACCATAGGCAATCGCATTTAAGATCCCCTTACGGTTCATGATGAACACCCATGAAAGAAGCGTGCCAAATAAGGAGAAAAAAGCGCGGAGACATGGCAGAAGCAACAAGCAAGCACTGTGCCTTCGTCATGATCCTTGTTGCCGATCCTGAGGAAGCGGCCACTTGTCCACGTAGATTACGCACCGATATGTGATAATCGCACGGCCTAGTGCTACGAGACGATTGGAGCGCGCAGCAGCCTCGGCTCTGTGTGGCGCACGAGAATGACTGACCTCACCACCGATTATGACTGGGTCCATGACATCATGGGTCTACACGGCGCCCCCGAAGACAACCGGGTCGTCGTTGCCATGTCTGGCGGCGTCGATTCCTCAGTCACGGCCGCCGTATTGAAACATGCCGGCTACGACGTCGTCGGCATTACCCTACAGTTGTACGATCACGGCGCTGCAATCGAGCGCAAGGGCGCATGCTGCGCCGGCACCGATATTCATGACGCCCGTCGTGTGGCCGCCGCTCTCGACATCCCCCACTACGTTCTTGATTACGAAGATCGGTTCTCAACCGCAGTTATGGAGCAGTTCGCCGACAGCTATCTCGCTGGCGAGACGCCGATCCCTTGCGTCACATGCAACCAAACCGTCAAGTTCAAGGATCTGCTCGCGACCGCCCGCGATCTCGGTGCCGCCGCCCTCGCGACCGGGCACTACATCGCGTCGCACAGCGCGGGCAATCATCGTGTCCTCACGCGCGCCGTGGATCCGGACCGCGACCAAAGCTACTTCCTTTTTGCGACCACGCAGGCCCAACTTGATTTTCTCCGCTTTCCACTCGGCGATCTGGAAAAGCCATCCGTCCGCGCCCTCGCCAAAGCCTACAACCTCGACATTGCGGCAAAGCCTGACAGCCAGGATATCTGCTTTGTACCAAACGGACGCTACAGCGCCGTCATAGAGAAGCTGCGACCCGGCGCCGCCGACCCGGGCGACATTGTCCATGTCGACGGCCGCGTGCTCGGTCGCCATCCAGGCATCATTCATTTCACGATCGGCCAGCGTCGGGGCATCGGCGTGTCGACCGGCGAACCACTTTACGTCGTCAAACTCGAACCGCAGAGCGGGCGTGTGATTGTCGGCCCGCGCGAAGCGCTGCTTGTCCACACACTGACCCTGCGCGATGTGAACTGGCTCGGCGCAACGCCGCTTGCCGAAATTGACGCCGATGGCCTCGCGCTCTGGGCGCGTATCCGTTCAAGCCAGCCGCCGTCCCCAGCCCGGCTGTTCATCGCCAACGACGGCGCGCCGATGCTGACGTTCGATGATGGCGACATCGGCATTGCGGCCGGCCAAGCCTGCGTCCTCTATGAGGACGGCAGCCCACGCGCCCGCGTCCTCGGCGGCGGATGGATCGCCAAGACCTCCGCCAATCGTGGCGTCGCGCTGGCGATTTCCCACGACAGGGCCGCCACAACGCACGTAGACTAGCGTCGTCTCCGGTCCGGTCGATCCCGGGTCATCCAACATTCTGCACCATGCCAATGTCACCCGAAGCCCCCTCCGCCACGCAACAGATCGGCTCTCATGCGCACGGCAGCGACCCGCGCAATGCGGACATCTTGATCTCCGTCAACGGCGCACTGTTCCCGCGCGAAAAGGCCGTCGTGTCGGTCTTCGATTCCGGCTTTATTCTCGGCGACGGCGTATGGGAAGGCCTACGCGTGACGGCCGGAGGCGTTGCCTTTCTCGATGCGCATCTGCGCCGCCTCTACGAAGGGGCACGGGCAATCGATATGGACATCGGCCTCGCACCTCGAGCGCTTGCCGGTCGGATTTTTGATGTGCTCGATGCCAATGCCATGACCGATGGCGTTCACATCCGCCTCATGGTGACGCGCGGAATAAAATCCACACCTTATCAAGACCCTCGCATGACGATCTCGCCCGCAACGGTCGTGATAATCCCGGAATACAAACAGCCGGCGCCGGACAACGCCGCACGCGGGCTTAGCCTGTTCACCTCCACGATCCGGCGCACCGGGCCGGACCAGCAAGACCAAAAACTCAACAGCCACTCCAAACTCAACTGCATCCAGGCGTGTATCCAAGCCACAAAGGCCGGCGCGGACGAGGCGCTCATGCTCGACCCTCGCGGTTTCGTTGCAACCTGCAACTCCACCCATTTCTTTATCGTCCGCGACGGCGAGGTGTGGACGTCACCCGGCATGTACTGCCTCGGTGGCATAACGCGGAGAAAAATACTTGACGTATGCCGCGACGCTGCGATCACTGCGCGCGAAAAGGATTTCTCTCTCGTCGATGTCTATGGTGCGGACGAAGCGTTCGTCACCGGCACGTTCGCCGGGGTGACGCCGGTGCGCACTGTCGACGGCCGCAAGCTTGGCGACCCCCTTATCGCAACGCGCGAAGACGCCGCGCTTCCAGGCCGAATCACTTCCCGCATTGCCGCCGCTTACAAAGCGCGCGCAGCCCAAGCCCTATTTCACCGCAACACGCCGCTCAGTGCCACAGACGGCGGCACCGCATCATGAGCGTGAACACGAACGGCCCAGACACCACGATCAGACGCATCGCCATGTGGTCCGGCCCGCGCAACCTTTCGACCGCCATGATGCGGGCGTTCTCGAGCCGTTCAGATACGGCCGTCATCGACGAGCCGTTCTATGCCGCTTATCTCGCGGTGACCGGCCTCGACCACCCGATGCGCGATGCCATCCTCGCAAGCCAACCCACTGATCCGCGCGCCGCCGCTGCAGATCTCGCGGGCCGCGTTGCCGCGCAAAAGATCGCTGCGACGGTCCAGTATGAAAAACACATGACACACCATATGGTCGAGGTCATGCCGCGCGACTGGTTCAATGACGCAACGCATGTCTTTTTGATCCGCCGACCAGAACGCGTGATCGCAAGCTACGCCGCCAAGCGCGAGACCGTCACCCTCGACGACCTCGGCTTTGAGCGTCAGACCGAACTGTTCGATCTCATCGCTGCCACGGCGAGATCCGCGCCCGCTGTCGTCGACTGTGACGCAATTCTTGCCGACCCTGAAACACAGCTTGCAGCGCTCTGCGCCGATATCGATCTTCCGTTTGAAGAAGCAATGCTGTCATGGCCCACCGGCCAACATCCGGCCGATGGCATCTGGGGCGCGCACTGGTACGGCGCTGTCGAACGCTCAACCGGCTTCGCGCCCGCCCGTGCCCTGCCGAAACCCTCCAACGCGCACCAGCGCGCGCTCACCGAGGCAGCCATGCCGCACTACGATCATCTCGCCGCGTACCTACGCAGTTGACACGCCGCAACACCCCTCCCTATATCGCGGCTCGGCGGGCGCCCACGCAGCACCCGACCCGGTCGGCGGAGTAGCTCAGCTGGTTAGAGCAGCGGAATCATAATCCGCGTGTCGGGGGTTCAAGTCCCTCCTCCGCTACCAATCATTTCAGTGGGTTAGCCTATCTGCCTCCTCTCCGTTCCTATGCTCTGCGGGGATTTTGCGGGGATTTGCCCGGAAACGCCTTTCAGAACAACGAGTTCTGGACGACTTTTCCCGCGATCACACACCGAGTTCGCCGCATCGAGCAGTCGCCCGAGTTCCGCCGCAGAGTAGTGCGTCGTGATCCGACCGGACCTGTGTCCGAGCAAATCCTGCCGATCCTCAAAGCTGACGCCAGCTGCCCTCAGTCGGCGTCCGAACGTGTGCTTGAGGTCATGAACCCGGACCTGTGGCAACCCAGCCCGCTCACGTGCCTTTCGCCACGCCGAATTGTTCATTCGAGCAATTGGCTTGCCATCGAACGTGAACACAAATCGCCTGTCTTGCCCCCGACGCGCACTGACGACCGAGGAAGCGACGCGATTCAGAACGACGAGACGCTCGTCGCCATTCTTCACATTGTTCCCTGGCACCAAGAACACGGACGTCGAAAGCTGAGGAACCGGTACTTCCCAATCCCACCGCAAACCACAGATCTCCGAGTCCCGGCACCCCGTATTGGCCGCGAACAGTGTCATCTCAGCGAGATGCTGCGGTAATTCATGAATGAGCCGCGACTGCTCGTCCCAATCCAGTGGGTAAGGTTGACGAGTCGGGCTCTTCGGCAAAAACCGAATTCTGGGAGCCACGTGTAACCAGGTCATGCCGTTCTCATCCATCCATTCCCCCGAAGCGAGGTTCAGGATGCGTCGAACGACCTGAAGGCCATGATTGATGGTCGTCACAGACGCTCCAGTTGCCCGACGATGCTCGACCCAGGGCTGCAGCGTTCCCATGTGCAGGCGATCAATTGGTATGCCTCCAACGAATGGCAGAAGGCCCTTCAGACGACTGATGTCATCCTTGAGACTTCTCTTGTGCTGATGCTCTGTCACAAACTTTGCCGATGCTTGTTCGAAAGTGCGGATCGGTCGAACTCCGTTCACTTGAGCCTGACGTTCAACCTCCATGAGCCGCGCTAAGAATTGTTCGGCTTCAGCAAGTCCAATTGCTCCAGTGCTTTGGCGAATTCTCCGCCCGCATATGTGTTTGTCGATGTGCCAGATCCCGCCTCGCTTAAAGAGGCCTGGCACTCTTTTGCGTCCCATTCAGTTACTCCTTTCACAGCGGGACGCCCGTTGCGGGTGACATAGTCGTCGACCCAAGCGTCAAGTTCAAGTCGATCGAACGCAATCCCTTGCGCGCCGATAGGCACTTCAGTCAGGTAAGGGCGCACTTCTGTATTGAAGCGGTTGCGATCCATGCCAACGTAGGCAGGTGCGTCACGATGACGAAT
>JBCBXF010000073.1:0-13199 GCA_039816705.1 Pseudomonadota bacterium | reverse complement strand
GCCGTCTTTGGTTTTGACCAGAACATCGTCCGGGATCTTCTCGAACAGACCTTCGTCGCATCCGGTGCGGGCCTGGTCAGGCAGGATGTCGACGATATCCCAGGTGACCTTGCCGGACTGGACCTGCGTGCGGACTTCGCCGAGGCCACCGTTGTAGTTTTCCCAGTGGATTTTTTTGCCGGTCTTGGATTCCCACGGGGCTCCGTAGGCTTTCTGCTGTGATGCAGTGTATGCGCCGCCCCACGATGTGATCGTGACGTCGGCTGCCGTGGCGACCGTCGCGCTGAGCGCAACCGTTCCCGCGGCAATCGCAAGTGTCTTGAAATTCATATCAAGCCTTCTCCTTGGTTCACTCCCGGATGGCGAAATGACCTAAGCCGTCCCGTCCATCCGTGTGTGCGTTGCACACGTTGCCGCTTTTGCGACGCGTGTCGCGACTGCGGTTTTTCGCGGGGCGTTTCGCCCTCGTTGTTGGGTGGCCGGGCCACCGGTTCACCTCGTGATGAAAGCATCTGACGCCCCAAACGTCACGAGTTGACATCCTTTTACCGCGAAGGTTCTGCGGTCACATCGTCGCTACGACTTTCGTCGTAGAAAACACGCCTTCCCGTTACAAACCGACCGCTACGTCGAGCGCGCGACAGTCTTCCGTCGCCCAGCCGACCGTCGCATCGACGCCTTCCGCCAGCGACACATGATTGAGTGTGTTGGGAACTTTGACGATGAAGTCCGGGTGTCCGGCAACGGACATGCGCGTGCGGATATGATCGCCGAGATAAATGAGTTCCTCGACGCGCCCTGCGATGATGTTCGGCAGGGAGCCGGGTTCCGGGTTGATCGTGACGCGTTCCGGGCGGAGCGAGAGCTGCGTTGGTTGGCCCTCGCCTGCGATGTTGATTGCCAGCGCGCCGACGACATTGCCACCAGCGATCTCGACCTTGCATTGTCCGCGCGCGACTTCTTTCACCGTCCCGTTCAGCGTGTTGTTCTCGCCGATGAATTGCGCGACGAAGCTGGTGTCGGGACGCTCATAGAGTGTGTCAGGCGATGAGAGCTGCTGGATGACGCCGTCGTTGAACACGGCAATCCGGTCCGACATCGTCAAGGCTTCCGACTGGTCGTGTGTCACGTAGACGACCGTCACGCCGAGATTTTCATGGATATGCTTGATCTCGTACTGCATTTGCTCGCGCAACTGCTTGTCGAGCGCGCCGAGTGGCTCGTCCATCAAGACGAGATCGGGCTCGAACACGAGAGCCCGGGCGACGGCGACGCGTTGCTGCTGACCGCCTGAAAGCTGTGCCGGACGGCGAGCGCCAAATTCGGGCAGTTCCACCATCTCGAGCGCGCGCTGAACTTTCGACTTCACGTCCGACCTGCTCATGCCGCGGACTTGGAGCGGGAAGGCGAGGTTTTCCTCAACCGACATATGCGGAAACAGCGCATAGTTCTGAAACACCATCCCGATCCCGCGCTTGTGCGGTGGGACACGGTTGATCGGTCGATCCTTCAGATAAATCTCGCCGTTGGTTGCGGGTTCGAACCCTGCGAGCATCATCAGGCAGGTTGTCTTGCCGGAGCCGGATGGCCCGAGCATGGTCAGGAATTCGCCTGCCGCGATGTCGAGGTTAAGGTTTTTGACGACAAGTATCTCGCCATCATAACTCTTCTGGACGTTCTCAAAACGCACGTATGCATCCGCAGGTGGCGGTGCAGTCTCAACAGCAGCCAATGGTCAGACGTCCTTTTGTTCGACGCGTTTCCCCCCAAGCGCTGATCGGTTCATGATTGCCATCGTAATAAGTCATGGCGGCTGCCCGATCTTGGCGCCCTCGCGGCGAGCGCGTCTCGCCGCCGTTTCTGCGTGTTACCATAACGTTACCGTCATGTCAGGTCGCAGCCTGCGCGACCTTTGAGGTCGCAATGTGAACACTGTTGATGAAACCGGGCTATTGACGGCCCCTCCCCCCCAGATGTGGTGTTCACGTGCGGTTCGCGCGTGTCGCATGCGCACCGCGCCCGTGTCGCATTGCGACGCGAACGCGGTCAGTCCAGGCCACTAGATAACGACAGTAGAGCCAGTCGGGCTGTAGCGGTGCCGTCGTAACTTCGGGCGCGGGTTCACGCCCGTTACGACCATGGTCATCACGGAGAAAAAACGTGGCTGAATTTCCGAGCAAGGCGAAGGTTGTGATTATCGGCCAGGGCGGCATCGTCGGCGCTTCGGTTGCGCATCACCTTATTGAGCGCGGCTGGGACGACATCGTCGGCCTCGACAAATCGGCGATCCCGACCGACATCGGCTCGACCTCGCATGCGTCGGACTTCTGCTACGCAACGGCGCACGACAACATGACGTGCCACACGACGATGTACTCCATAGATTTCTTCGAAAAGCGCGGGCGTTACGAGAAGTGCGGCGGGCTCGAGGTTGCCCGTATCGGTGACGATGACCGGATGGCTGAACTCAAGCGCAAGGTCGCCTCAGGTAAGTCATTCGGGACGCGCGCGAAGATGATCTCGGCAGCAGAGGCGAAGGAGAAGTTTCCGCTGCTGGAGGAGGACCAGATCCAGGGCGCGCTCTGGGACCCGGATGCCGGGCTCGTTGTGCCGCGCTCCCAGGTGGTGTCCGGCGAGCTGGTTCAGGAGGCCGAGGCGACCGGGAAACTGCAGACCTTTCCGAACACCCCCGCCACCGGGCTCGACATCAAGAACGGGCGCATCGTCGGTGTGCATACCGAGAAGGGTACAATCGCGGCGGATTACGTCGTCGTCTGCGCCGGGCTCTGGGGCCGTCTCATCGCGCAAATGGCGGGGGAGGATCTTCCGGTGATGCCGGTTGACCATCCGTTGTTGTGGTTCGGCCCCTACGAGGAGTTTGCCGGAACGGGCAAAGACATCGGCTATCCACTGTTACGCGACCAGGGCAACTCGGCCTACATGCGCGACACTGGCGATCCGCTCACGACGGAAGGCGGGATGATCGAGTGGGGCTATTACGAAGAGAGCGCGCCGCGCCTTTGCCATCCGCGCGATATTCTCGAGAAGGAGCAGGCACGGCTCTCGCCTTCGCAGCGAGATCTGGAGATGGAACAGGTTATGGACCCGCTCGAGCGGGCCATCGAGCTGACGCCGATCCTTGGCGAACTTGGATATGACGAGAAGCGTTCATTCAACGGCTTGCTCCAGGTGACGGCGGATGGCGGGCCGTCTGTCGGAGAATCCGCGAATGTGCGCGGGCTCTGGTATGCCGTCTCGGTCTGGGTGAAAGACGGACCGGGGACCGGCAAGGTTCTGGCGGACTGGATGACCGACGGGCGCACCGAGGTCGACCATCACGGAATCGATGTGGCGCGCTATTATCCGCACCAACAGAAAGACGACTACATCCACGACCGCTGCTACGAGACGGCATTCAAGATCTACAATCCGGCGGTGCACCAGCGCGAGCCCTACACGAAGGGGCGCAACCTGTTCCGCTCCCCGTTCTATGAGCGGGAAGAGGCACTCGGCGCGCACTTCATGGAAATTGCGGGCTGGGAGCGGGCGCACGGCTACGCGGCTAACGACCATCTGCTGGAAAAATATGACAATCAGGTTCCGGTGCGCGAAGCAGAGTGGGACGGGCGGCACTTTTGGCGGGTGTCGAACGCCGAGCACCTCGAACTGTCCAACAACGTCGGGATGGTGAACCTCTCGCACTTTGCAATCATAGATGTCTCCGGGCCCGACCATGAGGCCTTTATGGAGTATATCTGCGTTGCGAAGGTCGGCGGCACGACGCCTGTCGGCAAGGGGATCTACACGCACTGGCTGGACGAAACCGGTGGTGTGCGTGCCGACCTGACCGTATTGCGGATGGAGGGACGTTATCGGGTGATCGATGGCGCCGATGCCGGACACCGTGACCTCACTTATTTGCGCCGCATGGCGGAGGATAAAGGATACGACGTCGAAATCGAGAACCGGACAACCGACTTCGGCTGCCTTGGTGTGTGGGGACCAAATGCACGTGAGACCGTCCAGAGGATCGCTGACGAGCCTGACGCGTGGACGGATGAAAATTTCGCGTTCGGTTCTGTCAAGCAACTAACGATCAAGGGCGTGCCGGTCAGCGCATTTCGCATTTCCTATGTCGGAGAGCAGGGTTGGGAGTTGCACTTCAAGTTCGACGACGGGCTGGCGCTCTGGGATGCATTCGCTGATGAGGGCGTCACACCCGTAGGTGTCGAAACCTATGCCAACTCGCGCAGGCTTGAGAAATCTCTTCGCCTTCAGAACGCTGACCTGCTGACGGAGTATAATCTTCTCGAGGCTGATCTCGCGCGTCCGAAAGTCAAAGCCGCAGACTTTCACGGCAAAGCGGCCTACCTCGAGCAACGCGAACGCGAGCGGCAGGATGCGTATCTCTGCACGCTTGTCGTGACAGACAATCGCGATGCCGAGGGCACGCCACGGTACATGGTCGGCACCTGCCCGATCGTGAACCCGGCATGCGGTCAGACACTCGTCGATGCCAAAGGCCGACGTTCATACACCACGAGTATCGCGTATGGCCCGACGATCGGGAAGAATATTGCGCTCGGCTACTTGCCGGCCGATCATGCGCAGAAAGGACACAAGCTAGAGATCGAGTACTTCGGCGATCGCTTTCCAGTGGAGGTCGCGGCGGTCGGCTATGAGCCGCTTTATGATCCGGAGAACGCCCGCCCAAAGAGCTGAGCCACGCGACAGAGGCTTGGAACCTGCCTGAACGCTTCGAAGTGAAGGGTTGACGGATAGCGTTCGGGTCTTGCGACTCGTGCCGCACACCTCGTATCTCTAGCGTCATCCCAACAAACACACGAGGCCACGTCATGAGCGATAAGGCAGAGAAAATTGCAAAGTTCAAGGCCGAGGCCGAAGAGCAACTTGCGAAAGTCGGCGAGAGCACTATCGACGACGCGGAGCTGCAGGCGCTTGCTGACAGCATGAAAATGGTGATCGAGAACCGCGATGCGCTTTATGTCGCCGGCACGGACGACAGCGAACTCGAGACCGTGCAGCGGAACTTCATCGCAAAGAAAATGGGCATCTCTGACAAAGACAAGGGTATGGAGATCGCCCGTGCTGTTGCGGCGAAAATGTCGGACATCAAAATGAAAAACCGTGCCGCCTTCTACTATCTTTGTAAGAAGCACGGCTGACATCAGACAGCGCACGCCGAACGTGAACGTCACTGAGCGTCATCACAGCCGTTGATACCCAACACCGCGCCCAACCCAGGCGCGGTGTTTTTTTTCAGCGTTTGCGGTGTGGGCGATGACGGGTCGCGGGGGGTGCTCCGAACGCGCGCGCACCCTTGAGCGATGGGCGGCGTTTGGCGACGCGAACACTTCGGCGGCGCTGCTTGCGCTTTACGGCGGCATACCGGGTGCGCTTGCGCACCGAGCGTGATTTCTTGGCGCGCCGAGCGATGCGCGTCCGGGTGATACGACGCCGCTCTGTGCGATACGGCACGTAGCCTGCCGGGCGCCATTCTGTCAGCGCCGCGTCCGCTGAGGCGAGGACCAGCACGCGGTTTCCGACCCGCACGCGGGAGAACAAATCGGCCACGTCATCATTCAGCATGCGAATGCAGCCATCGGAGGACGCGGACCCGATCGATGCAGGGTCGGCTGTTCCATGGATCAGGCGATAGCGCCAGCCGAGACCAAGTGCGCGCACACCAAGCGGGTTCAACGGTCCGGCCTCGACACGCCTCGGCAGCGTCGGATCACGACGCCGCTGGTTGGGAGTTGGTGTCCACGTCGGACGATTGCGACGTGTCGTGATGCGCGTCTCGCCGAGAATATCGAGTGCGCCGCGCGCCGTCCCAATCGGATACACGCGAGCGGTGGTTGGGCTTTCAACCAGATACAGGCGCTTTTCCTTCACGTGCACGATCACCGTGCCCGGCTTGTGCGTGGAAGAAAATGCAGTTGTATGTGCGGACATATGCGGGTTGTTGTGCACAGGGCCGGTACGCGGGTTGTGCGCCGCTGTCATTCGCACGGCCCATGGAACGTATGCTGCCTGATCGGTAGCAGCAGATGGCGCGCTCCCGCGCTGCCGATCTGCAGCCAGCGTGCGCACCATGCGACGCCGTACGGGCAGAGCGATCATAACACCCACCGATGTCTGGCTCGGCGTCGCTGCCGCGGCGGACGCCGGCGGCAGGATCGCCGGATGCAGATCCGCAATGATCTGCCGGGCCCTTCGACGTGGTGCAGAGATTGTGTGGGGGGCAGTACGGCGGCGTTGTTCTGCCTGGCGATAAATCTCCGCATTCCAGACGGATGCCCAGACCCTTGCGGGATTACGCTGAGGCGTGCGCGCCAGGTGTTTGAGTGCTGCCGGGTGTTTGGGCGCTGCAGGATGGCGCGCCACATGCCGGTCGAGCGCTGCGCGCGGGCGACGCTCAGGCGCGCGCACATTCGTTTGCACGTCGACATGCGTTCCAGCCACAACGACCGGGGCGGGCGTCGTGTAGGTGATCTTCATGCGCGTACCATTGGCCGCGAACGAGAAATCGGTTTCGCGCGCTGCCCCCATCAATCTCGCCATCTCCACCGTTTCCAGCGAAAGGACCGCAAGGGTAGGCGCGTTCGCGCGATCGCTCACAGCGTGGGGACCAGGTACCGTCTCGGCGAATGCAATACCGAGAGGGCTGCCCGCAAGCATTCCGGCGAGCAAAAGGGTGGCGTCGATATGGAGGGGGCGATCCATGATCGACGCATACGTAGAAACCACGCAATGGCAAAGCGCTGACTGGATCATTGGTTACCCGGCAGTTTAGCGCTTTGTTGCATGCTCACGGAGATGGGATTGCGGTTGCGGGCTCTGCAGTGCTGACTTTGGGCAGTGCGGTGACTTCGGTTAACTCGCGCGGGTCCGGCTCATACTCGTGACGGTCTGCCTGTGGGGAAAGCCCGTAACGCTCACGGTAGCGCTTCGAAAAGTGTGATGCGGACACAAATCCTGCTGCGATCGCAACCTCAACAATCGGCAGGTTGGAGTGTCGTAACAGCCGCCGCGCCCGCTCCAACCGGACGTCGAGATAGTATCGCGCTGGCGAGCGACCAAGATGCTGGCGGAAAAGTCGCTCGACGTGACGGCGCGAAATGCTGGTGAGGCTGGAGATTTCACTGAGCGACAGCGGCTCCGCGATATTCGCTTCCATCAGCTCGATGATGTTGAGCAGACGCGGATTCTGGACACCGATGCGTGCGCCGATCGGCAATCGCTGGCGGTCATGGGACGGACGGATGCGATCGATCAGGCAGAGCTCGCAAATGCGCGCAACGATGGCATCGCCGTGGCTGTGTTCAATCAGATTGAGCATCATGTCGAGTGACGCCGTGCCTCCGGCGCAGGTGTAGATGTTCTCATCGACCTCGAAGAGGCACGACTTCGGTATCGTGTTTGGAAAGCGCTCTGCAAAGCCCGGAAGGTTTTCCCAATGGATCGCGCACTTGCGTTGATCGAGCAGACCGGCCTCGCCGAGGATCCAGGCGCCGGTGCACAGCCCGCCAATCGCGACACCCTGTTTGTGCATGCGGCGGAGCCAGCCAAAGACGCTTGGGTCGGTGAAGCGTTCGACCTCGATCCCGGAGCAGACCAGCACCATGCGTGTCTGCGTCGGGTCCATCGCCTCGCGCAGCACCGCCTGGAGCCGGTTGTCGACGCGAACAACGGTGCCGTTCGACGCCTCGACCGGCTGGCCGCCTTTCGAGACCAGATGCCAGGTGTAGACCTGCTCGCCGAGCACGCGATTGGCGAGGCGCAACGCTTCGATCGCCATCGAAAACGCATTCATCGAGAATTTTGGGACCAGCAGAAAGTAAATGTTCTGCGCCAGGGGCGACGATGGTTGCACGCGCGTCGATACCTCAATGAATTCCGTTGCATCCCTTTGATGCAACACCAAAACCAACCCAAATTCGCGGTATCACGGAAGTTCCGGTGCGGGAAGCCGTTCCGTTTCGCGGCGCCGAGCTTTTACCAAACGTCTTGCGAGCTTGCGTGTGTCGCTTTCAAGCCATGGCGCGTCGGGTCAGACAGAGCGCAGGCGTCGGGCTTTCGGCATGCCTCGCGTGTTAAAGTGTCCGCTGGTCCTGCGACGCCCTGCCTGCGCGCGTACTCATGGGCAGGCGGCGCTTCGACTGCTATCGCTATGGGCGCTGATACGCCGGCTCCGTCACTGCTGAAGGAGCCTTGTATCGGGACCCGACACAATCAGACGCACCACGCAACAGACGCCGGCTCGAAGGACGACGCCCATGAAACGCTATTCACTGGCTGCGCTGCTGCGCGAAGGGCTGCGTGGAAATACCGGCTGGGAGGCCGCGTGGCGCGACATCCAAGAGCCGAAACCTGCGTACGACGCGGTGGTTATCGGCGGCGGCGGTCACGGTACGGCGACGGCCTACTATCTCGCCAAGGAACACGGCATGACAAACATTGCCGTGATCGAAAAAGGCTGGATCGGCGGCGGCAATGCCGGGCGCAATACAACGATCATCCGCTCGAACTATTTGAACGACGCGAGCGCGGGCATCTATCAGCACGCGATGGACCTGTGGACCAATCTCGGTCGCGAGCTGAACTACAACATCATGATGAGCCATCGCGGCGTGATCAATCTTGCGCATGACGATGGCGAGATGCGCGCGCTGAAACGGCGGGTCGAAGCGAACCGGTTGAACGGTGTGCAAGCGGAATGGCTCGATGCCAAGCAGGTGCAGGAGTTCTGCCCAATTGTGAACATTGATCCGGACATTCGCTATCCCGTTCTCGGGGGAACGCTGCAGCGCGTCGGTGGCGTCAACCGGCACGATGCTGTGGTCTGGGGCTATGCACGTGCAGCGGATGCGCGTGGGGTCGATATCGTTCAGAATTGTGAAGTCACGGGCATCACAGTCGAAAACGGGGAAATCGCTGGGCTTTCGACGACGCGGGGCGATATCCGGACCAACAAGATCGCCTGCGTGGCCGCGGGACATTCTTCCGTCGTTGCCAAGATGGCCGGCGTGAAACTCCCGATCGAGAGCCATCCACTGCAGGCGCTCGTCAGCGAGCCGATCAAACCGCTCAACCCCTGCGTTGTGATGTCGAACGCGGTGCACGTTTACTGCAGCCAGTCCGATAAAGGCGAGTTGGTGATTGGCGCCGGGATCGACCCGCAAATCTCCTACACGCAGCGCGGCGGCTTCGATGTGATCGAGCATCAGCTTGCCGCGCTCAAGGAGCTTTTTCCGGTCATCTCTCGATTGCGGCTGCTGCGGCAGTGGGGCGGCATTGTCGATGTCTGTCCCGACGCGAGCGCACTCATCACCAAAACAAAAGTGAAGGGATTTTATGTGAACGGAGGCTGGGGCACCGGCGGCTGGAAGGCGACCCCGGCATCCGGGCATGTGTTCGCCGATCTGGTTGCCAACGACGAGCCCAACGATCTTGCTGCACCATTTGCGCTCGATCGCTTCTATTCCGGCAAACTGGTCGCCGAGCATGGCGCTGCAGCCGTCGCGCACTAGGGGAGAGAAACACATGTTTATCATCAATTGCCCCTACTGCGGGCCGCGCGACCAGCACGAGTTTTCCTACGGTGGCGAAGCCCACATTGCGCGTCCAACTGACAGCGAAAACCAGAGTGATGAAGAGTGGGCAGACTATGTTTTTCTCCGCGCTAACACGAAGGGGGTTTTTGCCGAGCGCTGGGTTCACACTGCGGGGTGTCGGAAATGGTTCAACGTACTTCGCAACACCGCGACGGATGAAATTCTCGCCGTCTACAAGCAGGGCGAGCGTCCGCCGTCCGTCGAGGGGCAGGAGTTGGCGACGCCCGCGGGCGAGCCGGTGATCGGATCAGGGAACGATGCGACGAAGGTCGTCCAGCCGGGGACGCCGACATGAGCGAGCAGCAATATCGTCTGCCACGTGGCGGGCAAATCGATCGTGCACAGCCTGTCAGCTTCACCTTCGACGGCAAAGCTTATCAGGGCCTCGCGGGCGATACGCTCGCATCCGCGCTACTGGCGAACGGCGTGCACATGGTGGGGCGCAGCTTCAAGTATCATCGACCCCGTGGGATCGTCGGTGCGGGGTCAGAAGATCCGGCGGCACTCGTGCAAGTCTCCGATGATCCGGCGACAACAGTGCCGAATACACGGGCGACCGAGCTTGAAATCTTCGACGGGCTTTCCGTCACATCCCAGAACTGCTGGCCGTCTTTGAAATATGATGTCGGCGCGGTGAACGATCTCGCATCGCGCTTTTTCTCTGCAGGGTTTTACTACAAGACGTTCATGGGCCCGCCGTTCAACTGGATGTTCTTCGAGCCGTTCATTCGCAAGGCTGCGGGTCTCGGCGAAGGGCCAGAGCAAAAAGATCCCGATCGCTACGAGACGATCAACCGCCACTGTGATGTGTTGGTCGTTGGTGCCGGGCCTGCCGGTCTCATGGCGGCGCGGGCCGCAGGTGCAAGCGGCGGGCGCGTCATGCTGGTTGAGGAAACCGCTGCGCTTGGTGGGCAGTTGCTATCGACGGATGCGGATGACACCTCGCTCGACGGACAGTCGCCAGCCGATTGGGTTGCCGAGGTCGAAGCCGAGCTTGCAGATCTGCCTGAGGTCACAGTCCTCAAGCGGACATGCGCGTTCGGGTATTACAGCGACAATTTCGTGATGCTACATGAGACGGTGCAGGATCACCTCCCCATCCAAGCGCGATCGCCCTATCTTCCGCGCCAACGGACGTGGCGGGTGCGCGCACAGCAGGTCGTGCTCGCAACCGGTGCAATCGAGCGACCGCTCGTGTTCCATCAGAATGATCGTCCCGGGATCATGCTCGCGAGTGCGGTGCAGACCTATCTCAACCGATACAGCGTGGAAGCGGGACGGCGAGCCGTCGTCTTCACATCGAGCGACAGCGCTTACCAGACGGCGTTCGATCTCGAAAAGCATGGTGTTGACGTCACGATCATCGATACGCGAACGGCACCGCCCTCTCCGCTACGCGCTGCCGCGCAGGACCACGGGCTGCGGGTGATCACCGGCGCCACGATTACTGGCACAACCGGCAGCCATCGGGTCAACCGGATCTGTGTGCGCGCGCTTGATGGCGATGGCGGCGTGACGGGGCCTACGGAGAAAATCGACTGCGACCTGATTGCAACTTGCGGAGGGTGGTCTCCGAACGTGGCATTATTCTCTCAATCACGCGGAAAGCTGCGTTGGGATGAAGAGCTTGTCGGATTTCGCCCGGCGATGTCGTGGCAACGTGAACGATCTGCTGGCGCGGCGGATGGCGTATTCCCGCTTCAGGGGTGCCTCACCGGGGGTGCGGCCGCAGGTGCCGCAGCGGCACGGGATGCAGGCTTTGACGCGACCGAGACGCCATCGCCGCACGTCAAAGAACCAGACTATTTCTCCTACACCACGGAAGCGCGTTGGGAGATGCCGTCCGGGCTAGACGAAGGTAAGACGCGTGCATTCATCGACCTGCAAAACGACGTGACGGCGAAGGATCTGCACCTTGCCGTCCGCGAGGGTTTTCGCTCCGTCGAGCATGCAAAGCGGTACACCACGACAGGGATGGCTACTGACCAGGGCAAGACGGTCAGCGTCAACGCCTTCGGCATTCTCTCCGAGCAGCTTGGAAAGTCGATCCCGGAGGTTGGCGTCACGACCTATCGGCAGCCGTTCAAGCCGGTGACGTTCGGTGCCATCGCAGGCCAGCACACGGGAGAACTTTTTCATCCCCGGCGGACGACAGCGATGCACGATCATCATGTTGCCGCGGGTGCCACGTTCGAGCTTGTTGGTGACTGGATGCGCGCGCGGAACTACCCGCGGGGTGACGAGACGTTTGCCCAGTCGGTGCAGCGCGAGAGCAAGGCGGCGCGGAACAGCGTCGGCATGCTCGACGCCTCGACGCTCGGCAAGATCGACATCCGCGGTCAAGACGCTGCCGAATTTCTCAATCGCATCTATTCGAACGCCTGGCTCAAATTGAAACCCGGCATGTGCCGCTACGGGTTGATGTTGAACGAAGATGGCATGGTATTCGACGACGGCGTGACGGCGCGCCTTGGCGACCACCACTTCCACATGACGACGACCACCGGCGGTGCCGCGCGCGTACTGAATTGGCTGGAGGAATACCACCAGACGGAATGGAGCGACCTGGAAGTCTACATGACGTCGGTGACCGAGCAGTGGGCGGTTGCGAGTATCTGCGGACCAAAATGTGCGGAACTGCTCAGCGCACTCGCTCCCGACATTGATCTTGCCCCGGACGCGTTTCCATTCATGGCATGGCGTGAGGCCGATCTTGAAGGTGTGCCAGCGCGCATTTTCCGCATCTCTTTCACAGGCGAACACTCCTACGAAATCAATGTGCCTGCGAACTACGGGCATTGGCTCTGGGGCCGTCTCATGGAGCTTGGAGAGAAATACGGGCTCACACCCTATGGCACCGAAGCAATGCATCTGCTGCGGGCGGAGAAAGGCTTTATCATTGTCGGGCAGGATACCGACGGTACGGTCACACCGCACGATTTGCGTATGGGCTGGGCGGTGAAGAAAACTGCGGACTTTGTTGGCCGGCGTTCGCTCTTTCGCGCCGATACGGTGCGGGATGATCGCCTGCAGCTCGTCGGGTTGCTCACAGATGATCGCGACAAGGTTTTGATGGAGGGCGCGCAGATCATCGCGACAGGTGACGATACGCAAAAGCCCGTGCGCATGCTCGGTCATGTCACGTCGTCGTATTATTCTCCAAATGTGGAGCGCTCGATTGCACTCGCGCTGGTTGAAGGCGGGGGACAGCGCATGGGCGATACGCTCTATGCCTCGGTGACCGGCGAGACTCCGGTTCCTGTACGCGTGACCGAGACCGACTTCCTCGACGTCTGCAAAGGTGCGGCATGACGATGAACAAAAAACGCTCCCCGCTCACCCATCGCAGCCCGCTTGGCGATGCGAACGGGCGCATCGCTATCGAGGAAGTGCCGTTCCTGGCCATGGTGCAGTTGCGCGGCACACCAGAGGTGCTAGGCGATGCGATGCTCGACGCTATGGGCGCCGAGTTGCCGCAGAGCGCCGGGACGTGCGCGCGGTCTGGCGAGGCCTCCGTGATCTGGCTGAGCCCGGACGAGTGGGTCGTTATCGGGCGCGCCC
>JBCBXF010000072.1:12966-13218 GCA_039816705.1 Pseudomonadota bacterium | reverse complement strand
CCGCGCTTTGGTGGCGCGCTTGCTGGCAGGCGCCGTGCTGTCTTTCGCGAGCGTAGCTGTGCCGACTGGAGCGACGGCTTCGGACAACGTTGCCGCCACATGCCAACCTAATCCTGCTGCGGGCAAAACCTGTGGCCGCCGCGTGGTCGAGGTGATGTTCGTGCTCGATACGACCGGCTCGATGAGCCGTTTGATTGCTGGCGCCAAACAGAAGATCTGGGCGATTGCGAACGAGGTCGCGGACCATGACGC
>JBCBXF010000072.1:0-12956 GCA_039816705.1 Pseudomonadota bacterium | reverse complement strand
TCGCGATCTTGGCGACAGCTACGTCACGCGTTTCCAAGATCTGACGACCGACATCGATGGGCTGTACGGTCGCTTGCTGGCCGTTCAGGCGAGAGGCGGTGGCGATACGCCCGAATCCGTCAATCAGGCGCTCTACGAAGCGGTCACGCGGGCAAGCTGGACGCCACGGGGAATTGCGCAGACAAAGCCTGGGCGAAAACCGATCCGCCTCGCGTTTCTCGTTGGCGATGCCCCACCGCACATGGACTACCAGCAGGACGTCAAATATCCCGAGACGATGGTGATCGCAAAACGCAGCGGAATCACGGTCAACACGCTACAGGCTGGTCGGCGCCACGATACGCGGCATGTCTGGAACGAGATTGCCCGTCTTGGTGGAGGCGTGTTCGCGCAGATCCCGTTGTCCGGAAATGTGCAAGTGATCGAGACACCCTACGATCAGGACATCCAGCGCCTCCAACGTCAGCTCGACAACACGATCATTCCGTACGGTACGCAGCGGACGCGTGCCGGGTACCGCGAAAAGCTGAGTTCCCGGCGCAAGGCTTCCGCAGCATCGACGGCTGATCGCGCGGCCTACTACACGAAGCAGCGGGGCAAACGGGAAGTCGTGACCGGCGGCGGTGATCTGCTGGCTGAGCTGGCGAGTGGGTCAGTCGATCTTGAACGCCTCGACGCGGCCAAGCTGCCAAAAAAACTTCGTGCGGCAAGTCCGGCTGAACAGCGCGCTTTGATCTCCGCGAAGCAATTGGAGCGGAAGAAAATCGATCGCGAGCTCGGTGCGCTTGTCAAGCAACGCAGCGCCTACATTGCAAAGCGTAAGAAAAGCGCACCACGTCCGGCCGCGCTTGACACTGAGATCCGGAAAAGTATTCGCGAAGCGTTCTGACATCGATCACTGCGCAAGAGACACCAACGGGCAGTGGTGCAACTGCTGCCCGTTGACAGCGAAATGTTCCTCGCTTCAGGTTACAGGCGTTGGTCATCTCACTCGACAAACCGCGTCCCCAATGAACGTTACAGATATTCGCGTGACGCCGCTGCGTATGCCGCTCAAGAAGCCGTATGTGTGGTCTCAGGGCGTTGAGCACGCCTTCACTGTCAATCTGATCGAGATCCATGCTGAGGATGGCACGATTGGCTATGGGGAGACGACGACGGCGCCGGACGCCCTGGCGCAGAAGCGTGTCATCGAGAAGCTGGCCCGAGGGTTTGTCGGGCGCTCGGTGTTTGATTTTGCGGCGGCGCAGGCCGAGACGATGCGGGCGCACTTTCTTGCATTCGGGGCGAACATGCCGCGTTTCGCCAATCAGATTTATGCCGGGCTAGAGATGGCGGCGCTTGATCTGGCTGGTAAGCTGTTGGATCGTCCGGTTTGGGACCTGCTTGGTGGCGCGCGGCGTCAGGATGTTGGCTACTTTTATTTCCTTCAGGGCGATACGCCTGACGAGCTCGCGGCGGATGCCCGCCATGCTGTGAGCGAAGGACACCCGATCATCTATCTCAAGGTCGGGGTCGGTGAAGCACATGACATGGAGGCGGTCGAGAAAGTGCGGGCCGCGATCGGCCCGACACGGCTGCGGTTGGATGCCAATGAAGCGTGGGACCCGGCAACCGCGCTGCGAATGATCTCGGCGCTCACGCGTTTCGACATCGAGTACATCGAACAGCCGACGTCGAGTTGGTCGAAAGGCGCGCTGCGACACTTGAAGGACCGGGTATCGGTCGCGCTCGGTGCAGACCAGTCGGTCTTTACCCTCCACGATGTCTTTGAGGCGTGTTGCGATCGTATTGCCGATTTGGTGGCAGTGGGGCCGCGCGAGATCGGGGGCCTCCGGCCAATGATCCAGGCAGCAGGTATTTGCGAAGGTGCCGGCCTGAAGATCTGTATCCACTCAAGCATGACAACCGGAATCACCACTTGTGCAGAGCATCACGTGGCGCGCGCAATTCCAAATCTCGATGATGGCAACCAGATCATGTGGCAGCTGCTGGCCAATACAATCGTTGCTGACCCGCCGCTCGCACCACAGGCGGGCAAGTTGGCGCTGCCTGCGCGCGCGGGGCTTGGCTTTACATTGGATATGGACGAGGTCGCGCGGGCTTCTGCGCGTTTTGAAGCGCATGAAACGGGTGCTGACGCGGTGGAGTAAAAATCTTGCGTCAGTTTCCGTAGGCGTGGAGATGCGCACCGTTTTGGCGCAGCCAGCTTTTCGCAGCATCCATCTCCGGCATCGTCTGGCGTACAAGAGCCCAGAACCGATCACTGTGATTCATCTCACGCAGGTGGGCGACCTCATGTGCAGCGACGTAATCGAGCACATCAGGTGGTGCCAGTACGAGCCGCCAGGAAAAGGACAGCGCGCCGGTCGTTGAGCAGGAGCCCCATCGTGACGACTGATCCCGCACAGTAATGCGTTTGGGGGTCAGCCCGAGGCGATCGGCATGAAAGGCGACACGGTCAGTAAGGTCTTGGCGTGCCTGTTTGATCAGCCAATCCTGAAGGCGGCGCGGGGCATGCTTTTCGTCACCTGCAATATTCAGTTTGCACATGTCGTGGTTAGTTGAGGAGGAAAAATCCTGGGTCGCCCTCACTGGTGCCGCGTCCTCGAAAAACCTGTCGACGGCCTCTTGGCGAGGCGAGAGCCATACGACGCCGCGTCCGCTGGTACGCCCGACAAATGCGAGTTCATGCGGTGTGCCACGGACCGGTATGACGGCTCCGTTGGTGAATGCCACTTCTTCCGGCAACGCGTTCAGGTGCTGCTTGATCCAGCGAATGTTCTTCGTGATGAAGCTGTGTGCCTCGCGCGACTTGCAGGCGCGTGGCAACGTGAGCACGACGCCCTTGCGGCACTGGCTGACGCGCAATGTCATCCGGCGCGCGCGGGGATGCCGTTTGATGCGGATCGGTATCGGCAGACCTGGGACCGATAATTCCTCCGTGGCGGGTTCGCCCTGCGCATATGTGCGTCGCATAAATCTCTCAGCCCCCATCAACGCAAACCTGCAGTGTCTGCGTTCGGCACGTACAGGTCGGATCACACGTGTCCTGTGCTTTGTTCCGCTTCGGAACGAGACAGGTCGGGGCGGCGCGCCGATTCAAAGCAACGCGACGGCCACCACGTGTGACGCTTCACTTCATTTTTTGAACGCAACGAACCGGTGGGTGTCGTGTTGCAGAGCCACCGAGCCTCGACGTTGTTCTGACGAGAACGGCGAGACTTTGACACAAGACGTGCGAAGGCTCTGAGCCTTCGCACCAAGGCCTAGCGTTACGCGACGCTTGCGGTTTGCCGGGAGCGTCGACGACGTCTGGTCACCGACTTTTTCCGCCCGCGTGACTTCGGTGCATCGAATTCGCGGCGGCCAGGGAGTTTTGGCAGTGCGCCGGTCTCTAGTGCTGAAAGCGCATGCTGTGCGTCGCGGCGTAGGCGGCGTGCGCACGACAGAGCGCCATCCGGCATGCCAGCGGCCTCGATTTCCAGCAATACTTCGCGTGACTGACGCACACGCTCCGGCGGCTCGTTCTTGGCGATAAAGCGGCTGAGCTTCGGCAGGATCATCTCTCGGAAGCGCGAACCGTTGAAGATGCCGTAATGGCCGACGCCCGGAGCCTCGTAGTGCGTTTTCTGAGATTTTGGCACGTTGGCACATAGATCCAGCGCTGCACGACACTGGCCGGCGCCCGTGATGTCATCCTTGCCACCTTCGACGGTGAACAGCGGCACATTTCGAATTGCCTCCGGCCGGACAGGACGACCGCGGTGGGTCATCATTCCGCGGGCCAGATGATGGCCCACGAACACTGTTTCGATGGTCTGGAGATAAAACTCGGATGTCAGATCCATGACCGCGAGGTATTCATCGTAAAAGTCACGATGCTTGGCTGCGCTGTCACCGTCGCCTTCCACAAGATGGTTGAAGAGATCGCGATGCGCTTGGACATGACGGTCGAGATTCATCGTCATGAAGCCGGTCAACTGCAGGAAGCCTGGATAGACGCGACGCCCGCAACCGAGGTTTGGCCACGGCACGGAATTGATGACGTTGTTTGCGAACCACTCCGTGCCTTTGGACTCGGCAAGTTTGTTCACTTCCGTCGGACTGATCCTGGTGTCGATTGGGCCTCCCATCATCGTCAGCGAGTTCGGCGCATGCGGATGGTCAGATTCCTCCATCAATGCGACGGCCGCGAGAACGGGGACGGAGGGCTGACAGACGGCGACAACATGAACATCACCGCCAAGCGCGCTCAACATGTCGCGAACGACGTCAATGTAGTCGTCAAGATCGAAGGTGCCGTAGGCGACGGGCACCTGACGCGCATCGCGCCAATCTGTGATGTAGACCTCGTGGTCCGGCAGGAAAGCTTCGACGGTCCCACGCAGCAGCGTCGCAAAGTGTCCCGACATAGGGGAGACGAGCAGGACGCGCGGTTGTTCGCGCACCTGATCTTCCGGCATTTCCTTCGTGAAGCGAATGAGTTCACAGAACGGATGTTCGTAGACCACATCCTCGCGGATCAAGACTGCCTCGCCATTGACGATCGTCTCGGTCAGGCCGAACTCCGGCTTCGCATAGCGCCGTGTGGTTCGCTCAAAAACTTCGCAGGCGGCCGCTGCACTGCGACCGTACGGTGTGTGTGCGATCGGATTGAGTGGATGATTCAGCATCAGTCGCGCTGAACCGGCGGCGAGCCGAGCCGGTTTCACGGCCGCATGGCCGATCTCGAACCAGTGATAAAGCATTCAGGTATCCCCCAAACGCCGTAGCGCGACGTGCCCTCCCCGACACGGCTTGCTGAGCTCACTTTCGAGCGTCAACGCACCAGACGCTACGACTAGACTGTTGCGCCCGGCGGTCGAGAAACCGCGCGCGCGAATCGGCAGGCGCCGAAACGTTAAGGGTAAAGCTGCTGGCGTGCGGTGTCCAGTCGCGCTGTCAAGCAGGGTTGACGAAGCGTCAGGAAATTCAACTGGTTCGTAGAGCAGCTTTTAGCCCGGCCGCAAGTTCTTCTGCCTGAACGGCCGGCGGGAAGTGCTTGATGTAAGCGCCCTGAGGCGACATCAGGTAGAGATAGGCGGAATGATCGACTGTGTAACCGCCCTCGCTGTTCGGGTCCGCAACCTTGGCGTGATATATCCGATACGCCTTTGCGATCGTGTTGGTCTGGGCCTCGGTGCCGGTCAGGCCGATGATGCGATCGTCGAAATCTTCAAGATAGCTTTTAAGAACCTCCGGCGTATCGCGCCCGGGGTCGACCGTGACAAAGACTGGTTGCACGTCTTTTGCCGTGTCGCCCAAAAGCTCGAGTGCTTCGCTCGTCACTTGCAGGGACGCCGGACAGATGTCCGGGCAATGGGTGAAGCCGAAAAACATCAGGGTGTGTCGACCTTCAAGCGTCTTGTGTGTGACAGCCTCACCTTTGTGAGAAACCATCCGGAATGGTCCGCCGATCAACGCCTTTCCCGTTGTCTTTGTCGCGCCGGATGATGTGATGGCGCTACCCGTGCTCGTACTGTTGAGGAGCAGTGCACCACCTGCGCCGACGACAAACGCGCTCAGGATGATGGCGACGATACGGATCGACATTGCGAATTTTCCTCACCGTTTGAAATCGCGGTTGGCACAGGTCGCGCATGGCCAGATGCATGTCGCCGGATAGCACGCCCACCATCCGCCGGGCCACGCCGCCAGGCCGTAACTCGGTTCACCATTGCGTGCGTGCCATGCGTCAAAACATCCTCACGCGTTTTCAGTGATCAACTTGCGTCTCCCGCGGGTTCGGCGTTCTTGTCTCGCCATGCAGTTCATCACCGCTCTCACCGACAACGGCACGCTCAGCCGCCCCCGACTACAAACGATCATCGGCCTCCGGTGGATTGCCGTGGTTGGCCAGTTCCTCGCCGTCGTGACGACGTTTCTTTATCTCGGCATTTCCTTGCCTTTCGCGGCATGCCTCGCGCTGATCGGATGTTCCGCGCTGTTGAACGCGTGGCTCATGATGCGGTTTCCGACGCGTTATCGCCTGCCGGACGGGTTTGCTGCATTTCTTCTGACCTACGATCTGCTGCAGCTTGCGTCCCTGCTCTATCTCACAGGTGGGCTGGAGAACCCGTTTGCCTACCTGATGATCGCACCCGTCACCGTTTCGGCGACCACCCTGCCAGCGCGCTATACGCTGTTACTCGGCGGCTTGGCGCTCGTGCTCGCAACAGCCTTGCTGTTCGTGCATCTGCCCTTGCCTTGGTGGCAGAATGAGCAATTTGACATACCGCATGCCTACAGTCTTGGCCTTTGGGCATCCGTTGTTTGCGGCATGGCATTCATCGGGCTCTACACCCGCCGTCTCGCCTCAGAGGCGCGGACAATGTCCGACGCGCTCGCTGCGACGGAACATGTGCTGGCACGTGAGAAACAGCTTCACGCGCTTGATGGTCTCGCGGCTGCGGCGGCACATGAGCTTGGGACGCCGCTTGCCACGATCGCCGTGATCGCGACCGAGCTGGAGCGCGCCATGCCGGCCAATGGGCCGAACGCGGAGGACATTGCGCTTTTAAAATCGCAGACGTTGCGCTGCCGTGAAATTCTCAACTCTCTGTCGAGTATCGGCAACTCGGGGGATCCGCTACACGGGCATCTGCCGCTTTCACATCTTATTGAGGAGGCCGTTGAACCGTATCGCGTCTTTGATGCCGAGATCGAATTGAACGTTGGTCCGGCAGATGGCCTTGACGCTGCTGCGCGCAAGGAGCCGGTCTCGTGGCGCTCGCCCGGCGTGCTGCATGGGCTGAGCAATATCGTAGAGAACGCCGCGGATTTTGCGGAAACGACGGTGCGCGTGTCGGCTGAGTGGGATGAAAATGACGTCTCGATCGTGATTGCGGACGATGGTCCGGGGTTTGCGCAACACGTGATCGAAACACTCGGTGAGCCATACCTGACGACGCGGCCGCTCGCGCGCACGCTCGATCGCAACTCAGATGAAGATCACGCCGGCCTTGGGCTCGGCTTTTTCATCGCCAGCACGTTGCTCGAACGCTCGGGCGCCAACATCACGATCGGCAACCGTTTTCCGCCGGCGCATGGTGCTGTCGTGCGACTTGTGTGGCGTCGGTCGGATTTTGAGGCACGCCCGGACATGGGCGAGCAAGGCCTGGACAATCGGGAAGAAGCGGCGGGTGTCGCATCTGATGGTTACACGCGTGCTGAAGACTTGGGGTCCGCTGAGGGCCCGATCACTGATGGTCCGGCGCCAGCCGCGTAACCACGTCGACATCTGCAACGCCTGATCGGGCGGGCTTGACGTTGCGTATATTGAACAATGTGCCGCAGACACACATATCTGCGGAACACTTGTGAGGCGAGACTGTGACCGCCGTTGACCGCTCACAGCCGCCGCAGATCGAGGACACGCAGATGGATATTGCGACCGCAGAACCCGCCGTAGGCACTCAGACGAACACACCGGACCCTGCGCTGCCGGACGATGCGACACTTGTGATTGTCGACGACGACCAGCCTTTCGTCGCCCGTCTTGGTCGGGCCATGGAGAACCGCGGCTTTGATGTGCGGATGGTCTCGAGCGTTGCCGATGGCATGGCGGAAATTCGTAGCAATCCGCCGGCCTTCGCGGTGATTGACATGCGTCTCGGCGATGGGAACGGTCTGGACGTGATCGAAGAGCTGAAACGCATTCGCCCGGATGCGCGGGCGATCATGCTCACTGGCTATGGTAACTTTGCGACGGCAGTCTCTGCGGTCAAACTCGGCGCGGTCGATTATCTTTCGAAGCCGGCGGACGCTGACGATGTGTGCAAAGCACTTCTTGCGCCGCCTAATCAGAAAGCTGCGCCGCCGGAAAATCCACTCAGTGCAGATCGCGTACGATGGGAACACATCCAGCGTGTCTATGAGCTTTGCAATCGCAACGTGTCAGAGACGGCGCGGAGGTTGAACATGCATCGCCGGACCCTGCAGCGTATCCTCGCGAAGCGCGCGCCGCGCTAGTCTGCGTCCCTTGCCGTGTCGTTGATCGAGAAGAGCGCAACAGAGGTTGTCGCGCTTCTGGTCAATGGTGCGGTTTCGCCTGCGGATCTGATCGACGCGCTCCAGCAACGTATTGAGGCCGTCGATACTTCGGTAAACGCTCTCCCGACGCTTTGTTTCGACCGGGCACGCGACCACGCAAGGGCACTGGTCGGCCAGACGTATGGCCCTCTGCATGGCCTTCCGGTTGTCATCAAGGATCTCAGTGCTGTTTCGGGCGTGCGCTCGACCTCCGGCTCGCCCATCTTTGCCGAACACATCCCGAACCGATCGTCACATGGGGTGGAACGGATCGAGGCGTCGGGGGGCATCGTCTACGCGAAGTCGAACACGCCCGAGTTCGGTGCCGGCGCGAACACCTTCAACGAGGTGTTCGGTGCGACCCGTAATCCCTGGAACACGAGACTCTCAGCTGCCGGATCATCCGGTGGCTCCGCGGTCGCGCTTGCCACGGGCATGGCGTGGCTGGCGCATGGCTCGGACATGGGCGGCTCGCTCCGCAATCCAGCGAGTTTCTGTGGCGTCGTTGGTCTCCGCCCAAGTCCCGGTCGCGTTCTGAGCGGGCCGTGTGCTGATCCGTTCGACCCACTGAGCACAGACGGGCCGATGGCGCGGACAGTCGATGACGTGGCACTCTTTTTGGATGCGATGTGTGGTCATGATCCGCGTGAACCCTTGTCGCTGGACGCGCCGGCGCGGACGTTCCGCAAGGCGGCAGCGGCGCGTCATCGCCCGGCGCGCATTGCGTTCTCGTCCGATCTCGGCATCGCGCCCGTTGACCCGGAGGTTGCCGACATCTGTCGGGCAGCTGCTTTGCGCTTCGAAGGGCTTGGGGTGATCGTCGAAGAGGCAGCGCCGGATGTCTCGCAGGCGCATGAGGTGTTCCAGGTGTTGCGGGCGCACGCATACGCGACCGGTATGTCCGACCTGCTGGCTGAGCATCGTGATGCGCTCAAGCCCGAGGTGATCTGGAACATCGAAAAGGGACTCGCACTGACATCTGGTGAGATTGGCGTAGCGCAACGTGGGCGCGCGGACATGATCGCGGGCGCAGCTTCGTTTTTCGAGACGTACGATCTGCTGCTTACGCCGGCGACGATCGTCCCGCCGTTTCCGATTGAAGAGCGCTTCGTCTCGTCGTGCAACGGAGTGAAATTCGAAACCTATATCGACTGGTTGGCGATCGTCTATGCGATCACGTTGATTGGTCATCCCGCGCTGTCACTGCCGTGCGGGTTTACCCGTGAGGGGTTGCCGGTGGGGCTGCAGATGGTTGGGCGCTCACGCGGTGAGGCTGCGCTGCTTGCTGCGGCGGGCGTGCTGGAAGATGAACTGGGGCTTGCTCACATACCGATCGTTCCGCGCTCGCACTCATGAGGAAACCTCTCTAAGTTTGCCAGCAATGTTGAGTTGGGCGGGTCGAGGTGCGCGGTGGCAGCCAGTCAGGTCAAGTTCGGCGCCGACATCGGCGGCACGTTTACCGATGCCGTGCTGGAGGTCGACGGCGCGCTGTTTTCGACAAAGGTGCTGACGACATATGCTGCGCCGGAAGATGCGATCCTCGAAGGGCTCGCGACTGTTTGCGACCGCGCCGGTATTTCGCCCGCTGACATTACTCACATTATCCACGGCACAACGCTCGCCACGAATGCGCTGATCGAGCGGCGTGGCGCGAAGACGGCGTTCATCACCAGTGCCGGTTTTCGTGACGTCATCGAAATGCGCACGGAGAGCCGGTTCGAGCAGTATGATCTGGATCTCGAACTGCCGAAGCCGCTGCTGGCGCGCAATCATCGCTACACGGTGACCGGACGCCTGGCTGCGAACGGAGATGAGTTGATCCCCGTTGACGATGCGGAGATCGATGCCGTCGTCGAAACGATTGCGGCCCGCGGGTATGAGAGCGTCGCGGTCGGTCTGCTGCATAGCTATCTCGATGCATCACACGAGCGCGCGGTGGGGAATGCGCTGCGGGCGCGGCTCCCCGACGTTGCGGTGTCGCTCAGCGCGGACGTGTCACCACAGATGCGCGAGTACGAGCGTTTCAACACGACTGTTGCGAACGCCTACGTCAAACCGATGATGGCGCGTTACCTTGGCCGTCTCGGCGCCCGCCTGGCCGATGCCGGAGCGTCCTGCCCGATTTTCCTGATGCACTCCGGTGGCGGTATCATTTCGCTTGCAAGTGCCTGCGAGTTTCCGGTCCGACTGGTAGAGAGCGGTCCGGCAGGTGGAGCGATCTTTGCCGCTGATATTGCGGGGCGGTTTGGTGTGGACAAGGCGTTGTCCTTCGACATGGGCGGCACAACGGCCAAGATCTGCCTGATCCGCGATCAGGCGCCGAAGACGGCGCGTGTCTTTGAGGTGGCGCGGACCTACAGGTTCAAAAAGGGGAGCGGAATGCCAATTTCCATCCCCGTGATTGATATGGTGGAGATCGGTGCCGGGGGCGGGTCACTCGCGCAGGTCGACAGTTTGCGCCAGATCCGCGTGGGGCCGGAGAGTGCAGGGTCCGAGCCGGGTCCTGCCTGCTATGGGCAGGGTGGTGAACGGCCTGCGGTAACCGATGCCGATCTTGTGCTTGGCCGATTGGATGCGGAGAATTTTGCCGGCGGCGCAATACCGCTGCACATTGAGAATTCGCAACGTGCGCTGATTGATGCGGTCGGTGATCCTCTCGGAATGGATGCCAGTGCGGCTGCGTTCGGCGTGTCCGAGATGGTGGATGAAAACATGTCTAATGCCGCGCGCGTGCACGCGGTGGAGAATGGCGAGGATCTCGCAAGTTACACCATGATCGCGTTCGGCGGGGCGGCGCCGCTGCATGCAGGACGGCTTTGCGAAAAGCTTGGCGTCGACCGATTGCTGGTTCCGGCCGGTGCCGGTGTTGGCTCCGCGATCGGCTTTTTGCGCGCGCCGTTCAGCTTCGAGGCGACGCGTTCGCACTATATGCGCATGTCCGCGTTCGAGCCAGCAGCGGTGCGCGCTATTCTTGACGATCTCCGCAAAGAAGCGCTCGGCTTCGTCGCGTCCTGCGCGCCGGACGGAGATGTTGGCTGCACGTTCAAGGTGTTCATGCGGTACATCGGGCAAGGGTGGGAAATTCCCGTGCCGCTTACGCTGGCGCATGTAGAAAGCCCGCAGGCCGACGCATTTCTCGAAGCGTTCGAGGAGGAGTATCGTGCGCTCTTTGCACGTACGGTGACCGGTCTCGATACCGAGATTACCGTGTGGGCTGCCGACGCATCAACCGCACGGCATGCGCCGGAACGCGTTGCGGAGTCTGCTACCCGCAACATGGTCACCGCGGGAAGTTCGCGCACGCTTTTTGATCCCTCGCGCCGTGCACTGTGCGATTCCGGCGAGATCGCGCGCGATGCCCTCGGCGTCGGTCACAGCATCGCGGGCCCTGCGGTCATTACCGAGGATGAGACGACCATTGTTGTTCCACGCGGGTTTGCTGCTGTGATGCAGGCGGATGGAACGCTTGATATCTCACGGGCGCCGGAGGAAAAATCGTTATGAGCCAATCGGTGAAGAATAGTGCGCTCGACACGGTTGCGATGCAGGTGATGTGGAACCGTCTCATCTCGGTCGTCGAGGAGCAGGCACAGGCGTTGGTGCGGACCGCGTTCTCGACCTCTGTTCGTGAGGCGGGTGACCTGTCGGCCGGAGTTTATGATCTTGACGGGCGTATGCTGGCTCAAGCCGTCACAGGTACGCCGGGACACGTCAATGCGATGGCGGATGCCGTACCCCATTTCATCCGGGAGATTGGCCCGGAGAATATTTTTGAGGGCGATGTCTATATCACCAACGATCCTTGGAAAGGGACAGGGCATCGCCACGACATCACGGTGGTCACACCATCATTTCATCACGGGGTGCTGGTCGGCTATTTCGCGTGTACGGCACATATCGTCGACATCGGCGGGCGCGGTTTTGGTGCCGATGCGGCGTCGGTCTATGAAGAAGGGCTCGCGCTGCCGATCATGAAGCTCGCTGAGCGAGGGATTGTCGATACGACGCTGATCCGTATCGTGCGCGAGAATGTCCGTGAGCCTGATCAGCTGGTTGGGGATTTTTATGCGCTCTCGACCTGCAACGAAATCGGCCATCGTCGGCTGGTTGATATGCTGCGAGAGTTTGCGCTCGACGATCTTGGCGAGATCGCGAACTTCATTCTCGAAAACTCGCGCCGTGCGACGATCGAGCGGATCGCGGCGCTTCCACGTGATGTCGCTGAGGGGGCGATGCGGATCGATGGCTACGACACCCCGATTGATCTGTGCGTCAAGCTCACGGTCGAGGACACGCGTATCATTGCGGATTTTGTGGGCTCGTCGCCCGTGGACAAGAAAGGGATCAATGTCCCGCTTGTCTACACGAAGGCTTATGCCTGCTACGCGCTGAAATGTCTGATCGCACCCGATATTCCGAATAACGCTGCGTCACTTGCACCGTTCGAGGTGACGGCACCGCGCGATACCGTTGTGAACGCGGTGCACCCTGCGCCGGTCTGCCTGCGCCATGTGATCGGGCATATGATCCCGGACACAGTGTTTGCCGCATTGGAGAAAATTCTCCCTGGTAAAGTTCAGGCCGAGGGGGCGGGGGCGTTGTGCAACTTCCAGGTCAGTCTGCGCCCAAGGTCTGATGCCCTTGCGTCTGATCCAGATGTTGGCGACGGTGTCACGCGTGCGGAAGTGCTGACCTTCAACTCAGGTGGTTCTGGTGCGCGGCCGTCGCTTGATGGTCTGAACGCCACCGCTTTTCCCTCCGGTGTGATGACGATGCCGGTTGAGGCAACCGAGCACACGGGACCTGTCGTGATCTGGCGCAAGGAGCTGCGGCCGGACAGTGGCGGGCCGGGGACCTATCGCGGCGGGCTGGGGCAGGTCATG
>JBCBXF010000071.1:0-13393 GCA_039816705.1 Pseudomonadota bacterium | reverse complement strand
CGAGAGCCCGCTCGAAGTGCCGTTCGATGTCTGGCGGGCCGAGGGCAACGCAGCCGATGGCGCGATTGGATGGATCGCACGCAACTCATCGAAACCGGATCGCAACGATGCGCCGGACGCTTGGGTCATACAGGCCGGCACGGGTTGGTCGCGCGATAACCTCGAGTTGGAGCGGGGAGACGTCTGTGATCAGCTGGTCGGCGCATTCCGATCAAAAATCGAGATTGTGGCACCCGACACACCGATCCCGACGATCATCGATGCCGTCGCTCACCGCTGGCGCTATGCCCGCGTTGTCACGCCACTTGGCCAACCCTTTCTTGCTGCGGAGGAAAAATCGTTGTTCGCCATTGGAGACTGGTGCATCCGCGGGCGTGTCGAGGCGGCGTGGGAAAGTGGCGACGCTCTGGCGACACATCTGCTCGCGAAGCACCCACTTTAGTGGCGGCACTCACTCCCATTCAATCGTGCCGGGCGGCTTGCTGGTGACATCATAAACGACACGATTGATGCCGCGCACTTCATTGATGATGCGCGTTGCAACACGTCCGAGAAAGGCATGATCGAACGGATAATAATCCGCCGTCATTCCATCCACGCTGGTAACAGCCCGCAGCCCGCAGACGAAGTCATATGTCCGCGCGTCACCCATCACCCCGACTGTCTGCACGGGGAGCAGCACCGCAAATGCCTGCCAGATATCGTCGTACAGCCCGCTTCTGCGGATCTCGTCGAGATAAACCGCGTCAGCTTCCTGCAGGATTTTCACTTTGTCAGGCGTCACAGCACCTGGAATCCGGATGCCGAGCCCTGGCCCCGGGAACGGATGGCGACCGACAAAATGTTCCGGCAACCCGAGCTCACGACCGAGCGAACGGACCTCATCCTTGAAAAGCTCTCGCAGCGGCTCGACAAGCTTCAGGTTCATCCGCTCTGGCAATCCGCCGACATTGTGGTGAGACTTGATGGTGACGGACGGCCCACCGGTAAAAGAGACACTCTCGATCACATCCGGGTACAGTGTGCCTTGCGCAAGAAACTCAGCGCCGCCGAGCTTGCCAGCCTCTTCATCGAAAACGTCGATGAACAGCCCGCCGATAGTCTTCCGCTTGCGCTCCGGGTCCGTTACCTCGTCAAGCGCGGAGAGAAACCGGTCTCCCGCCTCCACGTGTACAAGTGGAATATTGTAGTGCTCGCGGAACAGGCGCACGACCTCCGCACCTTCATCAAGTCGCATCAACCCGTGATCAACGAAGATGCAGGTCAGTTGATCGCCGATTGCCTCGTGGATCAGCACTGCGGCGACAGCGGAATCAACCCCGCCCGATAGCCCGCAGATGACGCGTCCATCTCCAACTTGCGCCTTGATCCGGGCAATCTCGCTGTCACGAAAATGCGTCATCGACCAATCGCCCGCACACCCGGCGATGCGATGCACGAAGTTACGTAAGAGTTTTTCACCGTCCGGCGTGTGCACGACTTCCGGGTGAAACTGCACCGCATACATATTGCGATTTTCGTCCGCGATCGCCGCAAACGGGGCTCCGGTCGAAACACCGACCACTTCAAAGCCGTCGGGCAGTGCCGTTACGCGGTCACCATGGCTCATCCAGACCTGGTGTTTTTCGCCCGCCTGCCAAACGCCCGCAAACAGCGGCGTGTCACTGGTTATCTCCAGTTCGGCGCGACCGAACTCACGGTGATGCCCGCCTTCGACGCCGCCCCCCATTTGGGAAACCATCGTCTGCTCGCCATAGCAGATACCGAGCACCGGCAGCCCCGCCTCGAACACCCAGTCCGGTGCGCGAGGTGTCCCCATCTCTGTGACACTCGCTGGCCCGCCGGAAAGGATCACGGCGCGTGGATTGAGCCGGGAAAGCGCATCATCGGCGGCGTTGAAAGGCACTATCTCGGAGTAGACGCCCGCCTCCCGCACGCGCCGCGCAATCAGCTGCGTCACCTGCGATCCAAAGTCGATGATGAGGATCGTCTCTTGAGCAGCAGTATCGCCCGCCGGTGAAGAGGAGCGCTCGGCGCCGTCGCGCGCAGTTGGGAGGGCTTGGTCTGTCATCACAGGCACCTACCCGGTTCGACGCGAGTCGGCAATCAGCCCGACTGCGCCCCGCCGGGAACAAACACGCCGATCGGGAACCCGTTGAGGGCCCAAACATGAAAGTTGAGCGCAGCGGCCGTGAGCACCCAAGCAAGATAGGGCACGAACAGCAGCGCGGCCTTTCGGCTGTGCGGCCACGCGTATTTGATGAAGCCGACGATCAAAAGCGCGAGCACGGTGACAACGACCAATGCCGCATCAATCCGCTGGAGACCGAAAAACACAAATGACCACAGCCCGTTGACCACGAGTTGTGCAGTCCAGAACAGCATCGCGATCGTGCCGCCGCCGCGCTTCAAAAAGACAAGCGTGCCGGCGATGGCAATGAAGAGATAGAGGATCGACCAAACCACGGGAAACGCCCAACCGGGCGGCGTCCAGCCGGGTTTCGCGATCGTGTCGTACCATTCGCCCGGAGCGAACTTGGCGCCGGAGAACGCGGCGACCATTGTTAGCATCGCAAAGATGATGAACCAGAGCAGAAAGGCCCAGGTGTCCGGGCGCTCGTTCACGTCACTGCTGGTTTTCCGTCGTGGAAAGAGAGGCACCAGGTCACTCCGCGTCGCGCCGCTCCATCACGGCGAAATAAAATCCATCAGTATCTGTCGCAGCAGGTGTAAGCCGCAGCGACACCAGATCATCCGACCATGGCGACGGTGCGTCCATGCCGAACAGCTCACGCCATGCCTCCTCCGCTGACACCAGTTCAAAGTCGGGGTTTTCGTTGACGAACGTGTGGACCTGTTGCTCGTTTTCGGCCGGCAGCACGGAGCACGTGATGTAACAGAGATAACCACCCGGTCTCACAAAGTTGCGTGCGTCATCGAGTATCGCGCGCTGCTGCAGTGTCCGTGTCTGAAGCGCCTCCGCACTGACCCGCCACTTCGCGTCTGGCCGTCTCCGCCAGACACCGGTGCCGGTGCATGGCGCATCGATCACCACGCGGTCCATCCGCCCGACGAGCGCGGCGAGATCGTGCAGGGGTCCATCAGCTGTTGGTGTGTGTACCTGCGCATTCCGCACGCCAGCGCGCTTGAGACGTTGATGGATCGGGGCAAGGCGGGATTTGTCGCTGTCGTACGCATGGATCTGGCCGCGGTTCTCCATCGCCGCTGCAAGCGCAAGTGTCTTGCCCCCGGCGCCTGCGCAGAAATCAAGGATCTGTTCGCCCGGTCTGGCGAAGACGAGATCGGCCACGATCTGCGAGCCCGCATCCTGGACCTCGAACCATCCTTTTTGAAAGGCCGCTTCGTTCTGGACGTTTGGTGTGCGACCGCTGCCCGTCGGTGCCGGAAGACGCACCCCGAGGCGTGCAATCGAGGCAGGGACCGTTTTCACTTTGCCAAGTGCCTTCGTAACTTTGTCCATGTCCGCTTTCAGCGCGTTGACGCGCAGATCGGTCGGCGCACGCATCGCAAGCGATGTTCCCTCAGCGACCGCCTCATCCTCGAATGCATCTTCAAAGGCCGACCATAGCCACTCCGGAACGTCGGCCTGAACATGCGGCGGCGCATCCTCGATCTGAGACGCATATCGAAGGCGTGCCCGTTCGTTGTCGCTTAACGGGGAAGGGGCGTGTTGCGACCCGTCGAACAGCAGCGCGATCGAATCAATCGACATATCCGGCGATAACGCCAGAGCGCCCAGCATAAGCGCCCGTGGTGTCGCATCGTCCATCACCCAAGCGGCCGACGCCCGCCTGCGAAGCGTGTCATAGACATGTGTGCCGATCGCTGCCCGATCCCCCGAACCGGCAAAGCGATGTCTGCGCCCCCAGTCGGCAAGCGCGATAGAGGCCGGGCGATGGTAAGTGAGGATGTCGTCGAGAACAGTAATTGCGGCCTCGATCCGTCCGCCGGGACGCATCGCTCACGTCACCCCGGCAGGGGCAGTCAAGGCGACGCTGATGCCGAGCATGATCCACATAAGAACGAGCACCAACGCCCCCGCACAGAACGCGGCGAACCGCGCGTGGATATTGCGCCCGGTGATATGAAAGAACAGATGCGCAAGCCGTGATGCGATGAACAGCCAGGCCAGCAGCACGAACCATCCGCTCGCCAGCTGAAACTGCATGCCAAACAGGAGCGCAGCATAGAAAAGGATCGGCATCTCGAGCTGATTGTGAAACGCGTTGCTCACCCGTTGCGCATGTTCCGGCCAGGCCCGCTGCCCGAGCGCAATCTGCGCGACGCGCACTTTCTCGCCACCGAGCGCCCGCAGCCGAACCCGACCCATCCAGATCAAGAGAAAAAATGTAATACCGACCTGCGCAAGCGCGGGGAAGAAAAGGTCATGCGCTGCCATCAGGAGATCCTGCGTAAGCGGAAACGAACAGTAGTCAGAAGCGTCGAGAAGATATTAGCCCGCCATCGGATAGTTTGGGCTTTCCCGTGTGATCGTCACATCATGAGAGTGGCTTTCCCGCAGCGACGCGGAGGAAATACGAATAAACTCCGCACGCTCCTGAAGATCAGGGATTGTGGCCGATCCGGTGTAACCCATCGACGCCCGCAGGCCGCCAACCAGCTGATGAAGCACGGCAGACACGGGACCTTTGAACGCCACCTGGCCTTCGATCCCCTCAGGAACCAGTTTGAGGCTGTCTTTCACCTCCTGTTGGAAGTAGCGATCCGCTGAGCCACGCGCCATTGCTCCAACCGAGCCCATGCCCCGATAGGATTTGTACGAGCGTCCCTGGTAAAGATAAACCTCGCCGGGGCTCTCCGTTGTCCCCGCAAGGAGCGAGCCGATCATTGCCGCATCGGCGCCCGCTGCGATCGCCTTTGCAAGGTCGCCAGAGAGCTTGATCCCGCCGTCGGCGATGACAGGCGTATTCGTCGCCTGCGCCGCGCTCGCGCATTCCATGATGGCGGTCAGTTGTGGCACACCCACACCCGCGACGACCCGCGTCGTGCAGATGGAACCTGGCCCAATCCCAACTTTAACAGCGTCCGCACCCGCATCGATCAGCGCCTTCGTACCGTCCGCTGTTGCCACATTCCCGGCTATCACCTGCACCTTGTTCGACATCTTCTTGATGCGCGCCACACTCTCCAACACGCGCGACGAATGGCCATGCGCGGTGTCCACCACAACCAGATCGACATCGGCATCGATCAGCCGCTCGGTCCGCTCGTAGCCACCGTCGCCAACCGTCGTTGCCGCGGCAACACGCAAGCGCCCCTGCTCGTCCTTGCAGGCATTGGGATGGTTAGCGGCCTTCTCAATGTCCGTCACCGTGATCAGGCCAATGCAGCGATGCGCATCATCCACCACCACCAGCTTCTCGATCCTGTGCTGGTGCAACTTGCGTTTGGCTTCCAACGGGTCGTGGTGTTCACCCACGGTGATGACATCTCGGGTCATCAACTCGGAGACCGGCTGGTCCGGATTGTCAGCAAAGCGCACGTCCCGGTTGGTCAGGATGCCAACCAGCTTGCCGGCACGCTCCCCATCCGCGGGTGTCTCGACGACAGGAATGCCGGAGATCTTGTGGTGCGCCATCAATGACAGCGCATCGGCGAGTGTGGCGTCCGGTGTCATCGTCACCGGATTGACGACCATTCCGGATTCAAAACGCTTTACCTTGGCAACTTCTGCCGCCTGTTCATCCGGCTCGAGATTGCGGTGTATGACGCCGATCCCGCCGGACTGTGCCATCGCGATCGCCAACCCGGCTTCGGTCACCGTGTCCATCGCCGCTGAAAGGATCGGGATGTTCAGCGTGATGTCGCGTGTGATGCGCGATGCGACGTTCACATCGCCCGGCAAAACTTCCGACGGGCCAGGCCGCATCAGCACATCGTCGAACGTCAATGCAACGGGTAGCCCGAGCAGGCCCGCACCCTTGTTCATGTGCCGGTCTCCTGAAACGCCAGAGTTGAGCGAGATTTATGGACGGTGCTCTAGCAGGCGTTCGTCACAAGGGAAAGACGCCCGCGTATCGCGTCTCGCCGCATCATTCGGCCATCGACCACGCCCGCGCGCCACCATCGGGAGCGCGGAACGTGAACGCGTCACCATCCTGCACCACGCTGGCGCACAACCGCCGTCCCTGGGCGAGCGTGTTGAACGCGACGCAGAGCTGATCGCCAACCACCTGCCATTGGCCGCCGTCGATGCCGGCGCTGCCGAACGAGTCGTTGAAGGAGACCTTTCCTTCGAACTGGCCGCTGTCGGCGAACTTGATGGCAAACCGGTCGCCCCCAAAATCAGCGCCGCCACTGAGGGTTTTGCCTTTGAGGAAACGCCGGAGAGCTTCGTCCATGAGAGGCTCCGTTTCCTCCGGGGTCCTAGGCTCCGACGCCACGACTGAGCTGCTGCTCTCGGCCGTCTCGCCGTTTGCTGCAGTCGTTTCGGTATCGGGGGATATCACCACGGCCCCCACGGACTCAGCACCCGTACCCGCGGGCTCACTCTCCGGAGTTGCCCCGGCGTCGCTCCCGTTGGGTGGTGTCTCGGACCGAGGGGCGACGTCCGGATCGACGGTTTGCGTGGCTGGCTGGTTGGCCTTCGGCACGTCACCAATAGGTGCTTCGGGAGCGGCCGTCGTCGTTGCCCCTTCAGCCGCAGGCTCGCTCACTGTCAGCTCTGGTGTCTCGTTGCTTCTGGAGAACACCATCACGCTGACAGCGATCGCCGTCGCGAATGCAGCGGCAACGCCAAGTGACGCAATCCCACCGATCCCGCGCGGTGATCCGTCAGTTTCTGAAGGTGGCGGCGAATTTCCATCCACGGCTCTGGACGGGATGGAAAAACGGCTCGGCGCTGCGTCGGAGACCTGGTCGCCGGCCCATCGAAAGGCATGGACTGGCTGTTCGATGTTCCTAAGGGCTTGCAAACCGGCATCGACAAACTGTGAGCCAACACGCTTGCGCACGCTCTCGTGTACAACGGCCGACACCCAAACCTCACTCGGTTCAGCAAGAGCCTCGAGCCGCGATGCGATGTTGACGCCTTCACCGTAGATTTCATCTCCGTCGACAATGACGTCACCCAAATTGATACCGATTCGAAGTTGCAGCGTTTCGTCCGGCGCAGCCTGAGCGGCTTCCTGGATCGTTATAGCTGCGTTGACCGCATCGACGACGGACTGGAACTCAACCAGCATGCCGTCGCCCATCAGTTTCACAACGCGCCCCCCGTGCTCCGCCACAACGGGATTGAACACCTCGTTACGATAAGCCTTGAGCCGGGCAAGCGTGCCGACCTCATCCGCATGCATCATGCGGGAGTAGCCGACCACGTCGGCAGCAAGGATCGCGGAGAGACGGCGCTGTGGCATGGGGTGTCGTTTCGGGCAGTGCGTGGCGGTGTCGGTCAGCCTGGCCGCCGCTGCAAGTTTTCGAATGCGGAGGATAGCACAATACGTGCCGGGATCAGTCGTTTGATGGGGTGCCACGAAACCCGGTCGCAAGCACGAATAACTCGGATGAGTCGGCGCGACTGGCGTCCGGTTTGATATGGCGGACCTTTGAAAAGTCCCGCTTCAATGCGTTGAGAAGATCATTCGTTGCGCCGCCCTGCAGCACTTTGGCGAGAAACACGCCGTCGGGGGCGAGCACCTCCCGCGCGAACTCGAGCGCCGCTTCGCAAAGCCCGATGATTCGCAGGTGATCCGTCTGCTTGTGCCCGGTCGAAGGCGCGGCCATGTCGGAAATCACGGCATTGGCGCGTCGACCATCCAGCGCTGCAATCAGGCGATCCGGCGCATCATCGTCCATGAAGTCCATCCGCAGGAACGTGACACCAGCCACCGGTTCGATTTCCACGAGATCAAGCGCCACCACATGACCTTTGCCCTCGACAGAGCGCACCCAGTCCGATGCCAGCACACTCCACCCCCCAGGCGCTGCACCCAGATCGACAACGCAATTGCCCGGCGAGAGGATCTCAAACTTCTCCTGGATCTGCATCAGCTTGAATGCCGCGCGTGAGCGTAGACCCTGCTCACGGGCCGAGACGACATACGGATCGTTGAGTTGCCGCTTCAGCCAGCGGGTTGACGAGATCCGACGTCCCTTCGCGGTTTTGACACGCGTTGCAAGACTGCGCTTTCCCGAGCCAACTTTCTGCCCGACCTTGTTGCCGGCCACATTGCCAACGGAGCTACCGGCTGCCGGCGCAGATTTCCGTGGTCCGCCAGCTGCGCGCTTCCCTTTGACACCACTATCACTTTTTTTGCGGCTCATGATCGCCACGGTTTGCCTTGGCGCGGTTTGCGCTGGTTCCGGTAGACCCCGTCGTCGGCCATCAGCGTGGCGAGAATGCCTTCGCGTAATCCTCGATCGGCAACGCGCAACCGTTCACACGGCCAGAGACGCAGCATGGCCTCGAGTATGGCACACCCGGCCAAAACAAGATCGGCGCGGTCCTTCCCAATGCAGGGTTCGGCAACGCGCCCGTCATAATCCATGGCCGCCAGCCGGTCCGTCACACGCCGCACATCGGAAACGGCAAGCCAGCATCCATCGACCTTGCGGCGATCATAACGCGGCAGTTCCAGATGAATGCCTGCAACCGTTGTGACCGTACCCGAAGTGCCGAGGAAGTGCCGCCGCGATCCAGATGTGCGTCGTGCAACCTGATGCTTGGCCTCGAAGTCTGCGAGCAACCCGGAGACATAAGTCACCATCTGCTCGTAAATGTTCTCGGTCACGAACTGGCCGCCAAAGCGCTCCGCCAGAGTTACGACCCCGACGGGGAGTGACGTCCAGCAGTCGATGCAGTCCTGCGCATCAACGCGATCGTGCAGTGTGCGACGCGTGCGTTTGCGCCGCCGACGCAGGTCGAGCCAGATGAGTTCGGACGAGCCGCCTCCGATATCGAAGACAAGCGCCCAGTCACAGCTCTGATCGATAAGAGACGCGCATCCAGAAACCGCGAGCTTTGCCTCCGTCTCCCGGCTCACGATCTCCAGCGAGATGCCAGCCTCTTCGCGAACGCGTGCGACGAATTCCTCCCCATTGTCCGCCATGCGGCAGGCCTCGGTGGCAATCAGGCGAGAACGCTGAACATCGCGTCTGATCATCTTGTCAGCACAGACTTTGAGAGCGCCGATCGTCCGCGTCATCGCCTCTTCCGAAAGGCGACCGGTGCGGGTGACCCCTTCGCCGAGCCGGATGATCCGCGAAAACGCATCGACAACGAGAAAGCTGCGGCGCGAGGGTCGAGCGACGAGGAGACGACAGTTGTTCGTACCGAGATCGAGCGCAGCATACGTTGGCCCGTCATCGCGCCGAGAATGTGGTTTGCGGCGATGGTTCGGCTTGGCACGGCCGGCGTTGGCAGCTGGCTTGTTCGGCTCGTGATGCGATGCTGGGCCTGCCTGGTGCTTTTTCGCGCGTGCGCCTTTGCCGTCGCGCGGCTCGTTTTCGCGCATCCGTGATGCACGTCGAGACGGGACCCGCGGTTGGCGCGTTCTCCCGTGCTGGTCTTGGGGCCGTGTGGCAGTTGAAGGCAGCGACGAGGCAGGTCCTGCCGCTGGATCGGGGTTCGCAGGGGCGGCGGCGGACGCGTGCGCGTTCGCCGTATCTGACCCCTCACCGCCCGGCATTTGCGATCCAGAGCTTCCAAGGAAACCCGTCGTCTCGCCAGCCGGATCAGCAGGGCCGCTATCATCGCGCGACCCGTCCAATAGAACCCCCAGCGCCTGGATCTACTGTGCACACGACCAGTGCCGCGCGCACACCTCAGGCGGAATGCCGGAATCAACTCTTACCGGCACTCTATGGCGGGTTGGGAGTTGCAGCAAACGAAACCCGCAAGCGGCGTCCCACCCTCAATGCGACAGGAGAAGCGCACTGGCGGCCTGAACGCGAAAGAACGGCGGCCGTAGCTGGCCCAACCGGCAGGTTTCGCCGCGAAATTGCCGTGCCAGAAACCTCTGCACGCATCGCATATCAGATCAGTGTAAGCGGCTCTGGTGCAATCGGGAAAATCACACACATGAAGAGGCAACGACACCCTGCCAACGACCAGACATGGAGCAGTCAGATGGCAACTTTTCTCGATCTCTACGCCGCAACCCGCACCGCGCCGAACGCGTTGAACGTCAATGACGCGCGCATGATGGCAGCCCGCTCAAATGGATACACGGATGCAGGTATCCGCACGCTCGTGACGAGCATTTTCTCGGCCACCCGCTAAGCGCGACCAGCTGCGAACCTCCGGGTCATCCGACATCGCGTTGCCTCGGCGAATGCGCCGAAGACGCTCGGACACGAAACACCGCACGCCCGATTGGGCGTGCTTTTTTGTTTTGGCCGAACAAACATTCTCCGATGATTGCGCTGCTTGATGCGGAAACCGCCGAGGCGTAGGGTCCGCGGCGCGTCATGCAACGCGCCTGCACACCAGCGCGCTATCGACCATCTCCTCAAGGACACGCCGCTATGGCCTTTCTCGCCGACACGCTCTCTCGCGTAAAACCCTCCCCGACCATTGCGGTCAGCCAGAAGGCACGTGAGCTGAAGGCGGCGGGCAAGGACGTGATTGGGCTCGGTGCCGGCGAACCGGATTTCGACACGCCGGAGAATATCAAGCAGGCAGCGATCTCAGCCATCAACGCAGGCGATACAAAGTACACCGCCGTCGACGGCACGCCCGATCTCAAGCAGGCGATCTGCGACAAGTTCAAACGAGAGAACGGGCTGGATTATTCTCTGTCCGAGATAACCGTCGGCACCGGCGGCAAGCAGGTGTTGTTCAACGCTTTCGGCGCAACGCTCAATCCGGGCGATGAGGTGATCATTCCCGCGCCCTACTGGGTGTCCTATCCCGACATGGTGCTTTTAAGCGGTGGCGAGCCGAAGGTCATCGAGACCACCAAGGCAGACGCGTTCAAGCTCACCGCGACAGCACTGGAAGCCGCGATCACGCCGAAGACGAAGTGGCTTGTGTTCAACTCACCGTCGAACCCGACCGGCTCAGCCTACACCCACGACGAACTCAAGGCGCTGACAGATGTCCTGCTTCGACATGACCACGTTTGGATCCTCTCTGACGATATGTACGAACACCTGACCTATGACGGCTTCACGTTCGTGACACCTGTCCAGGTCGAGCCGAAACTGCGTAACCGCACGCTCACAATGAATGGCGTGTCAAAGGCGTACGCGATGACCGGTTGGCGCATCGGATACGCCGGAGGACCGGAGCAACTAATCGCCGCAATGCGCAAGCTCCAGTCGCAATCGACATCCAACCCGTCGTCCGTCAGCCAGGCTGCGGCCGTCGAAGCGCTCAATGGCCCGCAGGATTTCATTCCAGAACGCGCGGACGCCTTTCACAAACGCCGCGATCTGGTGGTCTCGATGCTCAATCAGGCAAACGGTATCGAGTGCCTGACACCGGAGGGTGCATTTTACGTGTACCCCTCCGTCGAAGGCTGCATTGGCAAGACAAGTGAAGGTGGCAAAGAGATTACCGATGACGAAGCCTTCGTCACCGCCTTGCTCGAAGAAGAAGGGGTCGCCGCAGTGCACGGCGCCGCCTTCGGCCTCTCACCCTTCTTTCGCATTTCCTATGCGACGTCGACCGAAGCGCTGGAAGAAGCCTGCAAGCGGATCCAGCGTTTTTGCGGGTATCTGCGCTAGCCGGCAGATGCAACACGGGTGATCATGGTGACAGAACGCGACCGGGACAACCTCCCGACCCACGCTCAGATCGTCATCATTGGGGGCGGCATTGTCGGCTGCGCAACCGCCTATCATCTCGCCCGCGACCACAACGCCAACGTCGTCCTGCTCGAGCAAAATCAGCTCACCTCGGGCTCGACGTGGCATGCGGCCGGACTGGTCGGGCAACTGCGATCATCGGCCGGTGTTACGGAGATGCTCAAGCACTCGGTAGAGCTCTACAAAAGGCTCGACTCCGAGACCGGGCTGTCGACCGGTTGGAAAATGACCGGCTGTCTGAGGCTTGCATGCAACGCGGATCGCCTTGCCGAGTTTGAGGAGGGGGCAAAGAACGCCGCGCGCTTCGGCATGCAGATGGATATTATTTCTCCGTCTGAAGCGCATGCGCTCTGCCCGTTCATTGCGACCGACGATCTTGTCGGCGCCAGCTTCCTCGCAACGGACGGTCAGGCCAATCCGTCCGACATTGCCATGTCGCTCGCAAAGGGTGCGCGCATGCATGGCGCGCGCCTTTTGGAGGGTGTGCGTGTCAGTGGCATCGAGCTATCGCACGGTCGCATAACCGGTGTTGAGACCGCGCTGGGAACGATCACCTGCGACACGCTGGTAAACTGCGCCGGCATGTGGGCGCGTCAGGTTGGCGCCATGGCCGGTGTCGACGTTCCGCTCCAGCCGGTGAAACACCAGTACGTCATCACCGAGCCGATCGAAGGTCTTAGTTCTGACACCCCAACAATCCGTGATCCGGACCGGCGGACGTATTTCAAGGAAGAGGTCGGCGGGTTGTCCTTCGGCGGCTATGAACCGGACCCGGTCGCGTGGGACATGGCAACCGTCCCGCCTGACTTCGCCTTTCAGCTCTTCGACGACGACTGGGATCACTTTACCCAGCATCTCGAGGCCGCCGTCGCTCGTGTGCCGTCACTCGAAACCGTCGGCATCAAGACGATGGTCAACGGGCCGGAGAGTTTCACGCCCGACGGCTACCCGATGCTCGGCCCGGCGGAGATGTGTGCCAACATGTTCGTCGGCGCGGGCTTCAATGCGTTCGGCATTGCGTCCGGTGGCGGGGCAGGGTGGGTACTCGCAGAGTGGATCATGACCGGGGAGGCCCCGCTTGATCTTGCAGTGCTCGCCGCCGATCGCTTCGGCACGCGCTACGCTGCGCTGGATGCACTACGTGTCGACACACTGAAGTTCTATGCCGACCACTATGCGCTGAAGGCCGCGACCGCTTGAACGGGTTGCTACAAGGCCACCTGGCGTCAGTTGCGTTCTTCTTCGACCAGCTGCTTGATCTTGCGCACCTGCCATCGTTCGACAAACCGCGGCATCGCGCCAAAGACAGCCGACGCGTGTGCAAGTAGCCCAAGGCCCCAGATCAGCGACGGGAATTGCGCCCACCACTCCGGGCTCGCGTGGTAGTTAATCGCGAACATCAACGGCACCGAGACCGCATAGATGAACAGGTGGAAGTAGAACGCGGTGAGGTCCGCCACGCGCTGCTTGGCCCGCCGAAGTTTTTGCCGCTCGTACATCGTAAGTCTTCCGCAAGCCGCGACGCCGGACGCGTGCGGTCACCCCTTTTTACCTGCCATGTTGCGGCCTTGTCATGCGGGCCATGTTCTTGGCAGGTAAA
>JBCBXF010000070.1:0-13429 GCA_039816705.1 Pseudomonadota bacterium | reverse complement strand
GGAGGACGACGACGAGCCGGGCATGCCGATCATGCCGCAGATCGAGTCCGCCGAGGCGGCCGAATAACCCGAGGACAAGGGCGAGGCGCGCGCATGTTGCACGTGCCGCCTCGCCGCAGTGGCGCTGCAGAGCGTCATGACCGACGACTTCATCCGCTGCAAGGCATCGCCCGCGTCGCAGCACGAAACGAAGCCTGACACGCGCCGCACCCGTCGTGTCATCGCTTTGAAGGAGACGACAGCATGAACCAGGACATGGCCAACATTTTCTCGCCGCAGACCCCGGCGCAGACGTTCGACCAGATCCAGATCTCCATCGCCAGCCCGGAAAAAATCCGCTCGTGGTCGTTCGGTGAGATCAAGAAGCCTGAGACCATCAACTACCGCACGTTCAAGCCGGAGCGTGACGGCCTTTTCTGCGCGCGCATTTTCGGTCCTATCAAGGACTACGAGTGCCTGTGCGGCAAATACAAGCGAATGAAGTATAAAGGCGTCATCTGCGAGAAGTGCGGTGTCGAGGTCACGCTGGCGAAAGTCCGCCGCGAGCGCATGGGCCATATCGATCTCGCAGCCCCCGTAGCCCACATCTGGTTCCTGAAGTCGCTGCCGTCCCGCATCGGCCTGCTGCTCGACATGACGCTCAAGGATCTTGAGCGCGTCCTCTATTTCGAGAACTACATCGTCATGGAATCCGGTCTCGAGAGCGATCTCGAAATCGGCCAGCTCTTGAGCGAGGAGGAATATCTCGACGCGCAGGATCGCCTCGGTGAGGACGCATTCACCGCCGGCATCGGCGCGGAAGCCATCCGCGAGCTGCTTGAAGGTCTCGACCTCGAAGCCGAGAGCGAAAAACTCCGCCAGGAGATCGCTGAAGCGACCACGGCCCTGAAGCCGATCAAGCTCGCCAAGCGCCTGAAGGTCGTCGAGAGCTTCATCCAGTCGGGCAACCGTCCAGAGTGGATGATCCTGACGATTGTGCCAGTCATCCCGCCGGAACTGCGCCCGCTGGTTCCGCTTGATGGCGGCCGCTTCGCGACATCCGATCTGAATGATCTGTATCGCCGGGTCATCAACCGGAACAACCGCCTCAAGCGGCTGATGGAACTGCGCGCGCCGGACATTATCATCCGCAACGAAAAGCGGATGTTGCAGGAATCCGTTGACGCCTTGTTCGACAACGGCCGCCGCGGTCGCGTCATCACGGGCGCAAACAAGCGTCCGCTGAAATCGCTGTCGGATAGCCTGAAGGGCAAACAGGGCCGCTTCCGCCAGAACCTGCTTGGCAAGCGTGTCGACTACTCCGGCCGTTCGGTCATCGTGGTGGGCCCGGAGCTCAAGCTGCATCAGTGCGGCCTGCCGAAAAAGATGGCGCTCGAGCTGTTCAAGCCGTTCATCTACTCGCGCCTCGACGCCAAGGGCTACGCCTCGACCGTCAAGCAGTCGAAAAAGCTCGTGGAGAAGGAAAAGCCGGAGGTTTGGGATATCCTCGATGAGGTGATCCGCGAACACCCGGTGCTTCTCAACCGCGCTCCGACGCTCCACCGCCTTGGCATCCAGGCGTTTGAACCGGTGCTTGTGGAAGGCAAGGCGATCCAGCTTCACCCGCTCGTCTGCGCCGCCTTCAATGCTGACTTCGACGGCGACCAGATGGCCGTGCACGTGCCGCTGTCGCTCGAAGCCCAGCTCGAAGCCCGCGTTCTGATGATGTCGACCAACAACATCCTGCACCCGGCCAATGGTCTGCCAATTATCGTCCCCTCGCAGGATATTGTCCTCGGCCTTTATTATCTCTCCCTCGAAATGGACGGAGAGAAGGGCGAAGGCATGATGCTTGGCGGGCCGGAAGAGGTGCGCCACGCCGTCAATGCCGGCGTCGTATCGATCCACGCGAAGGTGAAGGGGCGCTTCAACACGGTCGATGAAGACGGCAACGACGTCTCGGAGATTTATGACACGACGCCTGGCCGCCTGCTGCTTGGCGAACTCTTGCCGAAGCGCGCGAACCTTCCGTTCGACGTCGTCAACCAGCTGCTGACGAAGAAGGCGATCACTGGCCTCATCGACACCGTCTACCGCAACTGCGGTCAGAAGGAGACGGTGATCTTCTGCGACCAGATCATGGGCCTCGGCTACACGCACGCCTGTAAGGCCGGCATCTCGTTCGGCAAGGACGACATGGTCATTCCGGAGACGAAGGATAAAATCGTCGACGAGACGCGCGATCTCGCCCGCGAGTTCGAGCAGCAGTATCAGGATGGCCTGATCACGCAGGGAGAAAAATATAACAAGGTCGTCGATGCCTGGGCCAAGTGCACGGACAAGGTCGCGGCTGAAATGATGGACCGCATCTCCGGCGTCACTGATCCGAAGAGCGACAAGCTGCGCAACAACGCGATCAACTCGATCTACATGATGGCCCACTCCGGTGCCCGTGGCTCGCCAGCGCAGATGAAGCAGCTCGCCGGTATGCGCGGGCTCATGGCCAAGCCGTCGGGCGAGATCATCGAGACACCGATCATCTCAAACTTCAAGGAAGGCCTTTCGGTCCTCGAATACTTCAACTCGACCCACGGCGCCCGCAAGGGCCTCGCCGATACGGCGCTGAAAACCGCAAACTCGGGCTACCTGACGCGTCGCCTTGTCGACGTCTCCCAGGATTGCATCATCACCGAATATGACTGCGGCACCGATAAGGGCATCACGATCAAACCGGTCGTCGACGCCGGTGACGTCGTTGTCTCCCTCGGTGACCGCGTACTTGGTCGCACGCCAGCAGAAGACATCGTCGACCCGACATCGGGCGAGACGATCTGCAAGGAAGGTGAACTGATCGATGAGGCGCAGGCCGACGCGATCACACAGTCCAGTCTCCAGCAGGTACAGATACGCTCGGTCCTCACTTGTGAGACACGCACGGGCGTATGCGCCAAATGCTACGGGCGTGATCTTGCGCGTGGTACGCCTGTGAACCTTGGCGAAAGTGTTGGCGTGATCGCTGCACAGTCGATCGGTGAGCCGGGCACGCAGCTCACAATGCGCACCTTCCACATCGGCGGCACGGCGCAGGTCGTTGACCAGTCGTTCATCGAGACGAACTTCGATGGCGTGGTGCGCATCCCGAACCGTCAGGTCGCGAAAGACAGCCAGGGCCGTCTCGTGGTCATGGGCCGCACGATCGATCTCATTATCGAGGATGAAAACGGCAACGAGCTTTCGACCCAAAAGATCGGCTACGGCGCCCACCTGCGCGTCGATGAGGGCGACAAGGTCAAGAAGGGCACGCGGATCGCGGAATTTGATCCCTACACCCGCCCGATTCTCGCGACAGCGGACGGCAAGGTCGGCTTCGAGGATCTTGTCGAAGGCGTTTCGGTCAACGAGCAGTACGACGAGAGCACGGGCATCACCAACCGCGTGATTGTTGACTGGCGCACGTCTCCGCGTGGCGCCGATCTCAAACCGTCGATCGTCGTCGTCGATGGCAAAGGCGCACCGATCGAGCTTCCGGGCGGCGCGCCTGCAAAGTATCCGCTGTCCATTGACGCGATCCTGTCGGTCGAGCCGGGCAAGTCGATCAAGGCTGGTGACGTGCTCGCGCGTTCCCCGCTCGAGAGCGCCAAGACCCGCGATATCACGGGTGGTCTGCCACGCGTGGCGGAGCTTTTCGAAGCCCGCCGCCCGAAGGATCACGCGGTCATCGCAGAGATCTCCGGCACGGTCGAGTTCGGTCGCGACTACAAGAACAAGCGCAAGGTGTTCATTCGCCCGGACAATGAAGACGAGGCGTCGGCAGAGTACCTGCTCCAGAAAGGTAAACAGCTCGCCGTGCAGGATGGCGACCGGATCGAGAAGGGGGAATATCTTCTCGACGGCCACCCCGCGCCGCATGACATCCTCGCCATCAACGGCGTGGAAGAGCTGGCGAACTATCTCGTTGACGAGATCCAGGACGTCTATCGCCTGCAGGGTGTGACGATCAACGACAAGCACATCGAGGTGATTGTTCGCCAGATGCTGCAGAAGGTCGAGATCAGCGACCCAGGCGAGACCGGCCTTCTCAAGGCCGAACAGATGGACCGGATCGAGTTCGAGGACTTTAATCGTGCCGTTGAGAAAGCCGGCAAGCGCCCGGCAACGGCCGTGCCTGTCTTGCTCGGCATCACGAAGGCCTCGCTGCAAACGCGGTCGTTCATTTCGGCAGCGTCCTTCCAGGAGACGACCCGCGTCCTCACCGACGCCGCCGTCACCGGCAAGGTCGACACCCTCGATGGCCTGAAGGAAAACGTCATCGTCGGCCGTCTCATCCCGGCGGGCACGGGCGGCATGCTGCGTCGCATGAAGAAGATCGCAGCCGGCCGCGACGACCTGATCCTGAAGGAGCGCTCACGCATCGCCGCCGAGCGCGCGAAGGAAGCCCAGGCCGCGGCCGAAGCTGCGTTCGCAACACCGATTGCCAACGACGAACCGGCAGCCGAAGCCTCGGCAGGCGAGGCCGAAACGCCAGACGCCGCGGAATAGCGGCGCGGGGATTGAAGATCAGAACGAGGCGGCACTCGCGAGTGCCGCCTTTTTTTGTGCCGGAAAGCTTCGCGTCAAAGCCCCGGATACGTCACCCTGGTCATCTTCTCCGAGAGTGTCCACAGCCGTTGCGCCAGCGCGGTATCCTGCGCCCGAGCGCTCATCGACGCGGCCCCGACCGGACCGGCCCATTCGAAGCGTTGCTGCGGTCCAATATAATCTCCGTTCTTCGCACTTGGCGCTGTCGCTGCAGCAAGCGTGGACCAGGCCCCTTGCGCCGCCGTATTCAGTAGCGGCCCGGCAAGCGGAAAGAGCATCGCAAGCGGGCCCGGCATGTGCCGCCCGAGCTCCGTTGCCGAAGCACCCGGATGACATCCGACCACGCGCATCGAAATGCCGGCCGATGTGACGCGTCGCGCCAACTCCTGCTGATGCAACAAATTGGCAAGCTTGCTCATCGCATAGCGATCCCAACGATTGTATTTTTGCTCCGCATTCGGATCCCGCAGATGGATGGTTCCCGCTTTGTGCGCGTTGGAGGACGTGATCACGATGCGCGCGTCTTTCTCGGTGCACAGCCGTCCAAACAGCAACCCCGTCAGCGCAAATGTCCCGAGATGGTTCACCCCAAACTGGCTCTCGAACCCATCAGCCGTTTCCTGGCGCGGTGGCATCATCAACCCCGCATTGTTGATGAGCGCATCGAGCCTCGGTTCGTCGGCGATCGTTTGTGCTGCCGTACGCACAGAGGAAAGATCACCGAGATCAAGGGGGAGGGTTGTAACATCGGCATTTGGCGTAAGCCGGCGGATCGCGTCGCAGGCGGCATCCCCTTTCGCCTGAGACCGGCAGGCGAGCAGCACACGTCCACCACGCGCCGCCAGAATTTTCGCGGCTTTGAAGCCGATGCCCGTGTTGGCACCGGTGACGACGAAGGTCTTTCTCGACTGATCGGGCACGTGATCAGCCGTAAAGCGATGAACCATGATGCGCTCCTCAACTAGCTGCGGAAACTTTACACGCCGCACGCCGCAGCGCACCTTGATGACGTGCCGCATCCGCAGGCGTGGAGGGCAAAAGGCGAGAGGGCCATGCTTCATAACATTACGCTGCCGGACGCTGTTGCCGATGCACGCGCTCGCTACGCCACCCGTCGTCCAAAAACGCAGGCGGCCCACCGCGAAGCTGCCCGCGTCATGCCGGGCGGGAACACCCGCACCGTGCTCTATCACGGCCCGTTCCCGCTGCGCGTGACCGGCGGTGAGGGCGCACATCTGACCGACATGGACGGTCACCGCTATCTCGATCTACTTGGCGAATACACGGCGGGCGTGTTTGGTCACTCCCACCCGGCGATCCGCGCGGCCGTAACACGTGGCCTGGATGTCGGGCTTAATCTCGGTGCCCATAGCGAGCTCGAAGCTGACTTGGCAGCGCGAGTCACGGCGCGGTTTCCCGCGATCGAACAGGTCCGATTCACAAACTCCGGTACCGAAGCAAACCTGCTTGCCGTTTCGCTTGCGCGCGCTGAGACAGGCCGCGATGGGATCCTGGTGTTTGAAGGCGGCTATCATGGTGCGCTGATGTATTTCGGCCCGGGCGGCGGGCCCCACGTCAACGCCCCGTTCGCTTTCGAGATTGGCACGTTCAACGACGTCGAGGGCACGCGGGCACTCCTGCGCGACAAAGCACACGAGCTGGCTTGCGTCTTGGTTGAGCCGATGCTGGGCTCCGGTGGTTGCATCCCCGGCACACCAGAATTTCTCTCCATGCTGCGTCAGGAGACGGCGGCAGCTGACTGCCACCTGATCTTTGATGAAGTGATGACATCGCGCTTCGGTCCTCATGGCGCGCACGGACTGCATGGCATCACACCGGATCTCGTGACACTCGGGAAGTGGGTCGGCGGTGGCGTGAGTTTTGGAGCGTTTGGTGGCCGGGCCGATCTGATGGCCCTTTTTGATCCGTCTGCGCCGAACGCGCTGCCCCACGCAGGCACCTTCAACAACAACACGCTCTCGATGTCCGCCGGAATTGCCGCATTGTCCGCGGCTTTCACCGCAGTGCACGCCGAAGCCTTGCACTTACGTGGAGAACAATTCCGCGAGCGGTCGAACGCGGTATTCAAAAGATACGGCGTCGCCATGTCTATCTCCGGCATGGGATCGCTGATGAACATTCACGGCGTCACCGGTCCCGTATGCAAGCTCGCCGACCTCCGGGGCACGAATGATACCGCGCGTGAGCTTATTTTTCTCGATCTGCTGGAACGCGGCATCTACATCGCTCGCCGCGGTTTCATCGCGCTCTCGCTCGCCGTTACCGACACGGAGCTCGACGGCGTGGTCGAAACGCTCGATGACATCGTCAAAGAACGAAGGACCGTCCTGCCGAAGCGCTGAGCGCGGCACGCATCAGGTGCGTGCTTGATCGCTGGCCACCGACTTGCATGCGTCCGTCGCAACGAAGCGCGATGGAGGCCCCGATGGCTCTGACGAGCGAGATCGTAGAATCTGAAACAACGACCGCTCCGGCTGCGCATGGCGGGGCCGCCGCGCGGGTCGCAAGCGCTGAACTGCCGGATCACACCCCAGACCCCGCTCGCCTCGCCGCGGTGCGTAAGACAACACCGGGTGATGTTGTTGTCCTGATCGGCCCGGGCGATCTCCCGGCGATCATGGTCAATGCGCTTCATGATGCGTTTGGTGAACTCACCGTCATCCGCGAGCAGAAACAGCCCACCTCGTTCATGATCAAACGGCGGGTCAAGATGCTGGGTGTTGTTGCGACGGTGGGCCAGGTCGCTTTCGGACTTCTGCTGACGCTGATCCATAAACGGAGCGCGCCCCGCAAGTTGGCGATCATTGCCGAGGCTGGTCTCTGTCCGGTCCTAGATACAAGCCGCGTAACAATTCACGACGTAGCCTCAGTCAACGCGGCGGCATGCAGATCACTCCTGCAGCACACCGCACCGCGCGTCGTCATCGTTGTCGGCACCCGCATGATTTCCAAGGCGACCCTCGACGCGATCGACGCGCCAGTGATCAACTACCATGCCGGTCTCAACCCGACATACCGCGGTATGAACGGAGGATATTGGGCTCTCGCAAACGGTGACGCTGAAGGCGCAGGCGTGACGGTTCACCTCGTCGATCCCGGCGTTGATACAGGCGCCCCACTTTACTGGCGGCGCTTTACAGCCACATCTGACGACAGCTTCGTGACCTACCCGCTGTTGCAGGCCGATATCGGGCGCGCACTTCTGGTTGGCGCTGCGCAAGATGCAATCGATGGAACCCTCACGCCGCAGAGTGTGCCACTCCGCTCCGCGCAATGGTTTCATCCGACGCTCTGGGGCTACCTGTGGACGGGTGTTCGCAAGGGCGTTTGGTAAGGTTGCAAGAAGTGCCGGTCTGCCAAAGAAGCGGCTGAAACCTGCCGGGATACGCGGAGCAAACAAGACGTCGCTCTGCCGGGTTTCAAGTGTTGCACCGCGGGGTCCGGAGAGGCTTGGCGGCGCGCCATGCCTACTCCGGAACCCTCGCTTCTAAAAATGCAGCTACGAAGCGACGGATGCCAAAGGCCTCAGAACGAGAACTTCAAACCGACATTCAGCGCCACTGTATCAATATCGTCTTCTACGACGCCCGTACTCACGCCCGCCGGGTTGAGCCGTTGGCTGTCGACGTTGAACGCGCGCAGATAGCGAGCATCGAACGTGATCGCCGTGCTCTCAGAAATAGCGAGCGATGCACCTCCAATAAGCTGCGCGGCGAATGCCGAAGTGCTTTGCGGCACGCGTACGCCCGGACCGTAGACAAAATCGAGATCGACAAAGGAGACGCCGACACCAACACCAGCGTAGGGTGTGAGTGCCGTACCGGTCGGCAGATCAAACAGCAGGTTCGCCATGACGTTCAATGCGCTCACGTCACCAGCGACGTTAATCTCTTCTGCGGGGCCGTTCCCTGAAAAGAAAATCCGGTCGACGTCGTTCGAGCGATAACTGAGCTCCAGCTCTGCACGCGGACGCAAGGCCCCCGCATCGCCCAGCGTCGCGCCAACCGCTACGCCGAAATTGCCGCCCGTATCGAATTCGACATCAACCGACTGTGGGTTGCCACCGATGATGCCATCGAAATTGGCGTCCGGAGCGAGCGCGAGCCCGCCAAAAGCGTGCACATAAAACGTGCGGCGTGGAGGCTCGGCGAAGTCGTCTTTCAGGCTGGCGTGGCCATCGGCGTGCGCAACTGAAATCAGGCAGAGCGATAGGAGCCCGGCGCAAAGCGCGGGGGCAGCTGACTGTTTGAAAGGCATATTCTGGTGTCCGTTTGTGTGTTGTTCACTGTTGGCACCCATGCCCGTTCATGAGGTGAGGTCGTTCGTTGTTCAGACTTGGTAGGCCCATGCCCGACGAGGCTTTTTCAGCAATTCCTCGCCCGGCGCTTATGCTTGACGTTGTCCCGATAGCGCTCATCACGATGATCACAACGCTTTCGGATCGTTGCCTCCTGTGTCAAACGCGCTACACTACTGAGGCGGCTCGAACGGTATCGCGTACGATGCTCGACGACGCCGCAAAAACGGTTTCGCCGCCGACATGCTGAACTGTCGGCCCGAGCACCGATATGTCGAGCGGGACCACGGGCTCGCCGCACGACTTCAGCTCGGCTGGCCGGCAAGCCGGCCAGGGCGAAATTGAATTCCGGCAACAACACCTTCTGGCCCGAATTTCGTCCTGGGGTTACAGCGTCGTGAAGAGCCGTGATCCTCGCGTGACTGGAGCCGGTCGCACTGGAGCGTGCTGCAGCAAAACGGCGTCCGACCAATAGGGTTCGCCGCATCGCGCAGATTCTTTCCGACCGGCTGTTGACGACACGAATCGTCCCGCGTATACGGGCGTCGATTAACGATTGGCAGTGGCCTTTCGGCGGTCGCCCGCGACCTTCGGCCAGACGCAGTCGTCGTCATCGTTGAACATCATCGGATCATGACCGACACCGGCTCCGGCGCGTTGCGCTCTGCCTTCGTCGATCCTCTGAGCGAATGCTGACGCCGCAGGCATCAGACCGAGCGCCTCGCCCATGAGCGATGGCGCCGTTTGGCCATCAGGCGGACGCAAATTGGGAATGGGTCGCGCATGTGCCGCGGCCGATCGAAGGGTTATTGACTATGCCAACGATCCAGCAGCTCGTCCGCAAGCCCCGCAAGGCACCGGTCAAGCGCACGAAAGTGCCGGCCATGCAGGCGTGTCCGCAAAAGCGTGGCGTGTGCACCCGCGTTTACACAACAACGCCAAAGAAGCCGAACTCGGCACTGCGGAAAGTTGCGCGTGTCCGCCTGACGAACGGATTTGAAGTGACGAGCTACATCCCGGGTGAAGGCCACAACCTGCAGGAGCACTCGGTCGTGCTTATTCGTGGCGGCCGCGTGAAAGACCTTCCGGGCGTGCGCTATCACACCATCCGCGGTGTGCTCGATACCCAGGGCGTCTCCAACCGTCGCCAGCGTCGCTCAAAATACGGCGCCAAGCGTCCGAAATAAGAGAATGGCAGGCGCCCGATTACGCGGCGCCTTTTTGTATTCGAAGCAAGAGGATCGCCGCCATGTCGCGTCGCCACAGTGCTGAAAAACGTGAGATTATTCCGGATCCGAAGTTCGGTGATCTCATCCTGCCGAAGCTGATGAATTCGGTGATGAAAGACGGCAAGAAATCGAGCGCCGAGACCATCGTCTATGGCGCGCTCGACACGGTCGAGCAAAAGATGAAGCGCAACCCGGTGGAAGTGTTCCACGAAGCGCTTGAGAACATTTCGCCCGCCGTCGAGGTTCGTTCGCGCCGTGTCGGTGGTGCGACGTATCAGGTTCCGGTGGAAGTGCGTTCCGGCCGTCGCCAGGCGCTCGCACTACGCTGGCTGATCGCCGCGGCCCGCGCGCGGAACGAGAACACTATGGTCGAGCGTTTGTCAGGCGAACTGCTCGATGCCGCCAACGGTCGTGGCGCAGCAGTCAAGAAGCGTGAAGACACTCACCGGATGGCGGACGCCAACAAGGCTTTCTCTCACTACCGTTGGTAATTGCGTCGCGCGCCTGACGGCAGGCGCGAAACACCGCACTCACATTCTGCAAGAGGCACGAAGACGATGGCACGCAAGACGCCAATCGACGAGTATCGCAACATCGGCATCATGGCCCACATTGATGCGGGCAAGACGACGACGACCGAGCGCGTGCTCTATTACACCGGCAAGAGCCACAAGATCGGTGAAGTCCACGATGGCGCGGCCACGATGGACTGGATGGAGCAGGAGCAGGAGCGCGGAATTACAATCACGTCCGCCGCGACGACAACCTTCTGGACGCTGCGCGACATCGAAGGCAATCCGATCGGCAACGAGCATCGCGTCAACATCATCGATACGCCCGGCCACGTGGACTTCACGATTGAAGTCGAGCGTTCGCTGCGGGTGCTCGATGGTGCCGTGGCGCTTCTGGATGCCAATGCCGGTGTTGAGCCGCAGACGGAAACGGTCTGGCGTCAGGGCGACAAATATGAAGTTCCGCGGATGTTCTTCATCAACAAGATGGACAAGATCGGCGCTGATTTTTACGCCTCCGTCGAGTCGATCAAGGACCGCCTTGGTGCAACGCCGCTCGCGCTCCAGCTGCCCATCGGCGCGGAGAGTGATTTTGCGGGCGTCGTCGATCTCATCACGATGAAGGCCATCGTTTGGGACGGTGAAGATCTCGGCGCATCATTCCGTGAGACCGAGATCCCGGCTGACCTTGCCGACAAAGCGGCCGAGTGGCGCGAAAAACTCATCGAGACGGCCGTTGAGATGGATGAGGAGGCGATGGAAGCCTACCTCGAAGGCAACGAGCCGAGCGTCGAAAAGCTGCGTGCCATGATCCGCAAGGGCACCTGCGACGTGTCGTTCTTCCCGGTCATGTGCGGCTCTGCATTCAAAAACAAGGGCGTGCAGCCGCTGCTGGATGCCGTGATCCATTATCTTCCGTCGCCAATTGATGTCCCGCCGATCAAGGGCATCGACGTGAAGACTGAAGAAGAGATTGTTCGCAAGTCTTCCGATGACGAGCCGCTCGGCATGCTCGCGTTCAAGATCATGAACGACCCGCACGTCGGCTCGCTTACCTTCTGCCGTATCTACTCCGGCATCCTGAATGCCGGCTCGACCGTGCTGAACTCTGTGAAGGATAAAAAAGAGCGCATCGGTCGGATGTACCTCATGCACTCCGACGACCGTGAGCAGATCGAGGAAGCGCGCGCAGGCGACATTGTTGCTGTCGTGGGCCTCAAGGATTCGACAACGGGCGACACGCTTTGCGATCCGCTGAAGCCGGTGATCCTCGAGCGGATGGAATTCCCCGAGCCGGTGATCGAGATCGCCGTCGAGCCGAAGACGAAAGCCGACCAGGAGAAGATGGGTGTCGCGCTCAACCGTTTGGCGCAGGAAGATCCATCATTCCGTGTCACGTCTGACGATGAAAGCGGCCAGACGATCATCAAGGGCATGGGTGAGCTTCACCTCGACATCATTGTCGATCGCATGAAGCGCGAGTTCAAAGTCGAGGCCCAGATTGGGCAGCCACAGGTCGCCTATCGTGAGACCCTCACGAAATCGACCGAGGTCGACTACACGCACAAGAAACAGACCGGTGGTTCTGGTCAGTTTGCCCGCGTGAAGATGACGATCGAGCCGGCTGAGGCAAACGAAGGATTTGTCTTCGAGAGCAAGGTCGTCGGCGGCAACGTGCCGAAGGAGTACATCCCGGGTGTCGAGAAGGGCATTCGTTCTGTGCTCGACAACGGCGTGATCGCCGGCTTCCCGCTGCTCGACGTGAAAGTGACGCTCAACGATGGCGCCTACCACGAGGTAGATAGCTCCGTGATGGCATTCGAGCAGGCTGGTCGCTCCGGGTTCCGCGAAGGCGCGCAGCAGGCCGGACCAAAAATCCTCGAGCCGATCATGAAGGTTGAAATTGTAACGCCGGAAGAATATGTCGGCAGCGTCATGGGTGATCTCCAGTCGCGGCGTGGCCAGGTCCAAGGCCAGGAACCACGCGGCAATGCAACCGTGATCAACGCCATGGTGCCGCTTGCCAACATGTTCGGCTACGTCTCGAACCTGCGCTCGATGAGCCAGGGCCGGGCACAGTTCACCATGGTTTTCGACAGCTACGCGCAGGTCCCGCAGGCCGTCGCGGAAGAGGTCAAGGCAAAGTACGCGTGAGGCGCGCTCAAGCGGCTGACGGGTAAAGACAGACGTTCAAAAAAGCATCGAACACGACGCACCGACGGAATGTCGGACGTAAATGACGAAGGAGCCTGAGACAGATGGCCAAGGAAAAGTTTGAGCGGAATAAGCCGCACTGCAACATCGGCACGATCGGTCACGTCGACCACGGCAAGACCACGCTGACAGCGGCGATCACCAAATACTTTGGTGACTTCCAGGACTACGATCAGATCGACAAGGCTCCGGAAGAAAAAGCGCGTGGGATCACGATCTCGACAGCGCACGTCGAGTACGAGACGGACAACCGTCACTACGCGCACGTCGACTGCCCGGGCCACGCCGACTACGTGAAAAATATGATCACGGGTGCCGCGCAGATGGATGGCGCGATCCTCGTCGTCAACGCAGCTGACGGCCCGATGCCGCAAACGCGCGAACACATCCTGCTTGCCCGTCAGGTCGGCGTGCCGGCGCTTGTCGTCTACATGAACAAGGTTGACCAGGTTGACGACGAGGAGCTGCTCGAGCTCGTCGACCATGTCCGCCTTGTTCAGGAACACGACGATGGCGGGGATGCCAACCTGACGGCCGAGCAGGATGTGCTCACGCGTCTGGGGCATCGGGCCGTCAGCGGCCGAGACCACGAGGATCGC
>JBCBXF010000006.1:0-29769 GCA_039816705.1 Pseudomonadota bacterium | reverse complement strand
CAGCGCAGAAAACGCATCTCGGTTGGCCTGGATCAGCGGCGCTAGGCGAGCGCAGCGATTTCCTCAAGCGAGAGCGTGCCGGGTACGATGTAAATCGGCACCGGGAAATCGCCTGCAATCTTCCCGGTCGCCAACGAAGAGACCAGCGGGCCTGGCCCGCGACGGTCAGATGCGGCCCCAAGAACGAGGACGGCGACATCTTCGTCCTGCTCGATGAAACGGGTGATTTCTTCGGCTTTGTTGCCTTCGCGGAAGACAGTCTCCGTATGAAGATCCGAATAGCCGAACTCAGCCAGCTTCTCACGGTAGGTCGCAAACATCTCCTTTGCGCGCACCTCGCCCCCGCCCGGACTGATCGACCCGAAGCTCGACCACCCGCCTGTGCCTTGTGTCTCGACGATGTGCACCAGCGAGATCGAGCCGCCTGTGCGCTGGGCCACGCGTGCTGCAAAGAACAGCGCGACACTGCACTCCGGCGTGCCATCGACCACGACAACAAATTTGCGGCGATGCCCCTCTTCAAAGACACGCCGTTTCGTATGTTCAACCATCAGTCCGCCAGCCCAAGATCGGACGCGAGGCATCACCCGATGGGTGAATCACGCATGTGTTGCACGCATTTGTACGCACTATCGGATGAAGCCGACAATCTCTTTCACGGTCGCGATGTTTGCGGCGGCAATTGCCCGGGCCCGTTCCGCCCCGTCGCTCAGGATGCGGTCAATCTCTGCCGGATCGGCCATCAGTCGTCGCATTTCATCACCCACTGGCGCCACCGTCTCGACCATGAGGTCAGCAAGTTCACCCTTGAAGGCCGAGAACTGTGCACCGCCGTGCGCCCGCAGGGTATCGTCGACGCTCTCACCTCTAAGTGCGGAGAAAATACCGATCAGGTTCTGGGCTTCGGGGCGCGCTTCCAATCCTGCGGCCTCAAGCGGCAGCGGTTCGGGATCCGTCTTCGCCTTGCGCACCTTCTTCGCGATCGCATCCTTGTCATCCGTCATGTTAATCCGCGACAGATCGGATGGATCGGACTTCGACATTTTCTTTGCGCCATCCCTCAGCGACATCACGCGCGTCGCAGGACCGGTAATCAGCGGTTCCGGAAGGGGGAAAAATCCATTCGGATATCCAGCGGCCTTGGCGCTGTCTTCGAAATCGACGTTGAACTTCTGTGCAATGTCGCGTGACAGCTCGAGGTGCTGCTTCTGATCCTCGCCGACGGGCACGTGTGTGCCGCGGTAGACGAGAATGTCCGCCGCCATCAGGTTCGGATACGTGTACAGCCCAACAGACGCGTTCTCTTTGTGCTTGCCGGCCTTCTCCTTGAATTGCGTCATGCGGTTGAGCCAGCCCATCCGCGCCACACAGTTGAAGATCCACGCCAGTTCCGCATGGCCCGAAACCTGGCTCTGATTGAAGACGATATGCGCGTTCGGATCGATCCCGGCAGCCAGATAGGCGGCCGTCACCTCGCGTGTATTCTGCGCCAGCGTCTCCGGCCCACCCCACACCGCACGGTCCTGCGTGATCGCATGCAGATCGACGACGCAGTAGATGCAGTCGTACGTGCCCTGCATCTCCGCAAAGCGTTTTATCGCACCGAGATAGTTGCCGAGATGCAGGTTGCCGGTCGGCTGCACGCCGGAGAAAACGCGGTCGGGTATGCTCATCGCTGTATCGTTGCCTGATCGGGAAGCGGAGAGGTCACGCGGCGCGGAAGTGTCGGCGCGAGCGGTTCGGCGGCGTTATGACGTCAGGTGGCAGACGGTGCAAGCATCATGGGTGGGCTGAAAAGCGTCAGTCCTTGATTTCGGGGATATGCCCCTCGGTCGCCCGTCGCGGCTGTTTGAGCGTCCTCGCCATGCCCCGCAGATCGGCGGCTCCGCTGAGTTCAACAGCGAGAGCGAAGACAATCAGTCCGCCCATGACCAGACCGGCGAGTGCGGTGAATTGCGCGAAGAACCCGGCTTCCGGGGCAAACCATGGCGTGGCGACGGTCGCGCCGACCCAGAGCACGCCCCCCATCGCAAGGCTGGAGAGGATGATCCGCGGCACCGCGCGCGATGTCTGGCGATCCAGATCGAAATGCCCGCGCACCCGCAGCGTGCTCCACAGCATGCCGGCATTGACCCAACCGGCGAGCGCCGAAGCGGCTGCAATCCCGACATGCGGCGGCCACTCGATGGATCGCAACCAGAAGAACAGGAGAAGCGACCCGATCACGTTCACCACCATCCCAACGGCCGCATAGATCATCGGCGTGCGTGTATCCTCGCGCGCGAAGTAGGCCGGAGAAAAAATCTTGATCAGGACGAAAGCGGGGAGGCCGAGCGCAAATGCTGAAAGCCCGAGCGCCGTTGCCGCACTGTCGTCCGCCGTGAACGCACCCCGCTCGAACAGCACGCGGATGATCGGCTCCGGCACCACGAAGAGCGCCACAGCGGCGGGCAGTGTGAGCAGCAGCGCGAACTCCAGTGAGCGGTTCTGACTGTCGCTTACGGCGTCGTATTCACCCGCCCGCAACAGCCGCGAGATGTCAGGCAACAACACGACGCCGATGGCGATCCCGATGATGCCGAGCGGCAGCTGATACAGCCGGTCAGCGTAGTAGAGATACGCCACGGCACCGGCCTGCATCGACGCGATCATCGTTCCAACCACGATGTTGATTTGCGTCACGCCGCCGGCAATGACCCCCGGCACGCCGAGTTTGAAGAACCGTTTGACGTCCGGCGTGATCCGCGGCCGCCGCAGCGTCAGACCCATGCCGGCACGCTGCGCGGCAATCGCGAGAAGCGCCAGCTGCAAGGCACCCGCGATCGCCACGCCGAGCGCCAGCAGGTAGCCGGCATTCGGCTGGTTCTGAAACCCGAGCGACCACGCGAGCGACATCGCAGCGATCAGAACGATGTTGAGGAGGACAGGAGCAGCCGCCGCCGCCGCGAAGCGGTTGAGCGCATTGAGCACGCCGGAGAGAAGCGCCACGAGCGACATGCACAACAGGTAGGGAAACGCGATCCGCGTCAGTGCCACCGTGAGATCGAACTTGCTCGGGTCTTCAAGGAACCCCGGCGCCATGACAACAAGCAACCACGGCATGGCCAGTTCTGCGAGCGCGGTGAAAACAAGCAGTGCAAACAGCAGGACCGCAAGCGCCTCTTCGGCAAATTTCCGCGCCGCGTCGCCGCCCTCGCCCTCGAGTTTTTTCGCGAACAGCGGAATGAACGCTGCATTGAATGCACCCTCGCCGAAAATCCGGCGAAACAGGTTGGGAAAGCGAAACGCCGCAACGAAAGCATCTGCGACCGGCCCCGTCCCCAGCAGTCCGGCAACGAGGATATCGCGCACAAAACCGAGCAGCCGGCTGAGCATCGTAAAGCCACCCACGGTGGCAAAAGCGCGATAGAGGTTCATTGCGGCTCGGTAGCGGATAGCCGCGGCGCGCGGCAAGGCGTGCAAACAGGAATGCTGGGCAAATGCGCAGACAGGTGCGGCCCGCGCACACCGGCTGCACCTCTCAGATCTGTGTGAGCAGTGCCGGCGTCACCTGATTGAGATCGATGTCGATATCCGGATCGAGCACCGGGCGGATCGCTTCGGCGATGACCGTCCGTCTCCGTACATCTGCGATCTTCTTGCCGAACAGATCGGTGACATAGAACACGTCGACGATTTTTTCTCCGTACGTGCTGATGTGCGCGGAGTTGATATCGAGGTTGAGCGTCGAGATGGTCCGCGTGAGTTCATGCAGCAGCCCCGGGCGATCCAGCCCCTCGACCTCAATCACCGTGAATTCGTCGGAGATATCGTTGTCGACATGAACTTGCGGCGGCACGGAAAAGGCGCGCGCGCGGCCCTTCGCCTCCGCATTTTCAGGCACAATCTGATCGAGGTAGGTTTTGCCGCGCAGCAGCCCCTCGATGGTATCGGCAATCCGCCCGACGCGGCGCAACTCGTCGTCATCCCGCTCAAACGCCCGCTGGATAATGAAGGTGTCGAGCGCGATCCCGTCGCGTGTGGTGTAGATCTGAGCGCCGACGATATTAGCGCCAGCTGCCGCACAGGCTCCAGCCATCACCGCCAGCAGGTTTGGGTGGTTCGGCGTCAGGATCGTCAGCTCCGTCGCCTCTTTGAAGGCGTCCGTCTTGTAGTCGGTCGCAAACGCAAGCTCCTTGCGTGCCGCATAGTCAAGCAGACGCGCATCACCAATCTGCCGCTCTGTGTCCGTGCGCAGCCAGTAGCTCGTGTAGTGGCGATCGATGATCCGCTCGATGGCGTCCTCGTCACTCGAGATCATCGCCGCGCGAAACGCGGCCTGCGCTTTCGCCACGCGTTGCGCCCGGCTCATCTTCACGTGGCCGCCGGCGAGCACGGGCTCCGTCTCATAGTAAAGCGTGCGCAGAAGCTGCCCTTTCCATCCATTCCACACGCCAGGACCGACCGCGCGTATGTCCGCCACCGTCAACACCAGCAGCAAACGCAGCCGCTCCATCGTCTGCACCACGTCGGCAAAGTCGCGGATGGTTTTCGGGTCACTGAGATCGCGGCTCTGCGCCACCTCGCTCATCGTCAGGTGTTCGCGGATCAACCAGGCAACGAGATCAGTCTCGGCATCGTCGAGCCCAAGCCGGGGACACAGATCACGCGCCACTTTTTCCCCTGCAATCGAGTGATCCTCGTCACGCCCCTTCGCCACGTCATGCAGGAATGCTGCAACGTAGAGCGCACGTTTGTTGCGGATCGCAGGAAGAATTTCCGCAGAAAGCGGATGGTCCTCATCGAGCGTCCCTCGATCAATCTCTGAGAGAATGCCGACGGTTCGGATCAGATGTTCGTCCACGGTAAAGTGATGATACATGTTGAATTGCATCATCGCGACGACGCGCCCGAACTCCGGAATAAATCTCCCAAGAACGCCCGCCTCGTTCATGCGCCGCAGCGCGTTCTCAGCACTCGACTTCGAGCTCAGCAGATCGACGAATATCTTGTTGGCCGTCGGGTTGGTGCGGAGTGCATCGTCGATAAGGCTGTGAGATTCGCGCACGAGGCGAAGCGCTGCGGGATGAAACGACACCCCGATTTTCTCCGCTTCCGCAAACAGGCGAATGATGTTGATCGGGTCGCGTGAAAAGACGCCCGGGTCTTCAACCGAGATGCGTCCGTTCTTGATCCGGAAATCTGTCTCTCGACGGAGTTGCAGACGTCGGCGCCACATCATCGGCGCGAGGATACGATCGAGTGACGGCGCGGCGATCAGCTGCTTCATCTCAAGATCGGCACAGACGACGCGCGTCAGATCGCCGACCTCCTTCGCCACCAGAAAATAGTGTTTCATGAAGCGCTCAACGGCGCGTAATCCACTGCGATCGACATAGCCAAGACGTTCGGCCATCTCCATCTGCACGTCGAACGACAGTCGCTCCTCCGCGCGTCCGGTGAGGAAGTGCAGCGTGCACCGCACCGTCCAAAGAAAATCCTCACTGCGGTTGAAAGAGGAAAATTCCTGCTCGGAGAACACGCCTGCATCGACCACTTCATGACCGTGGGGGTCAGGGCTGCGTAGATAGCGGATCAACCAGTGCAGCGTGTTCAGGTCGCGGATGCCCCCTTTCCCCTCCTTCACATTGGGCTCCACCACATACCGCGACGCGCCGGAGCGATTGTGACGTTTCTCGCGCTCCTGCATCTTCGCGTCGATGAAATCGCGGGCCGTCCCGGCTACAACCTCGTTCTGAAACCGGGTTTCCAGATCGTTGTAGAGCGCGTGATCGCCAAACATTAGGCGCGCATCGAGCACAGAGGTGCGGATCGTCATGTCGGTCTTGGCATAGGCGATCGCCTGATCGACATTCCGCACCGCATGCCCGACCTTGAAATCCAGATCCCACAGCAGATAGAGCATGTATTCGACGACGCTCTCGCCCCAGGCTGTCTGCTTGTAAGGGAGGAGAAAAAGCAGATCGATATCGGAACCCGGCGCCAGCAGGCCGCGTCCATATCCGCCAGTCGCAACAATCGCCATCCGTTCGGCATCGGAAGGGTTGGTCGCGCGATAGACGTGCGTCGTCGTGTAGTCGAAAATCAGCTCGATCAATTCATCCTGGTAATCGCTTAGTTCACGCGCGCAACGCAGACCGCTCTTGTGCGCGACGAGATTGATTTCCGCGTTGATGCGTGCCTCGGCGATGTTTGCCTTAAGATAGGCCAGCACGGCCGGGCGTGCCGCCTGGGCATCTTCGCCCGCATCGCGGAAGAGCCCCGTCAAAGCCGCACGTTCGCCCTCCCGATCGAACGGTTGAGCTCGCACGCCGGGTGCCGCCTCGCGGATACTGAGGGCCACATCACTCATGCTTCACTCAGCTCCTTGAGGCGATAGAGTACGTCGAGTGCCTCACGCGGCGTCAGGCTGTCAGGATTGATGTCGCCCAGAGCGTCCGTAAGTGGCGTCGACGCTTTGAGGCTTCCGGGCAGATGGCTGGAAGGTCGAGCGGCAGCAAACAGCGGCAATTCATCGATCAGCGGCTCGTGCTGCTGCGCACTGCCCTGATTTTCCAGCAAGGTGAGGATGTCCCCGGCGCGCGTAATGACATCAGGCGGAAGTCCGGCAAGACGGGCCACCTGGATGCCGTAGGATCGACTGGCCGCACCTAAAACCACCTTGTGAAGAAAGACGATGTCGTCTTTCCACTCCTTCACGGCCATCGTCACATTATTGACGCCGGGGAGTTTCTGCGCGAGCGCTGTAAGCTCATGATAGTGGGTGGCGAAAAGTGCGCGACATCGGTTGACCGATTGCAGGTATTCGACCGTCGCCCAGGCGATCGACAGCCCGTCAAACGTCGCCGTCCCGCGTCCGATTTCATCAAGGATGACCAAAGAGCGGTCTGTCGCCAGATTGAGGATGCCGGCCGTTTCGACCATTTCAACCATGAACGTTGAACGTCCGCGCGCAAGATCGTCCGACGCGCCGACCCTCGAAAACAGCCGGTCAATGATTCCGATGTGTGCACGATCGGCGGGCACGTAAGCACCGACCTGTGCCATCACGGCAATCAGTGCATTCTGGCGAAGGAAGGTCGATTTCCCCGCCATGTTTGGCCCGGTGACGAGCCAGATACGCGCACCGCTCTCCTCATCAAATCCGCCATGGGGCCCCGGACCCTGCGCGACGAGCGTGCCGTCCGGCAATGGCATTTCGGGTTCATCACTCACTGATGGAGCTTCTGCACGCGCCTGAACTTTCGCGATTGCACCGTCGGCTTCGGGGGCGGGCGCCAGATGACAGTCATTCGCGATGAAAGGCCCGTCACCGGCCTGGCGCAAGGCGCGCGCCACCACCGGATGTTGCGCACCGTCGAGCATAAAGGTCCGACTGTCATCGACAAGCGGACGCGTGTGCCCTTCTTCATCCGCTAGAAGCGCCAGCGCCGAGACGCAATCCAGTTCCGCTAGAGCGTCAGCGACATCGCTCAGAGCATCACGACAGGCATGAACGTCCGCCGACAGCGTGGAGAAAATTCGCTGTTCGATGGCCAGCGCACGCTCCCCGGCCGCCGTGATCCGCCCCTCGATATCCGAGAGCTCCGGCGTCATGAAACGCACCGCATTCGCCATCGACTGACGTTGCGAAAACAGCGCATCATGCGGCGCAGCGCGAAGCACGTCTGCGTTAGCGCTCGACACCTCGACGAAATAGCCAAGCAGATTGTTGTGCTTGACCTTGAGCCCTTTGACACCGGTCATCGTCTGGTAGCGCACCTGCATGTCAACGAGCACGCTTCGGCTCTCATCACGCAGCTTCCGGTTCTCATCAAGATCAGACGAATATCCTGCGCGAATAAATCCCCCTTCGCGTCCGTGTGGCGGCAACTCATCTTCAAGCGCTGTTGCAAGCGCATCCGAGAGCGTTCCGAGATCACTTAGCAGCCGCGCGGCCAACGCCTTGAGTAGCCGCGGCAACTCAGGAGCCGTCAGCTGGTTCGCCGACGGGTTGATGAGAGCGGCGCCGCAGGTCGCCGCAGCGGTCAACGCATCCCGCACACTGCCAAGATCGCGCGGCGTCCCGCGCTGCAATGCAAGCCGCGAGATGGCACGGGCCATGTCCGGCGCGGTGCGCAGTGTGGCACGAAGGTTGTCCCGCAGCACACGCGCCTGCAAAAGATAGGAGACAACGTCCAGCCTGGCATTGATCTCATGGGGATCGGTCAGCGGGCTGGAGAGCCGCGCCGCAAGCTCACGGGCGCCCGGCCCGGTGACCGTCCGATCCATCGTCTCAAGCAATGAGTTCTTGCGGGCACCGGAAGTCGTGCGGATCAACTCTAGGTTCGCGCGCGTCGCTCCATCGATCACCATCACATGGTCGGTCCCGCATCGCGTTGGCGGACGGACGATCGGTTTCGCGCCGATCTGGGTAAGGTCGATGTACTTGAGTAACCCGGCAACCGCTGCGAGCTCCCCGCGGGTAAAAGCGCCAAACGCCGCGATATCGGCAACGCCGAGCGCCGCCTTCATGTCACGCGCGCCTGAACTGGAGCGGAAATGGGCGGTGGGCAACGGCGCAACCACTGCACCGACCAACTCGACGGCCGCCAGAAGCGCGGCATCCCCCGTGTCGCTGTCCGGCAGGAGAACTTCCCGCGGCAACAGCCGGGTCAGCTCACCAGCCAGATCTGCCAATGCGATCTCGCCGATCACGAACGCGCCTGTGGAGATATCGAGGGAGGCGCTCGCAATACGGCGCCCGGCATCACTCTCGTCACGCGGCAATGGAAAGAGCGCCGTCAGGTAGTTCGCGCTGCCGGCCTGCAGCAGAGTGTCCTCGGTCAACGTGCCGGGTGTGACCAGCCGCGTGACGTCGCGGCGCACGACCGATTTGGCACCGCGCTTTTTCGCCTCTGCCGGGTCTTCCGTCTGCTCGCACACGGCCACTCGAAACCCGGCCCGTATCAGCCGCTGCAAGTAATCATCCGCGGCATGCACCGGCACGCCCGCCATCGGGATATCAGCGCCCGCGTGTTTGCCGCGCTTCGTCAGCGTAATGCCGAGAGCCTCGCTCGCAACCACAGCGTCATCGAAGAACAGCTCATAAAAGTCTCCCATCCGATAGAAGAGGAGACTGTCGGGGTTGGCTGTCTTGATCTCGAGGTATTGCGCCATCATCGGCGTCGGCGCGTCTGTGCGGCGCGCCGCGTGGGTCTTGCGTGCCGTTCCGCTCTTCCCGTGCCCGGGAGCGTCCTTGTGAAGTGGGTGCGCAGGCGCGTCTTCGGCGTTGACGGTCATGACAATATGCTCCCGTCTCCCAACGACGATCCCGATCATTGCGAAGGACCGTTCGATCGCGCATTCGCAGAACCGCAAGTTTATTGACCGGCAACGGTTGTGCGCCCATCGCCCCGACTCTAGTGTGCGGAGGCTTTAGCCGCAAAGCGGATGTGCGACCAAGACCACCCGGTCTCAACACACACGAATTCCGCAACTGCTGACCGACGGACCCCGCACAATATGCCGACCAAATTCGACGAAGCGCATTTTACCGATCAGGATGCGCTCGATTTCCACGCCCATGGCAAACCGGGCAAGCTTGAGATCGCCGCAACGAAATCGCTGACCACACAGCGCGATCTCTCGCTGGCCTATTCGCCAGGCGTGGCGGTTCCCGTTATCGCGATCGGCAAGGATCCATCGCTCGCCTATCGTTACACGAACAAGGGCAACCTGATCGCCGTCATCTCGAACGGCACCGCGATCCTCGGGCTCGGCAATCTCGGCGCACTGGCCTCAAAACCGGTGATGGAGGGCAAGGGCGCGCTCTTCAAGCGTTTCGCGGATATCAACGGCATCGACATCGAGGTCGACACGACGGACGTCGACGAATTCGTGAACTGCGTGCGCTACCTCGGCCCCGCGTTCGGCGGCATCAACCTCGAAGATATCAAGGCGCCGGACTGCTTCGTCATCGAGGAGCGCCTCAAGGAACTCATGGACATCCCGGTGTTCCATGATGACCAGCACGGGACCGCCATCATCGCCGCAGCTGGCATTTTGAACGCCTGCGACCTGACGAACCGCAGCATCGGCGACGTGAAACTGGTGTGCAACGGCGCCGGCGCGGCTGGTATCGCCTCTTTGGACCTTCTCACGGCAATGGGCATGAAGCGCGAGAACATCGTGCTGTGCGATTCAAAAGGCGTGATCTTTGAAGGCCGCACCGAAGGCATGAACCAGTGGAAATCAACGTACGCTAGCCAGACCGGTGCGCGCACGCTGGAAGAAGCGCTGAAGGACGCTGATGTCTTCTTCGGCCTCTCGGTCGCCGGCGCCGTCACCAAGGACATGGTCGCCAGCATGGCGAAAAACCCGATCATCTTCGCAATGGCCAACCCCGACCCGGAGATCACGCCGGAAGACGTTGCCGAGGTCCGCAGCGACGCGATCATGGCGACCGGGCGCTCGGATTATCCGAACCAGGTCAACAATGTCCTCGGCTTCCCGTTTATCTTCCGCGGCGCGCTCGATGTGCAGGCGTCGACCATTAACATGGCCATGAAAATCGCCGCGGCCGAAGCGCTGGCAGCGCTTGCGCGTGAGGATGTTCCTGATGAGGTTGCGGCATCATTCCACGGCAGCCGCCCGCGCTACGGCCCGGAATATATCATTCCTGCGCCGTTCGATCCCCGGCTGATCCGCGATGTGCCGTCCGCCGTTGCTAAGGCTGCCATGGACTCGGGCGTGGCCCGCCAGCCGATTGCCGATCTGGAAGGCTACAAGTCCGAGCTTGCCGGTCGCCTTGATCCGATTGCCGGGTGGCTCCAGTCGATTTTCTCAAAAGTCCGCCAGGACCCAAAACGCATTGTCTTCGCCGAAGGTGAGCAGCCGGAAGTCGTTCGCGCGGCGAACACCTTTCTGAATTCAGGTCTCGGCCAGCCGATCCTCATCGGGCGCGAAGCCAACATTCAGGATGCCTTCCACGCGGCAGGCATCGACCTGACAGACCGCTTCATCATTCACGACGCCAGCAAGTCCGACTATCGCGATGATTACACGGCACATCTGTTCAGTCGCCTTCAGCGCAAGGGCTACCTGCAGCGCGACTGCCAGCGCATGGTCAACACGGACCGCAACATCTTCGGCGCCTGCATGGTCTCGCTTGGGCACGCTGACGGCATGGTCACTGGCGCGACGCGCAACTGGTCGATCGCCTATGATGACATCTGCAAAGTGCTGGACGCCAAGCCGGAGCATCGCGTCATTGGTGTTTCGCTGATCCTTGCGTCCGGGCGTGCTGTGCTGGTGGCCGACACCAGCATTCACGACATGCCGACGACGGAAGAGCTGGCTGACATCGCGACGGAAGCCGCCGGTGTCGCGCGACGTCTCGGCTATGAGCCGCGTGTCGCCATGCTTGCGAATTCGACCTTCGGCCATCCGGAGGGCGAGCGTTCGGCCCGCGTGCGCGAAGCGGTCGAACTGCTTGATAGCCGCAACGTCGATTTTGAGTACGATGGCGAAATGGCCGCCGAGATCGCGTTGAACCGCGACGCGATGGCGCTCTATCCGTTCTGTCGCTTGTCCGACGTCGCCAACGTCCTCGTCATGCCGGCCTTTCACTCTGCCAGCATCTCGACGGACATGGTCAAGGAGCTCGGCAACTGCACCGTAATAGGCCCGCTGCTGGTCGGACTGTCCAAACCAGTTCAGATTGTCCGCCTCGGCGCCCGCGACAACGAAATCCTCAACGCCGCCGCCCTCGCCGCTTACGACATCAACGCATCATAGGCGTAGCGCATTCCGCTACGTGGAATGCGGCCGGAGCGAAAAGCACACTCGAACGTTCACAGCCAAAGGTATTTCGCAAGAAACACCGAGAGCCCTCTCAGCATAGCCCCCACGCCCTGCTTGCGTGGAGCAGGCCGTCAGCCGCCCTCTTTTGCGGCAGCTTCCGTCGCTTCTTCCAGCAGCTTCAGCGCGCTGATGCTCGGCATACCGACTTTGTTGAATCCGCCGTCGACGTAGTGAATCTCGCCAGTCACCCCGGTCGAAAGGTCACTGAGCAGATAAAGTGCTGACCCGCCGATCTCATCTAGCGACGGCGTTTTGCGAAGCGGCGAGTGATCCCGCGAGTGATTGAAAATGTAGCGTGCGGCGCCAACACCTGATCCAGACACCGTGCGCACCGGCCCCGCAGAGATCGCATTCACGCGCACGGCCTGCGGCCCGAGATCATTTGCGAGATAGAGCACGCTCGTCTCAAGCGCGGCCTTGGCCACACCCATGACGTTATACGCCGGCACGACAGCGGCTGCGCCGAGATAACTGAGCGTGATCATTGATCCGCCCTTTTTCATCCGCGACGCAGCCTTCTGTGCAACCTCGGTGAAGGAGAAACACGAGATCACCATCGTTTGGATGAAGTTTTCGCGCGAGGTATCTGCGTAGCGTCCCTTGAGCTCGTTACGGTCAGAGAACGCGAGAGCGTGGACGACAAAATCCAGCTCGCCGCCCCAAACGTCATCGACTTCGGCAAAGACATCGTCGATCGTCTCAGGCTGGGTGACATCGCAAGGGACGATAATCTTCGATCCGAGGTCCTCAGCAAGAGGTACGGCACGCCGCCCGAACGAACCTTCCTGATAGGTGAAGCCAAGTTCCGCGCCCTGGCCTGCAAGCACGCGGGCAATCCCCCAAGCGATGGAGCGATCGTTGGCAACACCCATGATCAGACCGCGTTTCCCGGCCATCAGCGGGCCGGGCGTGGCAACATCATTCGTCATCGCAGAAGTGTCCGTAACAAAAGTCGGGATGGAGCGCCCACATGCGGGCGAGACACCGCCGGAGCAAAAATCTCAGGCGCCGTCGAATTTCGTGAAGATCAACGTAGCGTTGGTGCCGCCAAAGCCAAAACTGTTCGACATGACACAGTTTATTTCCGCGTTGTCGCGGCGCTCGCGCACGATGGGGATGTCTGCGAACTCTGGATCGAGTTCGTCGATGTTCGCGCTCTCGCAGATGAAATCATTCTGCATCATGAGCATCGAGTAGATGGATTCCTGCACACCTGTGGCACCGAGCGAGTGGCCCGTCAGCGATTTGGTGGCCGAGATCGCCGGAATATTCTCCCCAAATACCTCACGGATCGCTTCGACCTCGCGCAGGTCGCCGATTGGCGTCGAGGTCCCGTGCGGATTGATATAGTCGATGGGCCGATCGCCCATCCGCTCGCGCATGTCGGCAATCGCGGCGTTCATGCATCTGACGGCACCCTCGCCGGAGGGCTGCACCATGTCATGTCCGTCCGAGTTGGCCGCATAGCCCGCCACTTCGGCGAGGATCGTCGCCCCTCGGGCCTGCGCATGCTCCAGCGCCTCAAGCACGAGCACTCCTGCGCCGCCCGCAATCACAAACCCATCCCGGCTGATATCGTAGGCCCGGCTGGCCTTCGCCGGCGTGTCGTTGAACTTCGATGACATGGCGTTCATGCCATCGAACAGGACACTGAGCGTCCAGTCGAGTTCTTCCGATCCGCCCGCGAAAATGACGTCCTGCTTGCCCCACGCAATCAGCTCGGCCGCATTGCCAATGCAGTGCGACGACGTCGAACAGGCCGATGAAATCGAATAGTTCACGCCCTTGATCTCGAACGGGACGGCAAGTGTCGCCGACGCCGTGCTCGACATGCCCTTCGGCACTTCAAACGGCCCGACTTTCTTCGGACCCTTTTCACGCGTCGTATCGGCCGCCTTCACAATCGCATGCGTTGACGGCCCACCGGAGCCCATGATGATGCCGGTGCGCTCATTGGAGATGTCGCCTGCTTCAAGCCCGGAATGTTGGATCGCCTGATCCATCGCGATGTAGTTCCAGCCCTGACCTGCTTCCATGAACCGGCGCGGCTTGCGTGGCACGAGCTCCTGCCACGCGACAGTCGGTTGGCCGTGGACCTGGCTGCGAAACCCCAGTTCGGCATAGCGCTGCGATGCCGTGATCCCGGGTGTCGCGGAACGCAGCGATGCAAGCACCTCATCCGCAGTGTTGCCGATGCTGGATATAATCCCGATGCCGGTGACGACGACACGTCTCATGCTGTGGCCCTTACTGTCGCGGTCCAAAAGTGAGCGCTCCCGGCGTTGACGCCCACGCGGATGCCACGCGTCGACGGGCCCCCGCGGTCTCTCGGAAGGTGTCAGTCCGGCCAGCATCCCGCGTGACCATCCCATAGCGCGCGACAGCTATACAGCATCGCAACGTCGTTCCAAGGCTCGTTAAGCCGAACCCGACCCGGTTTAGGGCATGACATTGAATGTCGGTGTGCAAGCGTTGCGGTTCTGCGTCAGCTGGCTGGCGGATCTTCCTGGAACAAGCCGACGCGCAAATCTTTCGCCGTGTAGATCACCTCGCCGTCAGCGGACATTTCGCCGTCACCGATGCCGAGCACCAGTTTGCGCATGATCACGCGCTTCACATCGATCCGATATGTCACCTGCTTAACGCTCGGCGTGACCATCCCGGTGAACTTCACCTCGCCGACCCCAAGCGCCCGCCCGCGGCCAAGACCGCCCCGCCATCCAAGATGAAACCCGAGCATCTGCCACAGCGCATCAAGTCCGAGACATCCCGGCATCACCGGATCACCGACAAAGTGACACTCGAAGAACCAGAGATCGGGTGAAATATCGAACTCGGCAGTTATCAGCCCCTTGCCGTGAGCCCCGCCATCCTCGCTGATGATCGGCATCCGGTCGAACATCAGCATGGGTGGCATAGGCAACTGGGCATTACCGGGGCCGAAAAGATCACCGCGTGCGCAGGCCAGAAGTCCCTCTCTGTCGAAACTGGTGGCGCGCTCGGTCATGGAATGGTTTCCGCTCGTTGGAGATGGCTGCATGTCGAGGAGGACATGGCCCTCCGACGCTGCGGACGTATCATGTTCGCAGCGCCCCAGAAAGCACGCTGCGCATGGAATTGACGCTTATGACCATGCGTGCTGTGTCCACGTGGCAGCTAACTTTGTCGCAGCGTCGCCCGTGGCCGCGTGTTGCGATTAAGCCCCCGTCGGCGTATAGATATTGTGCGTGCGTCGACGCGCGTATGAATCTGTGAAACGGACGTCTGACGAACTCATGAGCTTCCGACCCGCGCAATCTAACAGCGAAACGCAACGCTCAAGTGCTAGCGCGCATCAGGTGAGCGAGTTGTTGAAGCACGCCGGTCTGCGGCCAACGCGTCAGCGCCTTGCGCTTGGAGAGCTGCTGTTCGGCACGGAAGATCGACACGTAACAGCTGAGATGCTGCACGAAGAGGTCGTGTCGACCCAGTTCTCTGTCTCGCTTGCAACGGTTTACAATACGCTGCGTCAGTTCACAGAAGCTGGTCTGCTGCGTGCGATCGCCGTCGACGGTGCCCGCACCTACTTCGACACCAACACGTCCGCGCACCACCACTTCTTGAATGAGCGCACTGGTCGCTTGATCGACATCCCGAGTGATGAGATGCGCATTGCCGGGCTGCCCGATGCGCCAGAAGGTATGGAAATCGCAAGCGTTGACGTGATCGTCCGCGTTCGGGACCGGCGCAAAGTTTGACCCGCCGGCGCTTTTGCGCTCTGCACGTTTTCAGGATGCTGCGAGCCTAGGGCCGCACAATCTCGCGCGGATGCACTCCCCAGAGCCGTTGCTGCGCAATCCAGCCTTCGTAGGGCTCGATGAACACACGACACCACCGTCCGTCGCATCTCTGGATTGCCGCGATCGTGCCCGCTTCCACATAGGCGACAACACCACTTGCAGGATCCGCCTCGATCCGTATCGGGATCGGCGCGTTACGATCCGCGGCAGTAGGTACAGGCGCGCCCGAAGCCGCGACGCTCGCGGTGTTCGGCGCAGAGGCGTTCGCCGGCCAGGGCATCACGAGTGCTGTGCGCCGTCGCGTCACCAAGCCTTTGAACACCCACCCCTCATCGCCTTCGCTATCGCGGACCTGCCACCAGTTGTCGAACTCGCGGATCACCTCGACCGGCATCCCGACCCGGCGGAACACCCAAACGATCGGATATTGCAGCCCCGGACCGCGGCGCACATTGACCCGATCGGATTTCAGGCTGTGGAAGACGGGCTCCGCCAGCTCGCGCACAACGGCACTTCCGGATGACTGTGCGACCGCTGCGTGCGGGTTCGTTATCGCGAGCAGAAAAGCGCCCACAGCGACGCGCGTCCTGACGGAGAAAAAAGCGAAGAAGTACATCGGCCTCGGCTCGGAGTGCGTCACCGCGGTGATGCTGCACACTAGCGGATTCGCACACGTCATGCGCGTATCGCTTTGTTGCTAAGATGGCAATGGACACGAAAAACCTGCGACGACCCGCAAGACATCCGGATAATCGCGGTGCTTTGTCAGATGGAAGTGTCTCTGATAGAAGCCGCCAAGACGCGCTGGGCAGCGACCGGTGCGATCCAAAAGCGCCACAATTCCAGCGATCTCGGGGTCTCAATGAACGGGAAGAAGCCGGTTGTCATCGTCACGCGAAAACTCCCCGATGTGGTCGAGACGCGAATGCGTGAGTTGTTCGAAACCGAACTGAATGTCGACGACACGCCCATGTCACAGGCCGAACTCGTGGATGCGGTCAAGCGCGCCGACGTGCTCGTACCAACGGTGACGGACCGAATCGACCGTTCCGTGCTCGCTCAGGCCGGACCGAACCTCAAATTGATCTCGAATTTCGGCACCGGCGTCGACAACATCGACCTCGATACCGCGGGCAATCGCAATATCATCGTCACCAACACACCGGGCGTTCTCACTGAAGACACCGCTGACATGACAATGGCGCTGATCCTCGCGGTCCCCCGTCGACTGGCGGAGGGCACGGCCGTCCTTAAGGAAGATAAGGACAAATGGACCGGCTGGTCGCCGACCTGGATGCTTGGGCACCGGATCTTTGGCAAGCGGCTCGGCATCATCGGGATGGGGCGCATTGGTCAGGCCGTGGCGCGCCGTGCAAAGGCATTCGGCCTGCAGATCCATTATCACAACCGTCGTCGCGTCGCCGCCGAGATCGAGCAGGAGCTTGAGGCGACTTACTGGGAAAGCCTCGACCAGATGCTCGCCCGGATGGACATCATTTCCGTCAACTGCCCGCACACACCGGGCACGTTCCATCTGCTCTCGGCGCGTCGCCTGAAGTTGCTGAAGCCCGATGCGTTCATCGTGAATACGGCCCGTGGCGAAGTCATCGATGAGAATGCGCTGGCCCGCATGGTCGAGCTTGGTGAGATCGCGGGGGCTGGCCTTGACGTGTTCGAGCACGAGCCTGCCGTGAATCCAAAATTCCTGAAGAGCGACCGTGTCGTTGTCCTCCCCCACATGGGCTCCGCCACGATCGAAGGCCGTGTCGACATGGGTGAAAAGGTGATCATCAACATCAAGACGTTCGCTGATGGCCATGCGCCACCTGATCGCGTCCATCCTTCGATGTTCTGATCAACGCGCGTCCGCGCGCGTCCGAGCCGATCGTACTTTTGTGCCAGGTCACCACGATGCGGCGCGCCGTAGCGTCAGGTTGATCCGCCCACCATCCGCGAGCGGCCCGTCAGCCAGCAGCCGTGATGTGCCCGGGATGATCCGGTCAATTCCATGGTAGGCGAGCCGCGCTGCCCCGCTGAGCACAAAGACATCGCCGGACCTCAGCTTGATCCGCTCGGTCTTGTCCTTGCGGGTCAGTCCACCAATGCGAAACCATGCGTCATCGCCGAGCGACACCGAGATAACTGGCGCATCGAACGTCGCCTCATCGCGATCGACATGCATCCCCATCTTTGCAGTGGGGACATAAATGTTGACGAGGCATACATCCGCCGGCGGTGCGTCGGGCGCAAGGTCACGCCAGAGCTGAGCAAGCATGTCCGGGATTGCAGGCCACGGCTGACCGGTGACCGGGTGCGTCGCCTGATAGCGATAGCCACCTGCCTTGTCCGTCAGCCATCCGAGAGTCCCGCAGTTTGTCATCCGCACGGAGAGCGGTTTTCCTGTCCGCGGCATCGTCGGCGTGAAGAGCGGCGCTTCCGCGACGACAGCCCGCAGCGCATCGCGCAGGGCGATCTGCGCTGCGGGAGTAAAATAGTCTGGATGATAAGTCGCGCCATCGATCATGGTCGAAGCCAAAGCATGGACATGACGGGCGCGCAATCCTCCGAAAACACCAATGAGGCGCGTGCGTGCGCACGAACCTCACAGGCAGTCTGGATGCGGTGATTAGCGGCTCAGTTCGACGTGTCGAAGAGAACTTTCTGAGCCCAGTCCGGATAGTCACCCACCGGACCATCGCCATAAAACCCGCCGTGGCCACCGGCCTGCGCAGCCGTCGTCAGAGCCAGTGCCAGAACGGCGGTTGTTGTGATCTTCTTGAGTGTCTGTGTCATGCGTCGTCTCCAACAAAAGAGTGTGTGTCTGTGTTGGGGAGACAGTGCCTCGTGCGATGCCGGGCGGGTGTGATGCGAGACACACAAAGTGTGTTCCACGGTCACGGAAACGCGAGCGCGGCAACTCAGAAAAAAGAGAGATTAAATCAGGCGAACGTTGGGGCCTGGCGCCGCGCTCAGGTCGAAAGAGAGAAAAAAGCGACCGTCTCGAGGAAGATCATCGACATGGCGAAAAAGACCGCGAAGCGCGCGGTCAGCCCCGGCATCTGCAGCGTATCGTTGCGCGCTTCGGTGCTCGCCACTTCAGCATCGCCAGACACGGAAAACAGCGACAACCAGAGCGCAGACAGCATGATGAGCAAGGCCAGATAGGTCTTTGAGGCGCATCCCAGTGTCGTTGTCCCGGCCATGTTGACCACGTCCCATGCATGGCAAACCGCGTTCTCACCACCAAGCACCAGTTGCGGAAGCGTCAGCAGCCCGGCGCCGATCACATGAAACCAGATGATCGCCCAGTGCTTCACCCAACGGTTCTCGGCGACGGCGGGCGCCCCCCCACCTTTCAGACCACGCTTAGACATCAACGCAACTCTCATCGACGAACTCACCAGCCGCACATCCCACGCGACCACGACACCTGTGTAACGTGTTGTGGTTAATGAGGATTTAGACTGAACAAAGTCGTGCATCTGCATCTCACACCGGTCTGGTCGGACGCTCGGCAATGGTGCGGTGGACGCACGGCAGCTCAAAGATTGCAGATTCCCCGGCGCTGCGGCGTTGCAGGCCAGAATCGCCACACCTATATAGCCGCTATACGCAATCAAACAGCTTCAGGAAGCCGCGATCCGGCTTGCCTAGTGAGCTGAAATCACTGGCAAATCTGGCGCATCGGGTGCCGAGAATTCGGGCCCATCGCGGCTGGCCGCAACGAGAGGCAGCAACAACATGTCAAAAGTCATTGGTATCGACCTTGGAACGACTAACTCCTGTGTCGCGGTCATGGACGGCGGCGATCCCAAGGTCATCGAGAATTCAGAAGGCGCGCGCACCACGCCGTCGATCGTTGCATTCACGGAAAGTGGGGAACGACTGGTCGGCCTGCCTGCGGCGCGCCAGGCCGTGACCAACCCCGAAAACACACTCTTCGCGATCAAACGGCTGATCGGTCGTCGTCATGATGACCCGACCGTCGAGAAGGACAAAAGCCTCGTCCCATATGAGATCGTCAAGAATGAGAATGGCGATGCGTGGGTCAAGGCGCAGGGCGACAACTATTCGCCGTCGCAGATCTCCGCCTTCATCCTGCAGAAGATGAAAGAAACGGCGGAAAGCCACCTGGGTGAGAAAGTCACGCAGGCCGTCATCACGGTCCCGGCATATTTCAACGATGCCCAGCGGCAAGCCACGAAAGACGCCGGCAAGATCGCGGGCCTTGAAGTCCTGCGCATCATCAACGAGCCGACCGCTGCGGCCCTCGCCTACGGGCTCGAAAAGAAGGACGGCAAGACCATCGCCGTCTACGACCTCGGCGGTGGCACGTTCGACGTCTCGATCCTCGAGATCGGCGACGGCGTTTTCGAAGTGAAGTCCACCAACGGCGATACGTTCCTCGGCGGTGAAGACTTTGACATGCGGATCGTCGATTACCTCGCCGACGAGTTCAAGAAAGAGAACGGCATTGACCTGCGCGGCGACAAGATGGCTCTGCAGCGCCTGAAGGACTCCGCGGAGAAGGCAAAAAAAGAGCTGTCATCGTCGCAGCAGACCGACATCATCGAGCAGTTCATCACGATGGACCCGAACTCGCGGTTGCCGCTGCACCTTAATATGCAACTCACCCGCGCGAAGCTTGAAAGCCTTGTCGGCGATCTCGTGGAACGCACGGTCGAGCCATGCCGTGCCGCTCTGAAAGACGCCGGCATCCAGCCGGGCGAGATCGATGAAGTCGTGCTCGTCGGCGGCATGACGCGCATGCCGAAGGTCCAGGAGACCGTCAAAAAGTTCTTCGGCCAGGACCCACACAAGGGCGTGAATCCGGATGAAGTCGTCGCCATGGGCGCTGCCATTCAAGCCGGCGTGCTGCAGGGCGATGTCAAAGACGTTCTCCTTCTTGATGTGACTCCGCTCTCGCTCGGCATTGAGACGCTCGGGGGTGTCTTCACCCGTCTGATTGATCGCAACACGACGATCCCGACGAAGAAGAGCCAGACGTTCTCGACCGCGGACGACAATCAGTCTGCCGTGACGATCCGTGTCTTCCAGGGCGAGCGCGAGATGGCGGCGAACAATAAGATGCTCGGTCAATTCGATCTGGTTGGCATTCCGCCCGCACCGCGCGGCATGCCGCAAATCGAGGTCACCTTCGACATCGACGCCAACGGCATCGTCAACGTCAGCGCGAAAGACAAGGCGACCAACAAAGAGCAGTCGATCCGCATCCAGGCGTCGGGCGGTCTGAGCGATGATGATATCGAACAAATGGTGAAGGACGCCGAAGCCAACGCTGAAGAAGACAAGAAGCGCAAGGAAGCCGTCGAGGCGAAGAACCAGGCTGAAGCGCTGGTGCATTCCACCGAGAAGATGCTCGATGAGCATGGCGACAAGGTCTCTGACGACGACAAAAAAGAGATCGAGCTGGCAATCGCCAACGCCAAGGAAGCTCTTGAGGGCGACGACGCCGAGGCCATCGAGAAAAAGTCTCAGGAACTTGCGCAAGCCTCAATGAAAATTGGCCAGGCGGTCTATGAGGCACAGCAGTCGGATGGCGATGGCGCGCCGGAAGATGTGGCAGACGCCATGGGCTCAGGTGACCACTCAGGCGACGATGTTGTCGATGCCGACTTCGAGGACGTTGACGACGAAGACCAGAAGAAATCGGCGTAACCACCGCGCCGTATCGGGCACTGACCAGCCCCCGCCCGCACCCGCTTTATGGCGTTTTGTCGGGCGGGGGCTGTGTCACATAAGCGGATCGGAGCGTCGGGAACGAGCCAAGGCGCGAGCGACAGGCACAAGCCACGGCATCAGATCCCGGCACCGCACTCCAGGTATTGAGATGATCAATGGCCAAGCGTGACTATTACGACGTCCTCGGTGTGTCCCGGGATGTTGACGACAAAGACTTGAAGAGCGCCTTCCGCAAGCTCGCCAAAGAGCACCACCCGGACCGCAACGCCGGGAACGAAGACGCGGAGAAAAAATTCAAGGAAATCGGCGAAGCCTACGAGACCCTGAAAGATCCGCAAAAGCGCGCCGCTTATGACCAATTCGGCCATGCGGCCTTCGAAGGCGGCGGGCCGGGCGGCTTCGGCGGCGGAGGTGGCGGGTTCGACGGCGCCTCGATGTCAGATATCTTCGATGATTTGTTCGGCGAGTTTATGGGCGGACGTCGTGGCCAGGCCCGATCCGGTCGTCAGCGCGGTGACGACCTGCGCTACAACATGGACATTTCTCTCCTCGACGCCTTCGAGGGTAAGTCTGCGCAGATCCGCGTGCCGACCAGTGTCACTTGCGAGACCTGTGACGGCAGCGGCGCGAAACCCGGCACCTCCCCGACAACGTGCACGCAATGCGGTGGCTCGGGCAAAGTCCGCGCCAGTCAGGGCTTTTTCACGATCGAGCGGACGTGCACCGCCTGCCAGGGGCGCGGCCAGGTCATCAAGGACCCCTGCCCGGACTGCCTCGGCGTCGGACGCGTCACCAAGGAGCGGACACTCTCCGTGAACATTCCGGCGGGCGTCGAGGACGGCACACGCATTCGGCTCGCCGGAGAAGGTGAGGCGGGTGTGCGCGGCGGCCCATCCGGCGATCTTTACATTTTCCTCTCCATCACACCGCATGAGTTCTTCCAGCGCGACGGTGCGGACCTTTTCTGTCGCGCGCCGATCTCGATGGTGACGGCGGCGCTCGGCGGCCAGATCGAAGTTCCGACAGTCGATGGTGGCCGCTCCCGCGTGAAAATCCCCGAGGGCGCCGAAAGCGGAAAACAGTTCCGCCTGCGCGGCAAGGGCATGCCGGTGCTCCGCTCCAAGGCCGTGGGCGACATGTACATCCAGGTGGAAGTCGAGACACCCAAGAAACTCAACAAGCGCCAGAAGGAACTGCTGCGCGAGTTCGAAGACGCCTCCACCGAAGCGAACAACCCCGACAGCGCCGGCTTCTTCACCCGCGTGAAAGCGTTCTTTGACGGTGATGCGTAGGCCTAGCTCCAAGCTGTGAGGCAATCCAGAATCGGTGTCCGGGAAATTGCCGAAATTCGGCAAACTTTGGGGTGACACTACCGACCTGTGGTGCTACCCGCACGGTGATTCTTGTTTCAGTTGTCAAGCGTTTTGATTGCTGTTGCGAGCTACAGGGCTGAGACACGACATGTTGGACTTCACCACGGACGTCGAGAGATCGGCGGATTCGGCGATGGACGATTCTTGGATCGCAGAACTCACACGCGACGAACATGAAAAGCTTATTGTCGCGTTAGATTATCAATCCGACGACGAGGCATTGGACCTTGTCAACGATCTCGGTGATACCGTTGTTTATTACAAAGTTGGATTAGAGCTTCTTTTTGGTGGGGGACTAGATCTGGCGAAACGTTTGAGAGATATGGGCAAAACTGTGTTTCTCGACATGAAGCTTCACGATATTCCGAATACAGTTGAGAAATCTGTCCGTAACATATCGAAGATGGGTTTCAACTATCTGACTGTGCATGGGGTTGATATTAGAACCTTAGATGCAGCTGTTACCGGCCGCGGTGAAAGTGATCTAAATCTACTTGCCGTTACTGTGCTTACAAGCGCAGGTGACGCTGAACTAAAGCAGTGGGGCACGGATCTGACCACTCATGAGCTTGGTCTGCGTCGTGCTCGCATGGCTTTCGATGCTGGCTTTACAGGCGTGATTGCTTCCGGCCATGAAGCGATGTCTATTCGCAATCAAACGAGCAATGAATTTCTGATAAAGGTGCCTGGAATTAGGTTGCCATCCGACGATGCTGGCGACCAGTCTCGCGTTATGACGCCGGCGGTCGCAATCGAGCAAAGTGCGGATTATTTGGTTGTCGGACGTCCGATTACGCAAGCGCCATCTCGTCGGAGAGCGGCGATGAAGTTTCTTCAAGCGATAGTGAGTGCTCGTACCGAAACTTGAATTAACTGTTCCTCATCGTCACCCCGGGCATTCGACCCGCAGGCAGCGACGCCGGCGATCAGTCCCGCGTCATGACCCCGGCGAAAGCCATCGCCGCAGGCGCGACCCACCTCGTCATTGGTCGCCCGATCACACAGGCTGATGATCCCGCCGCCGCCGCCCGTGCGATCACACAAGAGATTGCCGCTGCCGGCACGGCATAGAAGCGTTCCGGCTGGCCTCACCTGAGAGATCGTAGGACGATGCCGTATGAGCCTTAAGTGACCACCGATCGAAGATAGCCCGGACGGCACGCTCCGCAAGGTTGGCGTCGAGATTGAGTTTGCGGCGCTCTCGGCACGGCAATCGGCAGACCTTGTGCAGCAGTGTTTTGGCGGTGAACTGCATGAGCTTGATGATCACAGGTTCCAAGTTGTGAACACCGAACTTGGAGATTTTCTCACAGAGCTCGACACGCAATACGCACATCCGGGCTGGCTCGAAGGTGATGGAGAAAAAAGCCAGGACGCCGCTCTTGCCGCGCTGCGCGGATCACTCACGTCGACACTCGGCACGATAAGTTCTGTCGTTGTCCCCTGCGAGATCGTGTGTCCACCCGTCCCACTGGCCAAACTCGAGGCACTGGAAGAACTCGTCGCGAGGCTGCGCCGCGCTGGCGCAAAGGGTACCGAAGACAGCGTGTTCTACGCGTTCGGCCTGCATCTGAATGTCGAGATCGCCGGAGACCAGAGCGACGATCTCACGGCCATTCTGAAAAGCTATCTCCTGATGTCTGACTGGTTGCGCGAGGAGATTGCAATCGATGTGACCCGTCGCCTCCTCTCTTACACAAACCCGTTCCCGCCAATCTACGTCGAGAAGGTTCTCGCCGCATCGTACTGGCCAGCTATGCGTCACCTCATCGCCGACTACCTCGAGTACAACCCGACCCGGAACCGGGAACTCGACATGCTGCCGCTCTTCGCGCACATCGACGAAGACTATGTGCGCGCAACGTTGCCCGATGAGCGGATCGGCAAGCGGCCGACGTTCCACTACCGCCTCCCGAATTTTAGTCTAAGCGCGAGCAGCACCCCGCTGCAGGATGAATGGAACCGTTGGGTCCAAGTCGAGCATCTCGCGCAAGACCTCGCAAAGCTCGCGGAGATGGCGGACGACTATCTTGCGCTGCGGGAAAAAAACCCGGAACTCTGGGCGGGCAGAGCTGCGGACTGGCTCTCCTGATGCCATCACGCCCATTGATTGCCGTCACCGAGTCTCGGGGCGGAAAGCCCTTCATGCCGTTCTTCAATTGGCTGTCGCTCGCTCTGGTTGGTGCCCGCTCGCGCCGGATCACCGCCCCTTTTCGGCCTGAAGACTTGGCAGGCGTCGATGGCCTGCTGATCGGTGGTGGGGAGGATATCGATGTCGAGCTCTATGGCGGCACGCCCGTCCCTGTCGAACGGATCGACCCTGAGCGCGATGACATGGAACTCTCAGCGCTCGACAATGCGACCGAGCGTGGATTGCCCATTCTCGGAGTGTGCCGCGGGTCGCAGATGCTGAATGTATTTTACGGCGGCAGCCTGCATCAGGATATCTACACATCCTTCGCCGCCAAGCCTCGCGACCGGACTGTCTTCCCGAAAATGCGAGTCACGATAACAGAAGCATCGTTCCTCGCGCGCACGATTGGACGCACGGATCTGAAGGTCAACAGCCTGCATCATCAGGCCGTCGATCGCCTCGGCAACGGGATGATCAAGGTCGCGTCTGACCAGTTCGGCATTGTCCAGGCGATTGAGCGACAGGGTGCACGTTTCTGCGTCGGCGTGCAGTGGCATCCCGAGTTTCTATTCTATCTCCCGGCCCAGCGCCGTCTGCTGAAAGCCTTCGTGCACGCCGCGCGGCGTCGTTGCTGAGGTCCAAGCTGCCGGATCCATCACGCGTCGCTCTCGCCGTTCCACTGCGATCTCGAACGCAATCGGATCATGTTGGAACGCATCAATGACACGCAAAACTCTACTCGGTCTGGCCGTCGCACTCACCGCCGTGACCACAAAACACGCCTTCATTGAAACCGGGAGTAGCACGTGGAGTGCGAACACGGCCTTCGGCGCACAGGTGGCCGTCATGGCCTCTGACGTGGGCGTCGTGCTGAACCGGAAGCGCAAAGGATACCGTCCGACACAACCGCATCGTCCTGGCCCAAGGTCTGGTGAGTCGCGTCAGCCATCCCCGTTCGGATAACGGCGCTTAAGCAAGCGCCAACCGGAAATAGAGCGGCACAGCCACATACGCCATCAGCGCGCCAACGAGTATGGCGCGCACGGGCCACGACACGATCCGGCGCCACAGCACGACGACGCAACCGACCGCCAACGCGACTTCAGCGAGCGCAACGCTCCGTCCATGATGTGCCGGATCCCAATAGCTGAGCGGCGAGGCAAACCGCCAATCCGTCAGCGGCCAGAAGTGTTTGTGGGCGTCGTCGTGGTGAAACGGAAAGTCGAGCGCCAGATGCAGCAGCGCCGCGATTGCCATCACGACGATCACTGTGCCAACCGCACGCCGCGACCGCGCCACCAGCATCCCGATAGCCAGGATCAGCCCCCAGAGCGGCACCGAGTTCGAAATCGCCGAGAGCGTTTGCCACGGCTCCTGCCAATAGATCACGTCCCAGACCTGCCGCTCGGCAATTCCAGCATACTTGGACCACGCGAACAGCACATAGATCGAAAGATCCGGGAGCAGCGCGCCGGCGATCAGTGCGCCATTGCGTCGTGTGGCATCCGGCTGCGCGAGAACGGTTGCGGCGACGAGCAGATGTGTCGGTGTTTGCATGTCCGCGAGTGTGGCGTCGTGGCGGTGGTGGTGGCAAGCTCGTCGGTGTGGAAGCCGTGCCATCTCCAAACCCGGGAAGTCCAATGCCCAAAGCCTACTGGATCGCCTCCGTCGACGTCACCGACCCCGAGAATTACGCGAAGTATGCCGCCGCCGCGCCAGATGTGATTGCGGACCACGGAGGAAAATTCCTCGCACGCGCCGGTCGCCATCGCCAGATGGAGGGTGAGGGGCGCACACGGAACGTCGTCACCGAGTTCCCCTCCTTTGACGCGGCGGTCGCCTGCTGGGAATCCGAAGCCTATCAGGCGGCCCGCGCCCACCGTCTTGAGGCTGGCGTTGCGAGCATCGTGATTGTGGAAGGCGTCGAGAATTGACGCATTGTCGCCATCAACGGTGCATTTTCAGTTTGACGAAGTTCCTGTTTTGTTCTAATTCTCTCCTCCGAACCTGACGACAACCGCCCTGCTGAAATAGCGAAGCTGTTGCGCCCTCTCGATCTCCTCGCATTGCGGGAGTGAAGACGTCGGCATGCCCGCAGATCAATGCCGCTGCTGCAGCTCCTCATAGCTGCGCGCGCAAACGAACCTGCTTGGCTCCGGTGCAGCGTAACGGGCAGCTTGCGTAACGGAGTGAAGCCATGGTGCGCAATCTTTCAGAGCCGACAGAAGAGGTGTCTGCAGGAACAAGTCATGCGCAGCCTCTGTCTGCCGCCGGCCCCCAGGTTGGCCAGCAGGTTAAGAGGCACAGAACACTCTCAAAACTGCGCGGCCTGCTCGACCGGACAGAGCGCCGCTTCGCGACCCCGTCTGCTGTCGCCCGCGCCGACATCTTTACGCCCTCGTCGCCCGCATCGGGCGAAGCATCAAGTCTTGCAAAAAAGGGTGAGGAGCGCGCCGATGATGACCGCCAAGGCGTCTGGGCCACAGGGTGCCCCGAGATCGATCTCCGTCTTCCCCGTGACCAGTCACATGCTCGCGCGCATAAGGAGCCGCATGAGAGAGGAAAAATAACCCGACCGGACGATCCGCGTGGCATGCTTGACCGTGGTGGTCTGCATGAAATCACCGGCGCAACGTATCGCGATCAACCGGCGGCGTGTGCCTTCGCGCTCGCGCTGCTGGCCCGGCTCACGCGGGCCACAGGCCATGGTGGTCTCTCCTCGCTTCTCTGGTGCCAGGCCGCGCGGGACGCCAATGAGTTCGGTCGGCTTTACGCGCGCGGCGTCGATGGCTTTGCCCCGGGGGGAGAATGGGCGTCACGTCTGGTCTGCGTCGAAACCACGAAAGTGCGCGATGTGCTCTGGGCGGTCGAGGAAGGCGCACGTACATCGGGTCTCGCTGCTGTGATTGCCCATGTCGGCCAAGTCAGTTTCACCGAAAGCCGTCGCCTGGCGCTCGCGGCCGCCACGGGTGGAACAGCCGTTTTGCTGCTCCGCCCGCACGATGATCATGTCGCAACGGCTGCCGCCACCCGCTGGCGCATTGCCTCGGCACGCAGCATGCCGAGTACCTTATTCAAGGCCGCCCCCGGAAATCCGTGCTGGTCCGTCGCGCTCGAGCGCAGCCGCGGCGGTCGTCCGGGGCGCTGGCTTGTGGAGTGGACCCATGAAACGCATCGTCTCGATCTGGTTGAAGAATTTTCCTCTCGACACGCTGGAGTGGTATCGCCGTCGCAGTCAGAAACAGACAGCCCCCGCATCATTCGCCTCGCCGCTTGAGGACAGTGAGACACACGCAGTCCCGCGGCCGTTCGCGCTGGTCTCGATCGAAGCGGGAGGTGTGCGGATCGCAGCCCCGGATCCCATAGCAGAGGCCGCCGGTATAAAGCCCGGCATGCGTCTGGCTGACGCGCGCGCCCTCGTGCCGGATCTCGCGACATGCGAAGTCGACGCCGATGCACACGCCCGCTTGCTTACCCGCCTCGCAGATTGGGCGACGCGCTACACGCCGCATGTTGCAATCGATGGGGAAGACGGCCTCTGGCTCGATGTGACCGGCGCCACGCATCTGTTCGGCGGAGAGAAAAATTGCCTGCGTGATCTGTCGGCGCGCCTTGCCCGGCTTGGCTTCAGACATCACGCTGCCCTCGCCGCAACACCGGGCGCGGCGCACGCAGCTGCCCGTTTCGCAGGAGCAACGTACCCTGCACAAGCCCGCACGCAAGCATCATCAGAGCCCATCGTCATCCCGCAGGGCAAAGACGCCGCAACGCTCGCACATTTGCCCGTCGAAGCGCTCCGCCTCGCGCCCGAGACGATCTACATGCTGCATCGCTTTGGCCTGCGCCACATCGGTGCACTCCGCGCCATGCCGCGCAGCGCGCTCAAACGGCGCTTTCCCTCGCGGGAGACCGGCGATGCAGTTCTTCTCCGTCTCGATCAGGCCCATGGCGAGATTTGCGAGCCGATCGTCCCGCGCGTGCCATCACCTGCCTACATCGTCCAGCAGCCGTTCCCCGAGCCGCTTCTCGCGACGGAAAGTTTTACGCAGGCACTTGCAGATCTCCTCGCGCGCCTGACCCGCCTCATGGAGGCGGATGGAAAAGGCGCGACGCGTCTGACATTCGCCGTCTGGCATGCTGATGGGGGAGTCTCGTCCGCCGGCATCGCAACAGCACGCGCCAGCCGCGATCCGGACCACCTCGCACGGCTGTTCCGTGAAAAGATCGAAACCATCAACCCGGGTTTCGGCGTAGACCTCGCAGAGCTGCGCGCCGATGTCGTCGAACCATTGCGCGGCGCCCAGATCGGTCTTGGCAACAGCGCCTCCGCCGCATCCGCCACCTCAGATCCACGCAACAGGACCGCCAGTGCGGAGGAGAGTGTCACCGCGCTCGTCGATCGACTGGTCAACCGGCTGGGCGCACAGGCGGTGCAGACGATCACGCTGGCCGAGAGCCATGTCCCTGAGCACGCCGAGACCCGGCATTCCGTGCTCGATCGTCCACCCGGAGCTTCGCACAGTACATCAACTGTCCGCCGGCCCGTCGCGTCCACCTCGCGCAAGACGCTGCCTGACTCGCAACAGGACGCGTCCGCGAGCATAGTCTCTGACTTGATGGAAACTCCCTCTGCGTTCGCCGCATACCTTGTTGAGGCGGAAGCAACGCGCCCCATCGAGACACCATTAAGGCCGATCCGCCTGCTGGAGCGCCCCGAACAGGTCCAGGTCGTTGCCGAAGTTCCGGAGGGCCCGCCGCGTCAGTTCATCTGGCGCCGTCAGGTGCATCGGGTCCTGCGCGCAGAAGGCCCGGAGCGCATTTCTCCCGAGTGGTGGCTGCTTGGCCTTCAAAAGCCTGGTGCGGACGCACGTGGCGAGGAGCGCCGCAGCACCCGGCACCGCACCCGCGAGTACTATCGCTTCGAAGACACCGACGG
>JBCBXF010000069.1:0-13480 GCA_039816705.1 Pseudomonadota bacterium | reverse complement strand
CGGGTCTTGGCCAATGGCAGCGCCTGCGCGCGCAACTTGTTGAGCTTCCAGGCGTGGAGCAATTCGATACCGGCACGGTTTCCGCGCGTGGGGCAGAAGTCGCGATGCGCTATCCAGGGGGGATTGGCGCTTTCCGCCAGCGCATGGCGTCTGCGGGCCTGCGGATGTCACAGATCGGAGCGGACTGGGTGCTCGACGCCAACTGAGCGCTCGGCCACTGGCCTCCGAGTGAGGGTTGCCAAGTGGCCACGCCCCTTGCGTCTCGATCGTCCCAACGTTGCCACGCCTCGACGCGGCCCGTGGAACCCGGCTATCTGGGCCGCCTGAGTGGTGCTGGTTGGTCAGCGCCAGGATCACACGATGACGTCGCGCAGGTTCGCCCCTGGTCTGGGGGCATGCGTGGAGACAGCCATGAACATTCCCAACGCCGTCACGTTGTTCCGCATCGCGATGGTGCCGGTGGCGATCTGGCTGATCATCAACAACCAGCCCGCGCTGGCGTTCTGGGTGTTCCTGCTTGCCGGCATCAGCGATGGCGTCGATGGATTCATCGCCAAGCGCTTCGGTCAGGAGACGACGCTCGGTCGCTACCTTGACCCGATGGCCGACAAACTGCTGCTGGTCTCGCTTGTCATCGCGCTCGGTATTCTTGAACAGATCCCGTCGTGGCTGGTTTTGTGTGTCGTATTTCGCGACGGCATCATGCTCGCGGCGATCCTGTTGGCGTGGATGCTCGACAACCCCGTCGAGATTGATCCGATCGCAATCTCGAAGCTCAACACAGCACTGCAGATCATCCTTATCGCGATCGTCCTTGCAGACTGGGCATTCGGTCTCGGGCTTGAAACGCTGCGGCTGATCCTCGGCTGGTTCACAGGGTTGACCACGGTCGTCTCGGCAGTGATCTATCTGCGCACCTGGATCCGACACATGACCCATGGAACGGATCGACAGCCGATGGCTTAAAGGCGCATGGGTGTTGCCGTGGTTGGCGCGGCCGAATGCATGGGCCAGGCGCTTGGCCCATGCGCTTGCCTCAAAAGGTTGCCCCGGGCGGTTGCCCCAGGCGGTTGCTAAACGCGCCACGGATCGAACACGAGGATCACGACATGAGCTATGAGCGAAAGGCCGCAGCATGGGCGCTCATAGCGGCGTTGATCGTTGGCTTCATCTGGCTGTTGAGCCCAATTTTACTCCCCTTTGCGATCGGCCTCATCATCGCATATTTCCTCGATCCGGTGGCTGACTGGTTGGGGCGACGCGGGGTGCCACGCGTCATTGCAACGACGATCATCATGGCGCTGCTGGTGCTTTTTGTGCTGCTCCTGTTCGTCTTCGTCGTGCCGCTTGTTGCCAACGAAGTGCGCCAACTCGCGAGGGGCATTCCCGATCAGATTTCCGCGCTCGGCATCGCACTGGAAGGCGTTGGACAGCGCTGGCTCGGCGATCGGTTTCCGGATTTTCAAAGCGAGATCGAACGCTTGGTCTCCGGTTTGTCTCTCGACTGGGCGAAATATGCGAGCGGCGTCTTGCAATCGATCTGGAGCGGCAGCCTCGCCGTCGTGAATTTTTTCTCCATCATCCTGATCACGCCGGTTGTCGCCTTCTATCTGCTGCTCGATTGGGACAAGTTGATCGAGCGCATCGACAGCTGGCTGCCCAGAGACAATGCGCCGACGATCCGCAGGCTCGCGCGCGAGATGAATGTCGTGATCGCTGGCTTCTTGCGCGGTCAGGGCACAGTCGCGCTGCTCCTCGGGGCTGGCTACGCGATCGCACTTTCGATCGTCGGGCTTAAGTATGGCCTCCTGATCGGCTTGATCGCCGGTCTGCTCAACTTCGTCCCGTTCGTCGGCTCGGCCGTCGGACTGCTCCTGTCAGTCGGGGTCGCAGTCTCGCAGTTCTGGCCAAGTTGGATCCCGATCGTCGCGGTGATCGCGATCTTCCTCGCGGGGCAGTTTCTCGAGGGCAACATCCTGCAGCCGAAAATCGTTGGTGACAGCATTCGCCTTCATCCCGTTTGGATCATTTTCGCGCTCTTCGCCTTCAGCTACCTGTTCGGCTTCCTCGGCGTGTTGATCGCGGTCCCTGCCGCCGCCGTGATCGGTGTGCTGACGCGCTTTGCAATAAAAGAGTATCGTCAAAGCACGCTTTATCGCCCTGAAGCTGACACGCCGGACGCCACCTCATGAAGCAAGCCGCATCCGCCCCGACGGGCCAGCAGCTATTGCTCGACCTGCCACATCGCCCTGCGTTTGAGGCGGACGATTTTATCGTCAGCGATAGCAATGTAGCAGCGGATGCGATGATTGCGCGGTGGCCGGACTGGCCAAGCCACGCACTTGTTCTGTGTGGCCCGCAAGGCGCCGGGAAAACCCACCTCGCGCATGTCTGGCGTCTGGCAAGCAGCGCGTCACTGGTAAGCGCTGATGTGGTGACGACAGCGACGGCCGATCACGCCGCTGTCGAAGGTGGCATTGCGATCGAGGACATGGACCGCGTCGCACGTGACGAGCGCGCCCTGTTCCACGTGCTTAATCTGGCACGCGAACACCGGTTTCACGTGCTGCTGACCGCCCGCACGCCGCCCGGACAGTGGGATATTGCATTGCCGGACTTGCGCTCCCGCGTGCGCTCTCTCCCGCTTGCCACGATTGAACCACCAGATGACGCGTTGCTGACGGCCGTACTCGTGAAACTGTTCGCCGACCGTCAGTTGCCGGCGACCCCCGCGGCCGTGCGCCATCTTGCACGTCACATGGAGCGCTCGATGGCGTTCGCAATGCACCTCGTCGAGCGCATTGATGCCCGCGTGTGGGATACGCGTCGCGAGGTGACGCGAGATCTCGCGCGCGATGTGCTGCTCGAGTTGGGGCAACTTTGACGGTGGGCTGCTCAGCCCGCGATCTGGACATCCGCTGGCGCACGCGGCAAGACACCGCTCGACAGGTTGCTCTGCGCGATGGCCGCGGACTTGCGGATAAATTTCCGCAAAGCGCGGTGCTCGATTGGTGCCGGAGCAACAGGCGCGTCTCCGGCATGGTATTGACGGGGGATGCAGAGCCGGACGGTCGTGACGTGGCAATGAAAAACACTAAGCATCCGGTTGACGATCCGGACAACGGTTATGCTGTACGGTTGGCTGGTGAGCGCGCCTTACCGATTGCAGTCATCGACATCGGATCGAACTCCGTGCGGCTCGTCGTCTTTGAAAAACTGACACTGAACCCGGCGACGATTTACAACGAGAAAGTCGCGTGTGGGCTCGGGCGGTTGGTGGCGACGCGCGGGAAAATGGGCAAACCGAACATCGAACGTGCGCTCCGTGCATTGCGCCGTTTCCGCATGATCGTCGAAGAGCTGCGCACCGAAGAACTTCATGTGATCGCGACGGCTGCTGTGCGCGAGGCGAGCGACGGACCGTTATTCATCGCCACGGCGGAGGAAATCTGCAAACAGCCGATCTCCGTTCTGAGCGGGCAGGAAGAAGCCGAGATGGCGGCGGCCGGTGTGCGCGCCGGGATCGATGCACCCGATGGCGTCGCGGGCGATCTTGGCGGCGGCAGTCTCGAACTGGTGAACCTGGTAGACGGTAAAAACCGGTCAGCCGTGACCCTGCCGCTGGGCGGGTTGCGCCTGCTGGAAACCCACGGTGAGGATTTCGCCGCGGTGCGCAATCGCATCGACGTGGAACTCAACGCACTTGATTGGCTTGATGCGGGACGCGACCGCCCGTTCTATGCCGTTGGTGGGACATGGCGCGCCATCGCGCGTCTTCACATGCACTATCGCGATTATCCCCTGCATGTTCTTCACCAATACCGCGTCAGCGCCGGCGAAACCGCGCGCTTCGTGCGCGATCTTCAAGACATGCCGATGGACTATTTCGGCGGCGCTGAAGACATCTCGAAAAGCCGCGTCGAGGTCGTGCCATATGGTGCAGCCGTTCTTCATCGCCTGATCAAGCGCCTGCGCCCGTCAAGTATCGTGATTTGTGCGACCGGCATTCGCGAAGGTCTGGTGTATTCCCGCCTCGCCAAGTCACAGCGCAAGAAGGATGCTTTCATCGCGACCTGTCGCCTGCTCGCCAGTCATCGCGCACGCAACCCCGATTACGCCGACGATCTGATCAGCTGGACGGATCGATTGATCCAGGCAGCTAAACTCAGTGAAAGCGCAGAGGAAAAGCGGTTGCGTCATGCCGCCTGTCTGGTGGCTGATCTTGGATGGCGCTCGCACCCCGATTATCGCAGTCAGCAAAGTGTCGGCGTTCTCGAGAATGCTGCATCGACCAGCATCGATCACGTGGGAATCGCATTTCTCTCCCTCGTCATCTACTTCCGTCACGAAGGTTTGGTGCGCGACGATTTCAGCAATCGGTTTCGCTCATTGATACCGCGTGCCATGCAGAAACGCGCGCGTATCCTCGGCGCTGCGATACGCGCAGCGCAAGCCCTGAGCGTTGGCGAGACAGGGATCCTCACGACGACAAAACTGAAAATCAAGGACGACAAGCTGCTGATCGCACTGTCCGACGACCACGTAAACCTGCGTGGCGAGCGGCTGTACAACCGTTTCAAGGTGTTAGCGAAGGAGCTTTCTCTGGCTGCACCGGTCAACCTGCGTCAAACATGAGCCGTTATCGCGCGGCATTCAGATTTGAACCGTGCCCACGCTGCCATTGCGCACCACGAGCCCGAGATCGCCACGTTTGATCGCCAGTGCATCTTCACCAAATAGCTCGCGCCGCCATCCCCGCAATGCCGGCACATCGGCGGCGTCTTCCACCGCAATCCGCTCGAGATCATCCGTCGTCGCGATGAGTTTGGCCGCAACATCGTTGTTGGCGGACACCGCTTTCAGATGAACGCGCAACAGGTCGACGATCGCACTTGCCTGTGGTGGCGGTGGAGCCCCGCGCTTGATCGGCGGCACTGTTTCAGGATCACGCTCCAACCCCCGCTGAACAGCGGCGAGAACGTCTCGCCCGGTACGTGAACGCGCAAACCCGTCTGAGATTGTGCGCAGCTTGGCGAGCTGGCTTTCGCTCGTCGGCGCCTGGTTCGCAACGTCGTAGATCACCTCATCGCGCAGCACCCGATTGCGCGGAACATCCTTGCGCTGCACCTCTTCTTCTCGCCACGCGGCAAGCTCCATCAGTACAGCCATCGCCTTGCGGGATTTCACCTTGGCCTTCAGTCGCTTCCATGCCTGCGCCGGATCGCTCTCGTAGGTCGACGGATCCGTGAGGATATCCATCTCCTCGCTCAGCCAGTGACGCCGTCCGGACTTTGCTAGGAGCGTCTCGAGATGCTTGTAGATGACCCGTAGGTGTGTCACGTCCGCCAGCGCATAAACGAGTTGCTTCTCACTTAACGGTCGTCGTGCCCAATCGGTAAATCGCGAGGATTTGTCGATATCCACATTGCAAATCTGCTTGGCGAGATTGGCGTAACCGATGCTGTCGCCAAACCCGCAGACCATTGCGGCCACCTGCGTATCGACCAGCGGGGTCGGGATGGTCCCCGCAAGATGATGAATAATCTCCACATCCTGGCGCGCGGCGTGGAAGACTTTTATCACATCCGGGTTGGCCATCAGCGCAAAGAAGGATGCGAGATCGAGCCCCTCGGCCAGCGGATCGACCAGCACTTCCGTGTCATCGCTTGCCATCTGGATGAGGCAGAGGATGGGCCAGAACGTGCTCTCCCGCATGAATTCCGTATCAACGGTCACGTAAGGGGAGGTGGCTAGGGCGTCGCAGGCGGCCTGTAGCTCGTCAGTCGTCGTGATGGCTTTCATGAGCGCGCTATAGCCCGCAGTTTTGAGTCTGTCGTGAAAAAATGTTTCCTGGGCGTCGCGGCACCCCGCCTCAGGCGGGCAGGCCAGGGAGTGCCTCAGGCGGGCAGGCCAGGGAGTGCCTCAGGCGGGCAGGCCAGGGATTGCCTCAGGCGGGTAGGCCAGGGAGTGCCTCAGGCGGGCAAGCTACGGAGTGCCTCAGGCGGCTAGGCCAGGGAGTGCCTCAGGCGGGCAGGCCAGGGAGTGCCTCAGGCGGCTCGCATCAGAAGGCTTTGTATCAACGCGCGCAGCGACGTCCCGGCGTGAGACGCTGCGGCTCTTTTCGTGCCCGCTGATGGGCCCGTCTATCCAGAGCGGGCCTCCTTTTCCTCGAGTTCCTCGAGTTCGGACTGACTGAGCGTCAACCGCCGCTTGGCGAGCTTGAACACGCCGCGCGAGGTTCGCAGAAGTGGCGCATAGTTCACCCGCTCGTCATCCGGCACGGTGTCGCGCGCCGCCATCCGTTTGAAGGCGAACGCCACCAGAATTGCGTGCGACGCGCAGATGAATGCGAAAAAGCCCGGCGGGCCAAACCAGTCCATGGACAACGCGGAAAGCATCGGCCCGAACGTTGCGCTCACGCCGTAGGTGAACAGCATCCCTGCGGTGATTGTCGCGAACTGGCCGGGGCGTGCAAAGTCGTTCGCATGCGCTGCGGCGATCGAGTAGAGCGGCATCGCAAAGCAGCCAAAGAGAAATGACCCGGCAAAGAACCATGAGTTCGAAAGCCCGGTCAGATAGATGCTCGAACCTGGCGCATGCATCCGGTCTCCCTGTGAGAGCCATGCGAGTCCGATCCCGGCGAGCACGGCAGCGATGGTGCAACCGACCAAGACCTTGCGCCGGTCGATCCGATCAGACAGCCAGCCGATGGGCAGCTGGAGTGCTGCCCCACCAATGATCCCGGCGGTGATGAAATAGGCGACGCCAGCCGTGTCGAGCCCGACCTCGGTGGCAAAGATCGGCCCGACCGTACGGTACGAGCTATTCGTCAGCCCGATGATGAAGCAGGTCGCAAACGCGAGCGGCGAGACGCGCCAGACATCGCGAAACTTCATCTTCACCGGCTCGAACGCCTGCGGCGCGTCTTTCGGCGAGAGCGTCACCGGCACCACGGAAAAACAGAACATGATGGCCGTGATCAGGAACAACAGGGTCCCTTCTGTCCCGATGACGGGCAACAAAAGCTGCGAAGCTGTCACCGCGCCAAGATCCGTCAGCGCATAGATGCTCAGCATCCGGCCCCGGTCCGAATTCTCGACGGCGCCATTGATCCAGCTTTCGATGGCGGTGAACAGTCCGGCGATGCAAAACCCGGCAAGCGCGCGCGAAGCCATCCAGACATACTTGTCTTCAACCACGATGAGCATCAGCGCCGAAATTGCCGAAAGTGCTGCGAGTGCCGCAAACACCCGCGCATGGCCAACGAGATCGATCAGCCGCGGCGTGTAGGTCGAGCTGAGAAGAAAGCCTGCAAAATACGTGGTACCAAGCAGCCCGATCGTGGTCGCGCTCCACCCCGCCGCATCAGCCTTGAGTGCGATCAGCGTTAGCAGAATGCCATTGCCGCAGAGCAACACAGCGACCGCCAGCAGCAGCGGCAATAGGGTTGGGAGCGATTTCATGAGCCACCACTCCGGAAAGACCACCCGGCAGATGCCGGTCATCGCGTCGATGGTGCGATCTCTAGGCGCCTGTTTGAACGACCACGCAACCGAAAACTTCACCCCCGTCGCAATCAGGCCCGCGATGTCGCTTGCGAGTGTCGTTCAGGCGCTTTGACGTCGGTCGGCGGGAGCTCGGCCGAGCGTCCACGGCTCACCGCGCCCGGTTGACAACGCAGGGGGTGCGTGCGCTTGTCCGCCGCGTTGATTTGGACCGTCAGGCACCGCCCGCCCGGGTCCGATTTCCGCCTTTCACCTCACGCAACAAGGGCCGCTGCACCGCGGCCGGGACGTACATCATGGCAGACGCACATCTCACCTCGAAGTATCGCACGCACACCTGCGGCGCCCTGCGCGCGGACGATGTTGGCAGCACGGTGACGCTCTCCGGCTGGGTGCACCGCGTGCGCGATCACGGCGGCCTGCTGTTTATCGATCTGCGTGATCACTACGGGCTGACGCAGTGTGTGGTCGACCCGGATTCGGCCGCCTTCAAGCTGGCGGAGACGGTGCGGTCTGAGTGGGTGGTTCAGCTCTCCGGCGAAGTGAAGCAGCGCTCCGACGAGACCGTGAACGCTGATCTGCCAACCGGCGCGATCGAGATTTTTATCCGTGATCTCGACGTCCTTGCAGAAGCGAAAGAGTTGCCGCTCCCCGTTTTCGGCGAACCCGATTACCCGGAAGATCGTCGCCTGCAATATCGCTTTCTTGATCTGCGCCGCGAGACACTCCACGCCAACATCATGAAGCGCTCGACAATCATCGCCGATCTGCGCCGCCGCATGACGGAGGCCGGGTTCTTCGAGTTTCAGACGCCAATCCTGACCGCCTCAAGCCCGGAGGGCGCGCGTGACTTTCTCGTGCCCTCGCGCATGCACCCCGGAAAGTTTTATGCCCTGCCGCAAGCCCCGCAACAGTTCAAGCAGCTGATCATGATGGCGGGCTTTGATCGCTATTTTCAGATCGCGCCGTGCTTTCGCGATGAGGATGCCCGCGCCGACCGCTCGCCCGGGGAGTTTTATCAGCTCGACATCGAGATGAGCTTTGTCACGCAGGATGACGTCTTCGCCGCCGTCGAGCCCGTGCTTCGGGATCTGTTTGTCGCGCATGGTGGCGAGAAGCGGGTGACCGAAAACTTCCCGCGTATCCCGTTCGCCGAGGCGATGAGCAAGTACGGTTCCGATAAACCCGACCTGCGCAACCCGATCGAGATGCAGGATGTCTCAGACCATTTCCGCGGCTCCGGCTTCAAGATTTTCGCCGGAATGCTGGAAAAGGACGACGCCAACCGCGTCTGGGCAATCCCCGCACCGACGGGCGGTTCGCGCGCGTTCTGCGATCGCATGAACTCCTGGGCGCAAGGCGAGGGGCAGCCGGGGCTGGGATACATCTTCTTCAAGGACGGCGCCGGCTCAGGACCGATCGCGAAAAATATCGGCGAAGAGCGCACCACCGCAATCCGTGAACAGCTCGGATTGAAGGATGGCGACGCCGTCTTCTTCGCCGCCGGTGACCCGAAAAAATTCGCAGAGTTCGCAGGCGCCGCACGGACCCGCGCCGGCACGGAACTCAAGCTGGTCGATGAAGACCAGTTCGCCTTCTGCTGGATCGTCGATTTTCCGTTGTACGAGTGGGATGCGGAGAAAATAGCCTGGGATTTCTCCCATAACCCGTTCTCGATGCCACAAGGCGAGATGAACGCGCTCGAGACGAAAGACCCGGGCGACATCCTCGGCTATCAGTATGACATTGTCTGCAACGGCGTCGAATTGTCCTCCGGTGCGATCCGGAACCACAAACCCGAGATCATGATGAAGGCGTTCGAGATCGCCGGTTATGGGCCTGAGGTTGTGGAGGAAAAATTCGGAGGCATGCTGCGCGCGCTGCAGTTCGGCGCCCCACCTCACGGTGGCATTGCGCCGGGCGTCGATCGCATCGTCATGCTGCTTTGCGGCGAACCGAATATCCGCGAAGTCACGATGTTCCCGATGAACCAGCAGGCAGAAGACCTCCTCATGGGCGCCCCCGGCACCGTCTCCGACGCGCAGCTCAAAGAGCTCCACATCCGCCGCGACCTGCCGAAGGCGACGGGGTGAGTCTGCTCCGTTCTCCTTGCACGCTGGGAGACGATGCCCATGAGAGGCAGAGGCGCGGAAGCGCGCCAGCGCCGACAGGGATCGCCTCGCAGACGGCGGATGAGGGGGCGCGGAACTTACCGATCCGTCGTCGGCACCTCAACACATCCGCCTAGGCATTGTGCTTTCTGCAAGTCACGCTGTCCGCTTTTCTACGTACCACATCGTGCAATCATGATTGTTGTTTGGCACGTGACTGGGTTCTACTGCGATGGTATATCGGAACGAGTGTTGTAGATTTCGTGAAATCAGGTGGGTGAGCAAGTGATGCGTGTTGGACGTGTTGGCCTGACTATGGGAATGGCTATGCTCTTGTCGGCCTGCGCGGCCAAGCCGTTGCCGCCCGCCGAACTTGCAAAACTTCAGGGCGGCACGACAAAACTTGTCGTGTACGCGGAATGCGCTCCGATCAATCAGCTGACGGGTCTGAGGCTGGCGGGTGCGCGCTACGTCGTGCGGGTGAAGGGCAACGTCGTTGCGCGCCTGCGCTCATGCATGTCGAAGCGTGTCAATGTTCCCTCCGGCAGTCACCCTATCAGCGTAGCGCATCAGTCGGGGTCGTTATTCGGGCCGCGATCGCGCGATGGAATTTTCCGGCCCGGGTCGACGCAGTATCTCTTCGTGTACCGCGGCGGATATGGGAACGTATTCCATCGCTGGGGCACGGCAGCGCATGCGAAACAGATCATCGCCAACGGAAAAAGCGTGAAGCAGTTCTGGTGATCCAGAAGCTCCGCACTCGGCCAATCCTCGTTCCCGCTGCGCCCGGCTGCCGCGTCGCATTCCGTCGGCGAGTCGCCTAAGCTTCGCAAATTCAACACGTGGTGTGTCGCACCCGAGATCAGGGAGCCTGGCAGGTCATGCGAGTTGCGATGTCGGAAGCGAAGACGATGGCTAAGGGGCGCGTCACGTGGCTTGCGGCAAGCGCGCTTGCGATGGTCCCGGCGCTGTCCGTTGGCATCGTGGCGACAGCGAATTCCGCAGCAATGGATGCGCCGTCAGGCAGCGCGCTGCGCCCCGGCGGACATGCGACGGCCAAGTCTCGCCCTGCTGGCCGGAACGCGTTTTCCCAGTCTTCAGGCAATCTCGGTTTCGAGAAAGAGTTCGATTTCAAGCTCGGCAACGCCGTGTTTCGAAAACTCTGGGTGTCGTCCCCGGCGTCCACAAAAAGCTCCGACGGCCTCGGGCCGCTCTATAACGCGCGTTCGTGCCAACGTTGCCACCTCAAGGATGGGCGCGGGCACACGCCGAGTGGGCCTCATCCGCAGGACAACGCCATATCCTTCGTCATGCGACTTGGCGTGCCAGATGCGACGGGCTCGGCCAGTGCGCCTGACCCGGTCTACGGGCGTCAGTTGCAGGATTTTGCAGTCCAGGGTCTTGAGCCGGAGGGCCGCGTCCGCATCACCTATGAGGAAGTGCCATTCTCTTATCCCTCCGGTGAAACAACCAGTCTGCGCCGTCCGACTTACACGATTGAGGGTCTGCAATATGGCCCTCTAGCTGAAGGTATCGCGCTGTCGCCGCGGATCGCGCCGCAGATGATCGGCCTCGGCTTACTCGAGGCGATCCCTGAAACGGAGATTATCCGTCAGGCCGACCCCGATGACGCCAACAAGGATGGCATCAGTGGTCGTGTCCGACGACATGAAGTGGCCGGTCGCGATCGGCCCATGATCGGTCGTTTCGGCTGGCGCGCTGGGATGGCAACGCTTGAAGAGCAAGCAGCTGATGCGTTCGCCAACGATGTCGGGATATCTTCTGCGCTACGGCCGGGGGCATGGGGAGAGTGCTCCGAGGCCCAGTCGCTCTGTCGTGGCGCGCCGCACGGTGCAGAGGAAGGAAAACACGAGTTGCCGCAATCCCTCCTCGACCTTGTGACGTTCTACACGCGTCAGCTCGCCGTCCCGCAACGCCGCAACGTCAATGGTCCGGCTGTCAAACGCGGCGGCGATGTGTTCTCGCAGATCGGCTGCGCCTCTTGTCACACGCCAAGCTGGACGACGGGCACAGCCGTGCCGGACCGCAACCTCCACAATCAGGTGATCTGGCCATACACCGACATGCTGCTGCACGACATGGGCGATGGGCTGGCGGATCGTCTCGACGAGGCGGGTGTCAGTGGGCGTGAGTGGCGCACACCGCCGCTCTGGGGCATTGGCCTCACGGAAGTGGTCTCGGGCCATACCGAATTTCTCCATGATGGTCGTGCGCGGTCAATCGAGGAGGCCATTCTCTGGCATGGCGGAGAGGCGGCGCGTGCGCGCAATGGATTTGCGGCTTTGCGTCCAGAAGACCGAGCGGCGCTGATCGCTTTCGTGAAGTCGTTGTGAGAGCGCGTGTCTCACTTTTTGCGGCGGTCGCGATCATCGTCATGAGCGCTTTGCATCTTGCGCCTGCCGGGATCGCACGTGCTGCCGCACCACAGCCATCCCCCGCCGTAAAGAAAAAACCGTTTGATCACGCAAAACTCGCCCGCGCAGCCGTCGAACGTCACATCCGTCCGTCATACCGCGCACTCGCTCAAGCGATGCGCAGCTTGGTCACCGTAACTGACGCCTACTGCGCTGACCCAACGCCCACAGGGTTCCGCGCGCTTCGCAGGGCTTTTGCCGATGCCGTCCGCGCTCGCGCGCAGATTGAACACATCGGCTTTGGAGCGATGAACGAAAACAATCGCGCCGATCGCTTTGCGTACTGGCCCGATCGCCGTGGGCTCGGTCGTCGACAGGTGCGGCGTGCGCTCGCCCGCAAGAAACCCGGTATCGATGATCCGCGAAGGCTTGCGGGCATGAGTGTCGCGCTGCAGGGGCTGACGGCGATGGAGGTCGTGCTTCACGCGAAGGTTGCCCGCGACAACACGACCGGCCGCCTGACGAATACGGCATGCGCCTACGCCAAAGCAATCGCCCGCAACCTGAGCACGATGGCCGCGAACGTCCGCGATGCATGGGAGGATAAGTCTGGCATCGCGGCGCAACTCCTGGCGCCCGGTCCAGACCAACCGGTTTGGCGCACGGCGGAAGAAGCAACACTGGAACTGATGCAGACTTATGTCATGGGCATGGCAGCTGCCCGCGATTTCAAGATCGAGGGGCCGCTTGGAGGCGAGGCGGGTGCGCGTGGTGTCACGGCCGAATATCGCGCCAGTAAGCTTGGCCGCGTGGCCCTGCGCAGCGCGCTCGAAGGTCTGCAGGCGTTTTATGTCTCGGGCGGTTTTCGTGCTGCACTCGGGCGCCATGCACCGGCGCGACAACGCCAGACAGATCAGGGGTTCGCCGCGGCTTTCCGCGAACTTGATCAGGTGTCACAGCCCATTGCGCTTGCCGTGGAGGATGATGACGACATCGAGCGATTGATCAACATCTCGCTGGCAATCAGTGCTGCGCGGTCAGGCGTATCAAAAGGCATCACAGAGGCCGCGGATCTGTTCATCGGTTTCAATGCAGCCGATGGAGATTAATCGCCGGCACGTCTTGCGCGGGTTATTCTCCGCAACGCTTGCAGGTCTCGCAGCACAACGACCCGCGCACGCGACGGCGATCACCGAGGATGACCTTTATGCCGCGGCCACACGTGAGGCGGACGGCACATTTGCGGCACGCATCATGGATCGGTTCGGCCGTGCGGTTCTACGCGTGGCCCTGCCAGCACGTGGCCACGACACCGTTGCTCATCCCCACAATGGCACCTGCGTGATTTTCGCCCGTCGCCCAGGCACCTTCGCTGTCGTGCTTGATCCGAGCGGCCGTCGCGCGCCGCTGTGGCTCACCTCCCGCGTGGACAGGCATTTCTACGGTCATGGCGCGTTCTCAGTCGTGTAGAGCAGGTGCCCGTTCGCAG
>JBCBXF010000068.1:0-13553 GCA_039816705.1 Pseudomonadota bacterium | reverse complement strand
CCAACCATCACCATATCGGGACCGTCTCCGCCTGCCAGTGCACGATAAGGTGATGGTTGGTCACCTTTATCATCCGCGCTTTGCCGGAGTCTCCGGACGCATCCCGGCATCGCTGTCCCGGCAAGCGATACTCGGAGAATTGCGCGGCCGCCTCGGCTATCGCGGGATCGTCATTACCGATGATCTGGAGATGGCCGCCGTGACCCGCCGCTTCTCGCTGAAAGAGCGCGTCATCCGCAGCGTCGCCGCCGGCAACGACATTCTGATGTTTTCAGATGGAACAACCCGGGGGCCGGGCGTCGTTGATGCCATCCACCGGCACATTCGCGAAGCGGTGCTAAGCGGGCGCATCAAGCTGTCGCGTATCCGCGCCGCCTACGCCCGCATCATCGCGGCAAAGTCTCGCCTCGCGAGCCCGACGCAACAGGCAGTGGCAAAAAAACCAGCCCTGCGCTGACATCAACAGCACTAGCCACAAGCTGACACGATCGCGTCACCAAGCTCGCGACACGATGCGCTGCCGCCCATATCGCGCGTCAGGCAATCGCCGTCGCGGATCACGGTCTCAATCGCACCGACAATATCTGCGGCAGCTTTTGTCTCCCCAAGGTGATCCAGCATCATCGCACCGGACCATATCTGGCCGATGGGGTTGGCAATGCCCTTGCCCGCGATATCCGGTGCCGAACCGTGGACCGGCTCGAACATCGACGGGTGATCTTTTTCAGGATTGATGTTGCCGCCCGGTGCAATGGCAATGGTGCCGGTCGTCGCTGGGCCGAGATCAGACAGAATGTCCCCGAATAGGTTCGATCCAACAACGACATCAAACCAGTCCGGATGCTGCACGAAGTGCGCGGTCAGAATATCGATATGAAACTGCGCCGTCTCGATGTCAGGATATTGCGCGGACATCTCTGCAAAGCGCTCATCCCAGTATGGCATCGAAATCGAAATGCCGTTGGACTTCGTGGCTGACGTGACGGATTTCGCCGGGCGGGTTTTGGCCAGCTCGAATGCATAACGCAGTACGCGATCACAGCCCTTACGCGTGAACACAGATTGCTGGAACGCGGCCTCCTCGTCCGTACCCTCGTAGAGCCGTCCGCCGATGGAGGAATATTCACCCTCGTTGTTCTCACGCACAATCCAGTAGTCAATCTCGCCGGGCGCGCGGTTCGCCAGCGGGCTCGCCAGCCCATCAAACAACCTGACAGGACGCAGATTGATGTACTGACGAAACGTCCGGCGGATCGGGATCAACAGACCCCACAGCGACACATGATCCGGCACTCCGGGAAAGCCAACCGCGCCTAGGTAGATCGCATCATGGCCCGCGATCTGATCGAGCGCATCGTCCGGCATCATCGCACCGGTCTTGTGATAACGCTCGCACGACCAGTCGAATTGATCCCATGCGAAGGAGATGTCGTGCTGACGCCCGACGGCCTCCAGCACCTTGATCCCTTCTGGCACGACCTCAAGACCAATGCCATCGCCGGGGATCGTCGCAATCTTGTAGTGCGTCATCAATGAGGTCCTCGCACCGCGTCAAACAGCTGCTTTGAGATTCTCTTCCAGATACGTTGCCCGCAACCGACCGACCACAGCACCCGGTTTCCCGGTGCCGATTTGATGTCCGTCAATCGCAACGACGGGCGTTGTAAAGCCTGATGCCGATGTTGCGAATGCCTCATCCGCTTCATAGGCCTCCTCAAGCGTAAACGGGCGCTCCTCGACTTCCATTTGAAGCAATGCCGCGCACGCCAACACGGATTTGCGCGTGATGCCGTGGAGAATGTCGTTCGACAGATTGCGCGTGATGATTTTTCCGTCGCGCACGATGTAGGCGTTGTTCGACGTACCTTCAGTCACGAACCCGTCCTGCACCATCCACGCATCATCCGCCCCGCGGGATTTCGCCTCCATCTTGGCAAGCGAGGGATAAAGCAGTTGCACCGTTTTGATATCCCGCCGCCCCCATCGAAGGTCATCGACTGATACCACCGTGATCCCGTCGCGCTCCGTCGCCACGCCCCGCACCCGCTTTTTCTGCGTGAACAGGACAATGGTCGGTGCCGTATCTTCCGGCGGAAACGCAAAGTCACGGTCGCGCGGATTACCACGTGAGATCTGGAGATAAATGAGTCCCTCATCAATCGCGTTGCGTGCGATCAACTCATGATGGATCGCAAGCATCTCCGTGCGATCCACCGTCAGCGGGATTTCAAGTTCATTCAGCGAACGTTGCAGCCGCGTGATGTGTCCGTCGAAGCCAATCAGTTTGCCATCGATGACCGTTGTCACCTCGTATACGGCGTCTGCGAACAGAAATCCGCGATCGAATACAGAGACCTGTGCCTCGTTTTCCGGCACATAGGCGCCATTCAGATAAACGGTTCGCATTCCTGTCATCCCCAAAGCTCCGGAGCGGGAGGATAAACCCCGCGCTCATCATATGCCAAAGGCGTCTGGCGATCTTCGCCAAGCAGCAGCGGCGCATCGAGATCGGTAAAGGCCGCACCTTGCGCGACAAGCGTCGCCGGCGCCATCGCGAGCGACGATCCGATCATACATCCAACCATGATAGAAAAGCCCGCCGCCTCGGCCTCCGCGCGCAACGCCAGAGCTTCCGTGAGCCCGCCCGTCTTATCGAGCTTGATATTGATCATGTCATACTTGCCCGAAAGACCATGGAGCGATGCGCGATCATGACACGCCTCATCCGCACAAACCGGCAGTGGGCGCGCGATCTCAGCGAGCATATCATCGGCACCGGCCGGCAGCGGTTGTTCCACCATCCGCACACCGAGCCGCAACAGAGCGGGAGCGAGCGCAACATATTCCTCCGCGCTCCAACCCTCGTTGGCATCGACGATGATCGCGGTATCCGGCGCGCCTTCACGGACCGCCTCAAGCCGGGCCATATCGCCCTCCCCGCCAAGCTTGATCTTGAGCAGCGGGCGGTGCGCATTGGCCTGGGCCTTGGCACGCATCTCATCGGGCGCGGCGAGTGACAATGTGTAGGCTGTAATCTCTGGCCCCGGCTCTTGCGCAAGCCCCGCAAGCCGCCAAGCGCGCTGCCCCGAGCGCTTCGCATCAAGGTCCCAAAGCGCGGAATCAAGCGCGAAACGCGCGGCCCCGGGCGGCATTTCGACCTGCAGCGCGGAACGGTCAAATCCGTCACCCACAAGCGCATCATGCATCGCCTCGATCTGCGCAATCACACTCGCAGTGCTCTCACCATAACGCGCATACGGAACACACTCGCCCCGCCCGACGGCTGATCCCTCGCGCAACGTCACAGTCACGACACGAGCATGCGTGCGTGAACCGCGCGAAATCGTGAAAACTTCCGCAAGCCGAAACACCGTCTCCTCGACGTGCAGTGAAATGGCCATGCGATCAGGCGAGCCCGTCGACGAGCTTCCCCGCACCGAAGCGGAAAGGATCGGTCGTTGGCAGGCCGAGCCGTGCCTCAGTCTCTTCGCACAGTCGCCGGGCCTCATCCTCGCCAAGCGCTTTCGTGTTGATCGAAACGCCTGTCGTCTTGACGTTGGGATTTACAATCTGCGCCATAGCCATCGCCGCTTCGTGCAGAGCTTCGAGGCTAGGCAATGTATATGTCGGCAACCCGCGCATGTGTGTGCGTGTCGGCTCATGAGAGAGAATCAACGCGTCCGGTTGGCCGCCATGAATGAGTGCCATGGTGACACCGGAGAAGGACGGATGAAAAAGCGAACCTTGCCCTTCGATGAGATCCCAGTGGTCGGCATCGTTGTCCGGTGTGAGCCACTCGACCGAGCCCGCCATGAAGTCCGCAATCACGGCATCCAGCGGGACACCTCCGCCGGTGACCAGAATGCCGGTCTGACCGGTTGCACGGAACGTCGCCTTCATGCCGCGCGCACGCATCTCACGCTCCATACACAGCGCCGTGTACATTTTGCCGACCGAGCAATCGGTCCCAACGGCTAGACAACGCTTGCCCGTGCGCTTCACGCCGTTCGCAATCGGATACTCAACGCTCGGCACCCGTACATCGTGCAGCGTGCGACCGTGTTTTTGAGCCGCCTCAACAAGCATCGGCTCATCCCGCAGCAGGTTATGAAGCCCCGACGCGAGATCAAAACCGTGCCCGAGCGCCTCGCCGAGCACACTCAGCCAGTGCGTCGAGATTTTCCCTCCGCGGTTCGCAACGCCGATCACCAATGTCTTCGCGCCGGCCTCACGCGCTGCAGCAAGCGACAGATCCGGCACGCCGAGATCCGCCTGACACCCATCAAGTCGCAGCTGGCCGACGCAAAACTCCGGCCGCCAATCGCGGATGCCCTGTGCAACCTTGGCAGCAAGCGGGTCAGGCGCGTCGCCAAGAAAAAGGAGATACGGCGTTTCAATCATAAGACTGCTTCGGCATCGCAAAGTTGAGATAGGAGCGCTCTGTCGCGCAGCCGCCCGCCAACCGCAAGGGCCAGCAACACGGTTGTCTCCAAGCCACCCTCCGTCTACCTCGCAGACTCACCTATCCGGAGACCACGATCCATGAACCTTTGGTTCCGCCTCATCGCGCTCTTCTTCACCGCCTTCCGCGCGCCAAAACTCGCGCGCAGCGACAGCGTATCGAGCCTGACCGGCCGCGTCTGGCCCAACGATCTCGATACGTCGCTGCACATGAACAACGGGCGTTATCTCACACTGCTCGACCATGGCCGCACAGATTGGCTGATCCGCTCAAACCTCCTAAAGCCGGTACTCAAGAATGGATGGACCCCAGTCGTCACCACGGCGAGTGTGCGCTGGATCCGCGAGATGCGATTCTGGACCCGCTATCGCCTAGAGACGCGGATTGTCGGATGGATCGATACGCAAGTGTTTTTCGAGCAGCGCATCTATGCAGAGACGGGGCGCCGCGCCGGTCAGCTCGCTTTTCTGGCCGTGCTGAAGGCCGGTCTCTACGACCGCAAGGCCCGCCGGTTTGTGACCATCGACGAACTGCTCGCAATCTCGGGTCTCGAGATTGTCGAGCAACCGATCCGTGAAGATGTCAGGGCGTTGCTCGCCGCCGAGACAGAGATGAACCGCGTTGGCAAAGCGCCAATGCCGACCACAGAGCCAACCAATGCGGACTGAGGGTTGGTGCTCTGTCAGCGAGACCGCTCAAGCACGCTGACGAAATTGGCGACCGCAGCACCGCCCATGTTGAAGATGCCGGCCGTGGTCGCATCGCCAACCTGCATTTCACCGGCCTCACCGCAGAGTTGCATCGCGCACAATGCGTGCATTGAAACGCCGGTCGCACCGATCGGGTGCCCCTTTGCCTTCAAACCACCGGATACATTGACCGGCAATTTCCCGTCCTTAGCGACCCATCCTTCCTCGATCGCACGGTGCCCCTCGCCGGGCGCGGCCAGCCCCATCGCTTCGTACTCGATCAACTCGGCTATCGTGAAACAGTCGTGCGTCTCAACAAGATCAAGATCATCGAGCGTGAGGTCCGCCGCAGTGAGCGCCTCCTGCCACGCACGCCGACACCCCTCAAATGCCGTGATGTCACGCTCGCGGATCGGCAGCAGATCATTCACCTGGGCCCGGCCCCGAAACGTGACCGCGCGCGGCGCCGACATTGCGATTTCTGCGTCCGCAACAACGATCGCCGCCGCCCCGTCCGAGACGAGCGAGCAATCCGTGCGGCGCAACGGGGGCGCAACAATCGGATTTTTATCCGAAACCTCGTTGCAGAACTCAAAGCCGAAATTCTTGCGCAATTGGGCATAAGGGTTCGCCATTCCATTCACATGGTTCTTCGCCGCGATCCGCGCCAGCGCCTCAGACCGGTCGCCATGCTCCTGGAAGTAGCGCTGTGCGATCTGGGCGAAGATGCCGGCAAACCCACCCTCGACATTTTCCTCTTCGCGCCGGTAGCAGGCATTCAGAAGGTTGTCGCCGACTTGAGCTCCCGGCGTGTGGGTCATCTTTTCCGCGCCGACGATCAGCGCCGCCTTGCCTCGGTTGCCCGCGACATAGTTGAGCCCCGCATGCACCGCCGCCGAGCCCGTCGCACAGGCGTTCTCGAGCCGCGTTGCTGGCGTATACCGCAGTTCCGGCACAGATTGGAAAACCAGAGACGAGGGGAAATCCTGCTTCGTGAAACCGGCATTGAACACACCGACGTAAATCGCCCCGATGTCTTCAAACGCGAGGCCGGAGTGCGCAATCGCATCACGCGCCACAAGCCCCATCAGCTCTTCAACGCCCTCTTCCTCACGCTTGCCGAACGCGCTGTGGGCCCATCCGATGATGTGTCCAGTCATGTGAAGTCTCCTCGGGCGTCTGTTGGGGATGCTGCGTGAGAGCGTGCCATTTCAATCGAGCGGCGTGCCGTCCAATGCCAAGCGGTACTGCACGAAATCAGACAGCGTCATGACCTTGTTATAAAGACCACGCGCCCGCGCATTGGTCTCTTCTGTGTGGAGATAAAGCCGCGTCGCACCACGTTTTGCCGAATCATCACCGACCGCTTTGATCAGCGCGCGCCCGGCACCTGAACTTCGCGCGTTCGCATCAACATAGAGGTCTTCAAGATAGCAATAGCCGTTAATGCTCCACGTCGAAGCGTGCAGCAGATAATGCGTGATCCCGATGAGGCGACCGTCGGCGTCACAGGCGCAAAAGCCATCATGACCTTCGCCGGGCGTTAGCAGCCGCTGCCACAGCGTCTCGGTCACCTCTGCCGATACTTCGGATCGATAGAAAGTAAGGTACGCCTGCCAAAGCGGCTCCCACTGCGCGCGATCACCCGCCTCAAGTGGACGCACCGTAACAGCCATGGGAACAAAACTCCTAAATCAGCCAGACGGCCGCAAGACCGAGGAAAGCGAAGAAGCCCACGACATCGGTCACCGTCGTCACGAACACACTCGAGGCAATTGCGGGGTCCGCGCCCGCCCGGTCAAGCGCAATCGGGATGAGAATACCAGCCAGCCCGGCGCTCACCATGTTGATGACCATCGCCACCGCGATCACCGCCGCAAGCGCGCCGGAGCCGAACCAGACGATCGCGACCAGGCCGACGATGACAGCGAACACCAGTCCGTTCAACAGCCCGACGATCATCTCACGCGTCACGATACGCCGCGCATTCACGAGGCTCAGATCGCGGGTCGAAAGCGACCGCACCGCAACGGTCATCGTTTGCGTCGCTGCATTCCCGCCCATCGAGGCGACGATCGGCATCAACACAGCAAGGGCCACCATCTGCTCGATCGTGGCATCAAACAATCCGATGATCAGCGACGCAACGATCGCAGTGCCAAGATTGATCAAGAGCCACATAAAGCGCCGTTGCGTCACGCGGATCACGGTATCCGCCAGCGACTCATCGCCAACACCCCCCATCCGCTTGATGTCTTCGTCCGCTTCTTCCTGGATGACCTCGATTACGTCGTCATGCGTGACCACCCCGACCAGACGTTCATCCTCATCGAGCACCGGGGCGGACATCAGGTCGTAGCGCTCGAACTGGCGCGCCACTTCCTCTTGATCCAGCTCGGTCGAGACTGTGCGGTTGTCGTCCTCCATCAGCGAGTCGATCGAGGTCGGCCGCTTCGAGCGCAGCAGCCGGTCCAGCGACACCGTGCCAAGCAGATGGAAGGTCGGATCGACCACGAACACCTGCGAGAACGTGTCCGGCAGATCAGCGGTCTCACGCATATAGTCGATCGTGTGGCCAACCGACCAGAAGGGCGGCACCGCGATAAACTCCGTCTGCATCAGACGCCCGGCAGAATCTTCCGGATACTCCAGCGCCCGCTCGATCTGCGCACGCTCGCCCGCCGGAATTTGCGCCAGGATCGCTGATTGATCTTCCGTGTCGAGATCCTCGAGGATGTAGACCGCTTCATCGCTGTCCAGCTCAAGGACCGCTTCCGCAATCTGCGCATTGGGCATCGCCTCGATGACCTGATCCCGCACCGCCTCATCGAGCTCGGGCAGCGCATCGAAGTTGAGATCCGATCCAAGGGATCGGACCAGATCGCCGCGCGTGTCGCTATCGAGAACCTCAATCAGGTCCGCCATGTCGGCTTCATGCAGATCATCGACCAGCGCCCGCACACGCGTATCGTTGTTCTGCTCAAGTGCTTCCGTCACCTCGGCGACGAATTCCGGACGCTGCGCCTCCTCATTCAACTCGACAGCATCCGCGTCAGCGGTTTCAGGCGTTTCAGAAGACATGAGGGAGCCTCCGGCGCACATCTTCGTGATGGACGATCGACAGGTGGAAAGCTGTGATATTTCAGACGGTCGGCGCTGTGACCAGCCCGCACGTCACATAGGTGACCGGGCAACAACACAGACCTTGCGAACCGCAATGAGCGACAGCGCTTACGGCTTGCATCTTGCTGTGGGCTGAAAGACACCTCGTTGGTCTTGCTTGCGAAGAAGGCTGCTGCCCCAATGCCCGCTCCCGCCCCGAATGGTCTGACGCTCCGCTCTGTTTCCCTGATTGGCGCACTCGCTGCAGGCATGGTTGCACAAACCGAGGCCTTTGCCGAAAGTCGCAGCGAGAATTCGACGGTCGGGCTGACAGCAAAGCCCGTCAAGATAGAAGCCAAGCCCGAAAAACCAGAAGTGACTGCCAAGTCTTGCAAGCCGTCACGCAGCAAACTCGGCGTCGCGCGCACTATCACGCTTGATGCCAAAGGCGGGCCGCAGTTCGGTTTCGTCAACTATCCGGGCAAGCAGCTGCTCAGGGACAAGGAGGTGCTGCTCACCTTCGACGATGGTCCACTGCCGCGCTACACCCACAAGATCCTCGAGGCGATGGAACGCGAATGCACACGTGCCACGTTTTTCCTCGTCGGGCGCATGGCAATCGCGTTCCCAAAGTCAGTGCGCCGGATCCTGCGTGAAGGCCACACGGTCGGCACACACACCTGGTCGCACGGCAATCTTCAGCGCGGTGGCCCGGCGCGCGCGGTCGATCAGATCGAACGCGGCATTGCCGCCATCGAGGCCGCGGCTGAACAGAAGATTTCACCGCTCTTCCGCTTTCCGTATCTCGGACGGACCAGCGTCATGGAAACGCATCTTAAGTCGCGCGACATTGCGGCGTTTTCAATTGATGTCGATAGCCGCGACACGCGGGGCTACAGCCCCTCACGCATGATCTCGCATACGATCGCGCGACTAAAAAAACGCGGCAAAGGTATCGTGCTGTTTCACGATATCAAACGTTCGACAGCCGCCGCGGTGCCCGGATTTTTGCGCGCCCTGCGCAAGAACGGTTTCAAGATCGTCCACCTCGAAACCTCATCCTATTCACCGCCGCGCAAAAAACTAAAGAAGCGCTATGACGACCTGCTTGCCGCGCGCGCGAGCGGCGACAAGAAACGGATCAAAGTCGCGCGCCGTGCACTCAGGTATCTCCCGGAGCGTAATCAGCGGATCAAACGCACACGCCCGAAGGCCAAGATCAAGCTCAACAGCTCCAGCCTAAAACCCGGACAAGCCATCCCTAACAATGCCAACCCATTCAATCGGGCGAATTGAGGGGCGGAGGTTTTACGCTTCGGGGAAGGTCGATTGCTGACGGTGGACAACAGTCTGGAAACCAGATCAAACCGCCGACACGCACTTTCCGTTGTCTAAGACAGGGCGGGTAATGCTCATCGTGGCGATTATTCGGGAGGATCAGGAAGAGACATCAGCTTCGTGAGAGGCAAGGGCCGAGTTGAATGATATCAAACCACTCACTCACATTCATTGTTCTTGCTTCATGCATCACGATCAGCATGCGGAACCGCCACAACGTCTCTCGACCACTACGAACGCAGTAACTTCACGGCGGGCCCATTGGCGCACCATGATCTCTCCCGCCCGCCCGACCGCGAAAAACCGCTGACAAATCATACGCATTGGCCGCGGCAATCGGGCAACGCTGGGCCTTTCGAAGTCTTCGCGCTGCATGTTAAGGCTCGCGCCGCCGGGCCGCGTTGACGCACGCTGCGTGCAACCAGACGCATGCGCCCCGTGGAGAAAGGTCTTGTCCCGACCTGTGTCCCTGGTTGTCAGTGTTTCGGGTATCTGGGTGAACCGCGACCCAAACGCCGTTTGTGAGCTGAATTGCACGATGATGACAACCGGTGATGCAAACATCGACGGCCCCGCTCGCGTCGGCACCAACGCGCATGCGGCGACGCCTGCAACCGCAGACGCCGCAGCCCTCCCGACAAGCTTGATCGCCCGCACCCGTCGCGCCATTGCCGCAAAACTCACCCGCAACCTCGAAGAAGACAGCTGGCCGCTGATCCGCCGTCTCGTGCGCGAGAGCGTACCGCTCTATTGGAAACGCTACGCCGTCGCATTCGGCCTGATGGCGATCGTAGCCGCGATGACGGCGCTGAGTGCGTACATCATGCGCGATGTCGTAAACGGGGTCGTGGTCGATCGCGATGTCGACAAGACGCGGATCATCGCCGGCATCGTTATGGCGATTTTCCTGATCAAGGGTCTCGCCTCCTTTGGCCAGACTGTGATCCTCAGCCGCATCGGCAACGCCATCGTCGCGGAGAAACAGCGCCAGATGTTCAACGCCATCCTGGCGCACGGCATGGAGTTTTTTAACGCGCACGCGTCGAGCCTGCTCGTCACGCAGTTCTCTCACAACGCCCAGGCGGCGCGGAATGCGCTGACCTTGCTCGTTACCAGCATTGGCCGCGATCTGCTGACACTCATCGCGCTGATCGGCGTTATGGTCTGGATGCAGCCGGTGATGTCGCTTCTGGCCGTGACGATCGCGCCTATTGCGATCTTCGGCATCGTCTCCCTCGTGCGCAAGGTGCGGCGCGTAGCCAAGGCAGAATTTTTCTCTCTCTCCCGCATCGTGATGGCGATGCAAGAGACGGTGCAGGGCATCCGCGTCGTCAAATCCTTCAACCTCGAAGACGCCATGCGCGGGCGAATGTTCGAGGCGATAGAGAGCGTGGAAGATCGGGCCAACCGCATTGCCCATCTTTCCGCCCGCACAAGTCCACTCATGGAAACACTCGGCGGCGTGGCGATCGCGGGTGTGATCCTCGTCTCAAGCTGGATGATCATCGAGGGCGGACAGACGCCCGGCGCGTTCATGTCGTTCCTCACCGCTCTCCTCCTGGCCTATGAACCTGCGAAACGCCTCGCGCGCCTGCAGGTGAACATGGAGGCATTCCTGATCGGCGTGCGTTTGATGTTCGAGTTGATCGACCGCCCCGTGCAACTTTCCGATGCACCGCATGCAACCGATGTCGCGATTGCACACGCAGACATCCGCTTCGAAAACGTTTCATTCGCCTACGACACGGAAAAATCGGTCCTGCAGAACCTAGCCTTCGACGTCCCAGCGGGCTCATCGTGCGCGCTCGTCGGCCCCTCCGGCAGTGGCAAGAGCACGATCATGGCGCTCCTGCTTCGCCTGTATGATCCGCAGTCTGGCACAATCCAGATCAACGGACACGACATCACCGGGATCACACTCAAATCCCTGCGCGACGCGATCGCCTACGTCGGGCAGGACACCTACCTCTTCTCCGGTACGGTTCGCGACAACCTGATGCACGGTCGCCCCGACGCAACATCACAAGAGATGATCGCCGCAGCGCAAAACGCCAACGCCCACGATTTTATATCCGCGCTGCCGCAGGGCTATGACACCGACATTGGTGAAAACGGTGCTCAACTCTCAGGTGGCCAGAAGCAACGCGTCGCAATCGCGCGGGCCCTGTTGAAGGACGCGGCAATCGTCCTGCTGGATGAAGCAACATCCGCGCTCGACAGTGAGTCCGAGCAGCTGGTGCAGGATGCGCTGGAACGCCTGCTCGAGAACCGCACGAGCATTCTGATCGCCCACCGCCTGTCGACGATCCGGAAAGCGGACAGGATCTGCGTTGTGTCAGATGGGCGAATTGTCGAACAGGGCACGCACGATGAGCTGCTTGCAGAGCGCGCGCTCTACAGCAAGCTGCACGATCTCCAGTTCGGTGTTTCAGCCGACGCTGCTTGAGGCGACTGTCGCCCGCGATTAAGCGGCGCGCGACATCTCGATAGGTGCCCGGATCGGTGTGTCGCTGTCGAGTGATACGCGTATTGCGCGCGTGATCGACATCCAGTCCCGCCGTGACGGAAATCGCTGACGATTCAATCCGGCAGGCGCTTCGCCAAACCGCGCAACGTATTCGTCTATCAGAAAAATAACGTCATCTCTGAAGATCATTGGACAAGTCCCCCCGAACTCTTCCGTTTGTCTACACGCGCATCACACCATGAGTTGTGCCGAAACGCTACACACGTTTGTTTACCATATCTTTCAACGCGCTCCGCAAGCAGCAGCGCCCATGGCTCTTCCGGTGATCAGACAGCACGGCGGAAGGGGATCACCCGCCCAGCGGCCTCATGCTGGGGCGCGTGATAGTCCGGTACAAGTTCCGCAATCAGTCGCTTCACGCGGGCATCGGCATCACGCTCGGTGAACGCCTGCTCCAGCTGTTCGAGGCCACGAAACAGCGTATCCAGTTCGGGTCGGGGCTCAATCTGCCGACCGATGCTCGGATGACGCGTTTTCTCTGAATTGCCGTCAATCAGCAGCTCTTCGTACAGTTTTTCACCCGGTCGCAGCCCGACGAACGCAATCTCGATATCACCGTCGGGATTGTCGGCCGTGCGTTCACTGAGGCCGGCAAGATTGATCATCGCTTTCGCGAGATCGACGATCTTCACCTGCTCACCCATGTCGAGCACATAAAGCGCTCCCTGCTCCGCCATCGCGCCACTCTGGATGACGAGTTGTACAGCCTCCGGGATCGACATGAAGTAGCGCAGGATATCCGGGTGCGTGACCGTGATGGGGCCGCCAGCTGCGATTTGCTTTTGAAAGAGCGGTACGACGGAACCCGATGAGCCAAGCACATTGCCGAAGCGCACCATGCTGAAGCGAGTGTGCGTCCCGGGGTCGAGTGCAAGACTTTGCAACACGATCTCGGCAAGCCGTTTGCTGGCCCCCATGATGTTCGTGGGACGCACAGCCTTGTCGGTCGAGATCATAATGAACTGATCGACCTTCGCGGCGTTGGCCGCCTGCGCGAGGCGGAGCGTTCCGATGCTGTTGTTGTGCACCCCGACCGCCATGTTGTCCTCAACGATCGGCACATGCTTGTAGGCCGCGGCATGGTAGATCACGTCGACCTGCGCGCATGAAAACGCCCGCTCCAGATCGCCGGCATTCGTGACGGAGCCCAGTAGAGCGACGATTTCAGGAAATTGCGCGCCGGCACGGCTCAGGTCCGTCTCATAGACGGTCCCGTCACGATCGGTCTCGGTACCCGTCAGGCCAGCCTCAAACGCGGCTTCGAGCTCCCTCAGCTCGCGCTCGACGGCGTAGAGCGCCGTTTCGGAAACTTCGAACAGGATGATCTTGCGCGGGCCCAGCCCGCTTGTCATCCGCGCCAGTTCGGACCCGATCGATCCCCCGGCGCCTGTGATCATCACCACCTTGTCACGCACGGCACCATTGAGCAGGTCCT
>JBCBXF010000067.1:0-13616 GCA_039816705.1 Pseudomonadota bacterium | reverse complement strand
GCATCTCAGGGAGTCTTTCATGAGCAGCTTGAAGATTGCTGCGGGCGTCGCAGAGGGCTGACGAGCAATCCGCCTGTGCGACCGCAAGACTGTCTTCGCGTCGCGAGCTCACGACAAGGCGTCTGCTCTCAACGAGCGACGGGCGGTCAGCCGGTGCTGTTCGATTTTTCGAATTGGTGAAAGCAGAAAGCCGGAGACCGCCCCCCGACAGGTCTCCGGCTCTCGCATACCCCGCGTTGCCAAGGCCCTCTATGGCGGTGCGGTCATGGGCGGCGCGATGCGCTGCCGCCCAATTTCGATGTGGGTCAGCCGTTCACGATCTTTGCAACAACCGGCTGCTCGCGGCGCGGTTGGCGGCGACGGGGCTGTGCCGGCTGAAATGCACGTCGCGCATGAAACTCACAGTACGGCAGGCCGCTCGTTTTCTGCTTGCCGCAGAAGTGAAAGTCGTCCGACGTCGGGTCGCCGATTGGCCAACGGCAACAGGACTCCGTGAGAGTGGTGATGTACTTGCGCTCTTCCATTGGGATTTCCAGTTCGCCCTCGAGTTCGAAGGACTGCTCACTGGGCGGGGTCGCACCGGGTTGAAACGGAGCGCGCGGCGCGCCGAAACGCAGCGGTCGACCCGGTTTAGCGCCGACACGTGCGGTCCGCTTGCGAGGCCGCACTGTTTTCATGCGCGATGTTGTTGCCCGCCCGGACAGTCCGAGACGGTGGACTTTACCAATCACGGCATTGCGCGTCACGTCGCCCAGGCGACTTGCGATCTGGCTGGCGCTGAGGCCTTCCGTCCAGAGCTTCTTGAGTGTCTCGACACGTTCTTCTGTCCACGCCATCGGAACAGTCTCCCTTTCGCGCGTGTCGACATGACCGGTCGCATTCGTTCGTTGTCTCGCAGACAAGCGCCGTCAGCGCGGGCGTTCGTGTCAAAGACACACACGCACGCGACAACGCACGGTCGGCGAGGACCGGGTACACGTCACACGGAATTACAAACTGGAACGCGGCACGAGAACCTGGAGCGGAAACAACGCTCTACGCAGAGAACACAAGATCTCGCGGCCAATGATGAAGTGGATACAGGATCGGCGATCGGGTGGGCAAGGGTGGCGAATCGCTTGCAGTCAGTTGGGAATCATGAACGTTGCGAGAGAGCAACAAATTGCATGTGCATCCACTGGTTGCGGAGGTTTATTCGGCTAATACAACAAGCGGTTACGCGACCATCCACAGGGTCTCGACGTTGACGGAACACACCGAAAAACGTACTCTTTCCACGACTTCATTGCCGCCTCGGGCGGCTTTTTTTGTTTCCAGTGCCCCTTACCCAATGGAGTTTCGCAATGGACGCGCTGCTACCGACATATGCTCGTGCCGATTTGGAGTTCGCATCGGGCCAGGGCGCGCGCATGACGACCACTGATGGGGAAACGTTTCTCGATTTTTCGAGCGGCATTGCAGTCAATGCACTCGGGCACCAGCATCCCAAGCTCGTGGAGGCCGTCACGGCGCAGGCGCAGACGATCTGGCACACGTCGAACCTGTATCGCATTCCTGGGCAGGAGCGTCTGGCGGAACGGCTGTGCGATGCGACATTCGCGGATCAAGTGTTCTTCACAAACTCCGGCGCCGAGGCGATCGAATGTGCGCTGAAGACGGCGCGGCGGTTCCACCATGTCAAGGGCAATCCTGAACGCTGGCGTGTCCTGACCTTTTCGGGGGCTTTTCATGGGCGGACGCTGGCAACGATCTCCGCTGGCAATCAGGAAAAGCACCTGAACGGGTTCGGGCCGAAGATGGATGGCTTCGATCACGTCGATTTCGGTGATCATGATGCGATCGCGCCTGCCATTACGGATGAGACGGCTGCGATCCTCGTTGAACCCGTACAGGGCGAGGGTGGCATTCGGCCACTGCCAGCACCGTGTCTTAAGGGGCTGCGAGAGCTCTGCGATCAGCACGGCATCCTCCTGATCCTCGATGAGGTTCAATGCGGCGTCGGGCGCACGGGCAAGCTCTTCGCACACGAGTGGGCGGAGATCGCGCCTGACATCATGGCCGTAGCCAAGGCGCTGGGTGGCGGGTTTCCGGTTGGTGCGTGTCTGATGACGCAGCATGCCGGTCAAGGCATGGTGCCCGGCACGCATGGCACAACGTACGGTGGCAACCCTTTGGCGATGGCCGTTTGCAACGCCGTCCTTGATGTCGTGCTGGAACAAGGGTTTCTCGACGATGTTCAGCGCAAGGCGCTACTCGTGAAACAGAAGCTCGCGGCACTAAAGGATACGTATGCTGACGTGATCGACGAGATCCGTGGTCACGGGCTCATGATGGGGATCAAGTGTCGTGAGGCTGTGCCCTGCGGATCGATGGTCGCGGCGGCACGCGATGCCGGCCTGCTGACGGTGCCGGCCGGTGACAACACAGTGCGCTTGTTGCCGCCCTTGATTATCTCCGACGACGAGATTGACGAAGCGCTCGACGCGCTCGAGATCGCCTGCAAGGCCGTCCGTCCCGATGTTGCTGCGACCGCAGCGGAATGACGGACCTATGAGCCTTCGTCACTTTCTGGATATCTCCGAGCTGTCGCGCGCTGATCTGCGGACAATTATGGACGACGCGCACACTATGAAGCGCGCGCGGGCGGCAGCGCTGGGCGGCGTTGAGCCCGACCTCGATCAGAAGCTCGCGCGATTGGCCGGGATGACGGGCCCCACGCCGTATGCTGATTTCTCCGGCCGTGTGCTTGCGATGATTTTCGAGAAGCCTTCGACGCGGACGCGGATCTCGTTCGATGTCGCGATGCGTCATCTGGGCGGCGAAACGCTGCTGCTCAACCGTGATGATCTGCAACTCGGGCGAGGGGAGAGTATCGAGGACACGGCGCAGGTGATGTCACGATATGTGGACGTGGTGATGTTGCGGGTTCTGAAGCACGAGACGCTGACGACGTTTGCCGCTGCGGCGAAGGTGCCTGTGATCAATGGCCTGAGCGATCGCAGCCATCCGTGCCAGATCATCGCCGATCTCATGACATTGGAAGAGACGATCGGCGGTGTTGTGGCTGGGCGCAGCATTGCGTGGGTCGGGGATTCCAACAACGTGGCAACGTCCTTCGTGCACGCGGCGGCGCGTCTGGACTTCGAACTCCGCATTGGTGCCCCGCCAGAGCTGGGCCCATCACCTGAACTGCTGAAATGGGCGCAACGCGAAGGTGCTGCAATACGTGTTCATGATACGGCGCGTGCGGCTGTCGAAAACGCCGATTGCGTGGTGACAGACACATGGGTCTCGATGGGGGATGAAAATGCTGAAGCGCGTATTGCGGCGCTGACGCCATTCCGGGTCGATGCCGATCTGATGGCACACGCTGCGCCCAACGCGATTTTTCTCCATTGCCTACCGGCCTATCGCGGTCAGGAAGTCACAGGTGATGTCATCGACGGGCCGCGCTCCCGCGTGTTTGACGAGGCGGAGAACCGTCTGCACGCCCAAAAGGCAATACTTGCTTGGTGTCTGCGTCGCGAGGCGGACCATCAGGAGGCGGCGGCTTGAGTGACAATGCGACGCCCGGTGTCGGACCTCGTACATCGGGACGGGATGGCGAGGCTGTCGAAACTGCGGTGTCGACAGCGACGCCACCAGCCGTGACCGATGATCTCGTTGTGCCGTTTCGCCTCGAAGCATCCGGTGCGCTCGGTCGTCTTGCCAGGCTTGGCTGCGTCGTCGATGGGATCCTGAAGCGCCATGACTATCCGGACCCTGTCTCCATCGTCCTCGGCGAGGCCCTCGTGCTCGCCGCTATTCTTGGTGCCGGTCTGAAGAATCAGAGTCGCTTCACACTGCAGACCCAAACGGACGGGCCAATCAATTTTCTCGTGGTCAACTTCGACTGGCCTGACGGTTTGCGGGGATACGCAACCTTCGACGCGGAGCACTTCGCGCAGGAGCCGGAAGTGACTGGCTCCGGCAACGGTGCTTTGCTTGGCAGCGGGCATATGGCGATGACGATTATTCCAGGCAGTGATACGCCCGGCGAAATGGGCCAGCAGTATCAGGGGATCGTCGCGATGGAGGGTCAGTCGTTGATTGATGCGGCTCACACCTACTTTGTTCAATCTGAGCAATTGCCGACTGCGCTGCATGTCGCAGTGGCGAAGCACTTTGACGGAGCTGTCGAGCAAGAGCCTGGCGGTCCCACGTGGCGCTGGCGTGCAGGCGGCATCATTGCTCAGAAACTGACCTGGGAAGGGGGTAAGAAGCGTGCAGAAGTCGCGCCCGAGCTTGCCAACGATCTTCCGCCAGAGTGGGAAGATGATGACGACTGGATGCGGACGCGCGCGCTCGCCAGTACGGTCGAAGCGCATGAGCTGACCGACCCGCTTTTGTCTCCGGAACAGTTGCTTTTTCGTCTGTTCCACGAAGAAGGTGTGCGCGTTTTCGAGATCCGCGGCATGGCAGAACGCTGCTCGTGTTCGCGGGAGCGGATCGAAAGTGTTCTCGCGCGATTTCCCCCTGACGAAATCGAGGAGATGGAGCGTGAGGACGGTGATGTGCAGGTGACCTGCGAGTTCTGTGGCCGCGTTTACACATTTGACAAAATCGCGGTCGCAGCACTTTCCGGCGACGCGTGAGACTGTTTTGAGGGCGATGCCGTGAGCGTTGAAGACGATGGAAGCAACCCGCAGTCCGGGGCGTTCGCGCCGGAGCGGATGATGGACAGCCTTTATTGGTGGGGTGTGCCGACGCTCTTTGGCGCGCCGCATGATGGAGACCCGGGCGCTTGTGACATCGCGCTCGCGGGTGTGCCGCACTCGACGGGTAACGGGACGACGGAGCGGGATCAACACCTGGGCCCTCGCGCAGTGCGCAGCATGTCGCGATTGCAGCGCCGGGCGCACGGCAAGTTCGGTTTTATTCCGTGGGAGACGTGCCGTATTCACGATGTCGGCGATGTGCCGTTCCCTGAGGCCAATGACAACGAAGCCTGCATTCAGCGGATTACGGATTTTTATGCGCGGATCGATGCGGCAGGCGCGCGACCCGTGTCCATCGGCGGTGATCATTCGATCACAGGCGGTATCCTTCAGGCGCTCGGTGGGAAGAACGCGAACCTGACCGGAGGAAAAAAAGCTGCGCTGCTGCATCTTGATGCGCACACGGACGTGTTCGAGCATGTCGATCATTTCCTCGGTGCGAAGAAGTCCGCGGCGCATTGGGGCAGCTATCTCGTCCATCAGGAGCACATCGATCCGACGAAAAGCGTTCAGATCGGGCTGCGCGGCAACACGCGCACACTCGACTGGCTGCAGCCCTCGATTGACCTCGGATACGAGGTGATCACGATGGAGTGGTTTCACGAGCTTGGAGTCGCTGCCTGCTGTGAGATGATCCGGGAACGGATCGGTGACACGCCGCTCTACATTACGTTCGATCTCGATTGTCTCGATCCGACGGTCGCGCCAGCTGTTTCCAATCTGGAAGCGGGGGAGGAAGGGTTTCGGATCAACGAGGCTATGGCGCTTCTTCGCTCCGTGCGCGGGCTCGATATCATTGGCGGGGATGTCGTGTGTCTAATGCCAACCAAGGACGCGCCGAACAACATCACGGCGATGGTTGCGAGTAACGTTATGTTCGAGATGGTGGCGCTGATTGCTGAACGCTGGCGCGGGGACAGCTGATCGCTCCTGACATAACGGTGTCAGGAGCGCTGTGATGTGTTGCGGCAACGCCTTGCCGTCAGGAGGTCGTCGTGCCTGCCGAGTTTACCAGCCTCACACCACGATTTATCTCCTTCATTGAGGCGCAACCGTTGTTCTTTGTCGCCACGGCAGCGATGGATGGGCGTGTCAATGTCTCGCCGAAAGGATTGGATACGCTGCGTGTTCTCGCGCCGGACCGTATTGTCTGGTTGAGCGTGACCGGCAGCGGCAACGAGACGGCAGCGCACGTGCGCAACGTCAATCGCATCACGCTCATGTTTTGTGCGTTCAGCGGACCGGCGTTGATCCTACGTGTTTATGGAACCTGCCGTGTGCTCCACGCCTCGGATAAAGAGTGGGCGGCGCACATATCGCGATTTCCGGAATACGCTGGCGCGCGTAACATCTTCGATGTCCGCGTCACTGCCGTTCAGACATCATGCGGAACGGGTGTTCCGCTCATGCAGGTCACGAAAGAGCGGGGCGATTCGGAGCTTCTGCCTTTCTACGCCGCGATGAGCGATGATGAGCTGGGCGCCTACTGGAGGAAAAAGAATACGCGCAGTATTGATGGTCTCGATACCGGGATGCTCGGATGACGGCCGACAACGTAAGCTGCGCGTATCGTATATTTGCGGATCTGCATGCGCGCGACCGGGTTTTTGTTCTTGGCAACGCGTGGGACACAGGGTCTGCGCAGATGCTGGCGGGACTTGGGTATGAGGCGCTCGGGACGACGAGTTGGGGCGCAGCGATTGTGGCGGGTCGTCTCGACGGCCCGGGGCAGGTTTCGCGAGAGCTTGCGCTTGGCCATGCGCAAGAGATTGTTGAGGCAACCGATCTGCCGGTGTCCGCTGATCTGGAAGATGGCTTCGGCGCTTTGCCGGAAGACGTGGCCGAGACGGTGCGACAGGCGGCAGCGATTGGACTGGCCGGGTGCTCTATTGAGGATACGACCGGCGATCCTGAGCGGCCCATCTTTCCCTTAGACGAAGCTGTGGCGCGGATTTCAGCGGCGGTGGACGTCGTGCGCTCCATCGGGCGGCCATTTGTCCTCACTGCGCGTGCGGAGAATTATTCCTACGGGCGGCCCGATCTCGCAGATACGCTTGCCCGGTTGAAAGCCTTTGAGGTGGCGGGTGCTGATTGTCTCTATGCACCGGAGTTGCCGAATCTCGCGACCGTGCAGGCTGTCTGTGAGGCGGTGCGTAAGCCTGTTAACGTCGTCAGCGGTCTCGGTCTTCCCGACGACGTGACACTCGAGATGCTCGAAAGTGTGGGCGTGCGACGTGTCTCGTTCGGGTCTTCGTTGATGCGGGTTGGCATGAGGGCTGTGCGCGATGCGGCGCAGGCTGTGCTTGTGAGTGGTGCGCTGGCGCCTGTGACCGACGGACTGGATTTTGATGAGGCTGAGGCGTTGGTCGCAAGCGGTAGACCGCGCGGCGCAGCGTCGGATAGCGCACGGCAGAGTTGACGCTTCGTTACCTGCTCGCTAGCCGGAGCAGATGAGCGAGCGCACTCCACAAACGACCCCGTTGCAGGCTTACCGCGCCATGATTGCGGCAGGGGAGATCGATCAAGACCCCGCGCAGGCGCTTGCGATGGAGAAGCTTCAACTGCTTTCCAATCGACTGGCGTCCTACACTCCTCCCGCAAAGACGGACTGGTTTTCCTTCTTCACGCGCAAGCGCGGTGCGGTCCCCAAAGGGTTGTACATGTTCGGCGGTGTCGGACGCGGCAAGACGATGCTTATGGACATTTTCTTCCAGAATGTTGCGTTTCCCTCAAAGCGCCGGGTGCACTTTCACGCCTTCATGGCAGACGTCCACGCCCGGATCAGCGTAACGCGGAAAGCGACGCCCGGTGATCCGCTGCCGAAGGTGGCTGAAGCGCTTGCGCGTGAGGCGGCGCTGCTCTGTTTCGATGAGTTTCATGTGACGGACATTGCCGATGCGATGATCCTCGCACGGCTCTTCGACGGCTTGTTCGAACGCGAGGTTGTGATGGTTGCGACATCGAATGTTGCGCCGACGAACCTCTATCGCAACGGGCTCAACCGGGGGCTGTTCGAGCCGTTCATTGCGTTGCTCGAAGACGCTGTCGAGGTGCTCTATCTCGATGTGAACAAGGACTACCGGCAGGACAAACTTGCTGGATCGCCGCTGTATTTTTCTCCGGCCGATGATGTGGCGCGCGCCGCGTTGCGTGAGGCCTGGACGCGGCTGACAGGTACGGACCACGGCACGCCCGAAAAGCTGACCGTCAAAGGGCGCAATTTGCCGGTGCCGGAAGCGGCGGGCGGTGCTGCCTGGTTTCAGTACGGCGATCTGTTCGAGGCGCCGCTTGGAGCGAACGATTATCTCGCGATTGCGGCGCGGTATCACACGGTGTTTGTCGAAGGTGTGCCGCAGCTTGGGCGCCACAAACGGAATGAGGCGCGGCGGCTCGTGACGTTCGTCGACGCGCTCTACGATGCGCACACGCGCTTGCTGGTCTCCGCTGATGTTGAGCCGGACGCGATCTACCCGTCCGGCGATGATGCTTTTCTCTTTGAGCGGACCGCATCCCGCCTGACCGAAATGCGTTCGGAGGATTATGCGATGCGGTTGCCATCCATCTAATGGCCGTGGCGACGCGATCAGGCGAGCGTGCGCTCCCAGACCCAGTAGAGACCGATCGCTGCGATCACGACGGATGCTGGAATAGCGACGGCCTTGCGGTACCACGGCTTGTTGCGGAACCAGAGCCCGACTGCGAGGAACGCGGCGGCAATGACGGCGAGTTGGCCGACCTCGACACCAACATTGAAGCCAATGAGCGCGGGGATGAATTGCGACGCCGGCAATCCGAACTCCCCAAGCACAGACGCGAAGCCGAGGCCGTGTAGCAACCCAAACGCGAAGATCAGGATCGGCCGGAACCGGCTGAGGCCGTCGGTAAAAATATTCTCGACGGCCACAAACACGATCGAGGCGGCGATCAGTGGTTCAACGATTTCGCCCGGGACCCGGACGATCTCCAACGCGCCGAGGGCCAGCGTGACCGTATGCGCCAGGGTGAAGGCGGTGACTTGCCAGAACAGGGTCGAAAATCGCGCCGCAAGGAAAAACAGCCCGAGGATAAAAAGGATATGGTCAAGGCCCTTCGGGATGATGTGAGCGAAGCCGACGCCGATGTAGCGCACGAAGGTCTGCAAGGCCCCCTCGCTCGCACCGCCAGAAACAGTAAGTGGCGGTGTGATCTCTCCGGCTGTGAGAAGCCCGGTGTAGGCGTCAGCGTCCGGCACGCCCTGCTGGCGCAGGATCAGGATGCCGTACTCCCGCGCCCAGCCGATGCGGACCGGAGGTGTCGCAGGTGCTGTGATCACGATGCGGGATGTGCGGGGCACTTCGATATCGCCCGGTGGGGGGACCGCGATAGACTTCAGCGCAAGATCAGTGACCCTTGCCTGTGTCGTTTCGATCCGAATGTTGTCACGCATGCGAGGCCAGAACGCGCGGAACGCAGCTTCAAGTTCGGCGGCCGGGAGTGCGCGCAGGCGATCGTAGTCCGGTGACTTTTCAGCTGCGTCCTTATCCGTCAGGCCTTCGAGGTCGATGTTTGCGACGAAAGCTTCAAGGTTTAGGGTGAGGTCGAGCTCTACCGTGTCGTCGCGGACCACAACATCACCAATCGCCGGGCGTACCTCGTGACTAGACGCGGCCGTCGCCCAGATTGCCGAAACAAGTGCGAGCAGGACCGACGTGACCCGTATCATTTCTTTTGCGCAACGCGCCATGATCCGCATGCTTCACACTCCCCGGTTTCGTTCTCTTGTCGGCCTGATCGTCGCCTCGGCAGTTTGCCTCACACCTTCGCCATGGTCGGTCAAGGCACACGAAGTCTGGATTGAGCCCGAACGCTTTTCGTTGATAACGGGTTCGATCGCCAAGGCTGATATCAAGAACGGAGAAAAATTTTCCGGCTTGGCGCTCTACTATAATCCTGAGAGCACCGCGCGGCTTGAACGGCACTCGCGTGACGGGCTTGCGACGCTTGACGGGCGTTTGGGCGACACGCCGGCGATCACGACGCGGCCTCTGCGCGATGGGCTTCACGTGCTGGTATATCAGTCAAAGCCGACAGACATCTTCTACGCGGAGTTCGAGAAATTCGCGCGGTTTGCTGAAGAGAAGGGCTTTGCGGAGGTCGCGGCGCGCCATGCCGCCCGGGGGCTGCCGCGTGATGGTTTTCGTGAAGTCTATGCCCGCTTTGCCAAGGCGTTGTTTGCCGTCGGTCCCGGCCTCGGCTTCGATGAACCCCTTGGGCTCGAGACGGAAATCGTCGCGCTCGACAACCCGTATGCGCTCACAGGGAATTCGATGCGTGTCGCTGTCACGTACCAGCGCAAGCCGCGCGCACATGCGCGTCTCACGGTCTTCGCGAGAAACGGGGATGGGGACGTGTCAGTCAGCACAGTCAAAACTGACGCGGCGGGGCTGGCCGTGGTGCCGGTCTCACCCGGATCGACCTATCTGCTTGATGCCGTCGTCCTGCGTGCACCTGATGCCGCGCTTGCAAAGTCTTCCCGCGCGGTTTGGGAGACACTTTGGGCATCGCTCACGTTTCAGATACCAGCGCGTTGAGCGGGCGACAGCGTTCTCGTCACACGTTACATTGCATTGGCGATTGGATTGGTCCTGGCGAGGCGTTGAATGGATTGGTTGAGTACGGTGACGATGGAGGGTGTCGGATTTCTCTCGACGCTCTTTGTATTCGCGGTTGGCATCATGGTGCTCGCGGTAGCTGTGCTCTTCGTGATCGACATCTCCCAGGCGCAGGATGCCATACGCCGCAACTACCCTGTCATCGGTCGGTTTCGCGAATTATTCTCCACGCTCGGGGAGTTCTTTCGCCAGTATTTCTTCGCGATGGATCGCGAAGAAATGCCGTTCAACAGGGCTGAGCGAGACTGGGTTACCAAGTCGGCGAAGGGCAAGGACAACACGGTCGCCTTCGGGTCGACGAAAAACCTGAACGCGGTTGAGACAACGATCTTTGTCAACTGCCCGTTCCCGATCCAGGAAGATGACGCCGAGCCGGAGCCGCGTATCGTCATCGGTTCGCATGCAGACGTCCCTTATGAAACCGCGTCGCTCTACAACATCTCTGGCATGAGCTACGGGGCGATCTCCAAACCGGCCGTGCTGGCGCTTTCGCGCGGGGCCGCGAAGGCGGGGTGCTGGATCAATACAGGTGAGGGAGGCCTCTCGCCGTACCATCTTGAAAGTGGCGCCGATGTGGTCTTCCAGATCGGGACGGCGAAGTATGGCGTGCGCACGCAGAACGGCGGGCTTGATGCCGCGAAACTGAAGACACTCGCGGCACGCCCTGAGGTCCGCATGATCGAGCTGAAGATGAGCCAGGGGGCCAAGCCCGGCAAAGGTGGGATCCTGCCCGGCGTGAAGGTCACTCCGGATATCGCAGCGGTGCGAGGAATTCCGGTGGGTGCGGACTCGATCTCGCCAAACGGACATCCGGAGATCGATAACATTGTCGAGCTCGTCGACTACATCGACATGCTGAAAGAAGTTTCTGGTAAGCCGGTCGGCTTCAAGGCCGTGATCGGGGCGTATGGCTGGCTCGATACGCTGTGGAATGAGGTTGCGAAACGCGGTGCGGCGCACGGGCCTGATTTCATCACGGTGGATAGCGGCGATGGCGGGACAGGTGCTGCACCGATGTCACTGATGGATAACGTCGGTCTGCCGATCCGCGAGAGCCTGCCGCTCGTGATCGACAGTGTCACGCGCGCGGGGCTGCGCGATCGGGTCAAGGTCATTGCGTCGGGCAAACTCATTACGCCAGCGGAAGTCGCGTGGGCTTATGCCGCGGGGACGGACTTTGTCGTCTCGGCGCGGGGTTTCATGTTTGCACTTGGCTGTATTCAGTCGCTGAAGTGTAACAAGAACACCTGCCCCACGGGCATCACCACGCACAATCCAAGGTTTCAGCGCGGGCTGGACCCCGCGGACAAAGCCGTGCGCGTCGCCAACTTCGTTGACAAGATCACCCATGGCACACGTCTTATCGCCCATTCGTGTGGGGCAAAATCTGTGCGTGGTCTGAAGCGCTTTCATTGCCGCGTTGTCCTGGAGAACGGACGTTCGGTCCCGTTCGATGAGCTTTATCCCAACGCCGTCGCGACGCCGATGGCCGAGGTCGCATCTGTCAGTCGTCAGAGTCTTGACGATCGTGCGGGTGCGCCTCACCTGTCGGCGTAATGGTCAAGATAGATACAGATCCGCCGATCATCGACGACAACGACGGCACGCTGCCTGATCACGATCACGAAGATATTCGCAGGCTTGCTCGGTTGCTCGACAACCAGTTCCGCATTCCCGGAACCGGCATTCAGTTCGGGCTTGATGCATTGATCGGGCTGGTGCCCGTCGTGGGTGATGTCGTCGGCGGTGTGATCTCGATCTATCTGGTCGGTAAGGCGATGACGCATGGTGCGCCAATGTCGCTTGTCGTCCGCATGCTGGTGAACACCGGGATCGACTTCGCTGCGGGCAGTGTGCCGGTTGTTGGGGATCTGTTTGATGTGGCCTGGCAGGCCAACCGGAAGAATGTCGAACTCCTCGATGGTCATCTGCGCAAGCGCGCTGTCGTGGAACGGGCGGCGAGAGCGCGGACGGTCAACCCACGCCACGGCTAGGCCGCCAGCCGGCTTGTGTGGCGCTACGTCATCCGCTACACGCTTCGCGTCCGGAGAGGTGCTAGAGTGGTTGAATAGGACGGTCTCGAAAACCGTTGTGCGGGCAACCGTACCGAGGGTTCGAATCCCTCTCTCTCCGCCAGATGGCCTTGTGACAGACGCCGACAGCCGGCGATGAGTTCTGCCATCTGTCGTCGACCTCGCTGATTTTTCTGGAATACTTGGATGCCCTCGACAGGCTCGTTGTCCACTCAGCGACAACCTGCGTCGATTGATGTCGCCCGATGACAGACCGATTGGGTGACGCGCGGCGTTGTCAGCCGTGTAGATCAACAACATGGTCGATCTTGAAGGTCGATAACCGTGCTATCTGAATGAGAAGGGGATGGAAAAGGTCAGTTGTCTTGAGGTCGCGCCCTTCGGCGGGCGAGGGAATGGGGATGAGCGCCTCACGGCTGCAAGTGCCGCACGATCCAGTGCAGCGTTGCCACTGCGTCGCGCGATCCGTGCATAACGCAAGGAACCGCTCGAACTGACACCGAAAGAGACGACCACCCGACCACGTCCCAAGGCACCTGGGCGATTGGACAAAATTCTGGCGCGGACCCTCAAAGCATATCCGCGGACGGCCCCAGGACTGGCTCGACCGGTTCCGCCCCGCCCACCCCGTGTGCGACCTGCCGATCCCTGTGTCCGTGCACCTCGCCGGTTGCTGGTGCGCCGGGCGGCGCGGGTCTTTTTGCTCTTCGACGGTCGTTTCGCGGCGCGTTTCGGTTTCCGTCTTGTCGTTTCAGGTTTGGTCTTTCGTTGCCGCGTCGCACGTTTTCTCGCCTGAGGTCGGCGCTTGGTTCTTGCAGGTGTTGGCGGTGTGACACGAGCCGGTGTCACGCTTTCAATGGTCTCCGGCACCGCGGTTTCGGCAGCCTGTACGGCCGCCACCGCATCAGGCGAGACCGACTGCATCGTCATTTCCTCGGTCTCGATATTCGGCTCGATCGCGGGCACCGCCGATGGTTCGCTCGCGCTGCTCGTCGCCTCGGCGGTCTCAGCTTCGCCGGGTAGACGCGCATCAACCGCCTGAGTTTGGGGCGGGGTCATCTCACGAACCGGTTCGACGATCTCGGCGACTTCGGCCGTCTCAGCCGGCGCTTCCGTTGCCGTATCCGGCTCGACCTGGTCTATCGTTTCTGTCGTCGCTTCTACCGTCGCGACGG
>JBCBXF010000066.1:0-13653 GCA_039816705.1 Pseudomonadota bacterium | reverse complement strand
GGTCGTCTTTCACTGGCGTTGCGTCGGCCCCGCGGCCCGATCGTCGCCGGCGTGCCGCGGATCTCGATTGCTGATCTCGCTCACGGTGGCCAGTCGGTTACGAAGGGTGCGGTGCAACTTGCCTCTCACAGCGGTGGGCCTGGAACACCGAAGGCACCCGTGGTCGCTCCGAGCAAATTGACCAAGACGATTGCGGTGTATCGCGCTGTCGAGCGGAGCGAAGCCCAGGTTGTCGAGGAAGAGGCGGACGGCACCGCACCGCAGGTCGACGTCAAATCCTCCGCCATCACACCCCCACGCACGAAGCGTGTCTCGGTATCTGGCAGCGACAGCTAGGCCGTATCCACAGACACATCTGCGTGGTGGGGGCGTTCAAGCGTCCCCGGCCACGCGTGTTTGTGATGGTGCTCCGCGTGTTGCTCGTTGATGTGGACCGTCGTGAAAGCTGTGCGCGATCGCGCGTGACGATGGACGGTCCGCGCGAGTCACTCGATATGCGGACGTCCCGAGATCGTTCCGCCTTTGGTGGGGCGCATCGGGTGAATGTCCGCGGCGCGTCATTGCCGCTCGAAGTTGCGATGCGTTCGTCAATCGAGAGGGTAGCGGCATGTTCTGTGATCGTGCGTGGCGGCAATCGACGGGGTTGCTCTGCCTGAGTGTATTGGTCGTTTTCACCAGCCTTGCGATCTGGAGCGGGGCTTCGGCGAATGCGCAGAAAGTTGAGCCGACATCCTACAGCGATGATGCTTACGACGGTGATCTTGGCGTGCAGCGGACCCGGGTCACGGTGCATCAGTCACGTGTGCTGCGCGTTGGCGAAGCCTTTGCCGAGACCCTGATTGCGAACGACAAGATTGCGGATATTCTTCCGATCACAGACCGCTCCGTTTACGTTGTTGGCAAAGCCGTGGGTACGACCAGCCTCGCGATCCTCAACGAGCAGAAGCGCGTCGTCGAAGTTTTTCAGATCGAGGTGACGCATGACCTGCGTGATCTGCGCACCAAGCTGATCGAAACAGTTCCGCAGGGCGATATCCGCGTCACCGGCGCGAACGGACGCATCGTTCTGATGGGGTCCGTCCCCGACGTCCTCGCAGCCGAGCGTGCCGTTGCCATCGCGGAGCAATACGCACCTGATGCGGTGACCAATTCGCTGCGAGTGCGCACGTCTCAGCAGGTTTTGCTAGAGGTGCGCTTCATCGAGGCATCCCGATCCGCGTCGCGGGAACTCGGGCTTGGTCTGCGGACGCGCGGGGGAGGGCTTGATGCCGATGTCGGCGGTCAAGCGGCCGTCTCCGCTGTGACCGACACCGTGTTGTCTGCGGCCATGCTTTCGGGAACGCAGCCGTTCGGGTCGCTGATTGCCAACCTTCTCGATCGCGGAACGCGTGCCGATGCCATCGTGCGGGCGCTTGAGCAAAAAGGTCTCGCGCGTCGGCTTGCGGAGCCAAACCTGGTGACGCTCTCCGGCGAGACGGCAAACTTTTTGGCGGGCGGTGAGTTTCCGTTTCCGATCGACAGCGGCAACAATACCATCACCGTCGAATTCAAGCGCTTCGGAGTGGCGCTTGATTTTACGCCGACAGTGCTCGGTGACGGGTTGATCAATCTCAAGATCGCGCCGGAGGTCAGTGAGCTTGATCCTACCGGCGGGGTCACGATCAACGGTTCCGTGATCCCGGGAATCGTGGTGCGGCGCGCGAGCACGTCGGTCGAACTGCGTGACGGGCAGAGTTTCGCGGTCGCCGGCCTGCTGCAAAACAAGAACGTGCGCAACACGCAGCAGTTGCCGTGGATTGGAAGTGTCCCGGTTCTGGGGACGCTTTTCAAAAGTGCTGAGTACGCGAAGAACGAGACTGATCTCGTGATCATCGTGACGCCACGTCTTGTGCGGCCGGCGACCGTTGGTGAACACCTTGCGGCGCCGACGGATCTCGTGCGGCCATCCAACGATGTCGAATTTTTCCTTGGTGGGCGACAAGAGCTGCCGAGCCGGAATACGCGACGGGCGCGGCGCGTGGCGCGGGTGCAGCAAAAGCCACACGGACACATTCTCAATCTTGAGCTCGGGGAGGAGGTGCAATGAGCGCCAGGTTGATACCAACGGACCAATCCTCACCCGCATCGGTGACCCATCGCTTGGCCGGGCCGCTCGTAGTTGTGGCGCTTGCGGCTGTTTCACTTGCGGGCTGTCGCCAGGATTATCTCAACAACCGCGACACACTCGAGTTGACGGCGGGCAGCGCGATGCAGGGCAATGCGGTTGTGAACACGGTCGATCCGTGGCCGCATCACGCGTCGAAGACCACGCAGGATACGGATGCGCGCAAAGCGCAAAACGCTCTGGAAATTTATCGCGAGAAACCACGCGATCGCCAGAGCACGACGACGCGCTCGAAAACGACCAACGCGAACTAGCCGAACCGTGTGATGCGGAACGGGGCGGGATCGACGTTGGGAGCTGTGCCGCGCAGGAGATCGGCGGCGAGTTCGCCAGCGGCCGGGGCGATGCCGAAGCCGTGGCCGGAAAAGCCGGTGGCGAAGAAAAGCCCCGCGTGGCCTGAGGCGGCATCGATGATGGGCAGCGCGTCGGGTGTGACGTCGATTGTGCCGGACCATGTCTCGACAATCGGGGTTTTGGCGAGTGCAGGGAAATCTCTGACGATGGCGCGAAGGGCGCGGTTGAGGGTCTTGTGATCCGCCGGCGCGCCACGGAGTTCGACGTCTTCGAACGGGGCGGGGGTATCCTGAAGCCAGGTGCGCGGCGCAGTGAAGGAGCGCCAGGTGTCTGCCGTGATGCGCGGCTTCAGACGCGCGCGGTTTCTCCAGATGTGCGGCCAGAATTGTGGCATCCAGCGCAGTGCGTTGCGGGTGATCGGCACGATGGGCGCGCCGGCACGCCCGAACGCGAAGCCACCGCCGACGCAGGGTCGGAGGTAATAGGCGTCGCTGACGATCGGGATGTCGGTGACCGGCGGGGCGTCCGTTGCGAGGCGGCCGATGGAGCCGCGGACGCTGAGCTGCAACACTCTTATTCCGTGACGCTCGGCGAGGGTGGTCGTCCATGCGCCAGCGGCGACCAGGACGCGCGCTGCGCGGATGCTGCCTCGCGCTGTTTGGACGCCGCGGACGGTCACTCCGTCGCATATCAGCGCGCGTACGGCGCACTGCTCGACGATGGATACTGAGGTCTCGGCGAGCGCTTTCGCGATGGCTGGAGCCGCAAGCGCTGGCTCTGCCCAGCCTTCGCTGTTGGCGAAAAGTGCGGAGGAATAGCGCTTTGCGAGGTGAGGCAGATGTGTGGCGATTTCATCGGATGTAAGTGTTGCCACGTGATGTTGCTGGTCGCGGGCGGTCTCCTGCCATTCCGCGAGATTGGCGTGCTCTTGGGGTGTGGCTGCCAGCGCGATGAGACCCGGCGCGCGGAACCCGAGATCTCGGCCTGTGGTGTCCTGGATTTCCGACCAGAGTTCGAGGCTGCGGCGTATGAGCGGGATTTCCGGTGCCTCGCGACCGATCGAGCGGCAATAGCCAAGATTGAGTCCGGATTGCTCTTGCGCGATGCGGCCTTTTTCCAAGAGCACGACGCGCTCGCCCGACTGCGCAAGATGCCACGCTGTGCACAGCCCGATGATGCCACCACCGACGATGACGATGTCCGCTTCGGCTGGCAGGCGCGTGTCGCGGCTGAGGGAACGGTCGGACGCGAGATCAGGGGCGTGGGGCATAGCGGCAGACGTCGAGCCTGCCGTGCGCGATGTCCAGTCCCAGCAGCGTCGCGCTTTTCGAAAGTGTGAACTGAATGCCGGTGCAGCGCGTTGTCGTTCGTGGGGCGAACGCGTATGAGGCCTCAGCCCTCCTGGGCGACGCGCAGCCCTTTTGCGCGCAGCTCGCCCGACTCTTTTCATGACGGAACGCACATGACCGACTCTTCAACGTATACGCCGCCTGCTGTCTGGACCTGGGATCAGGACAGCGGAGGTAAATTCGCCAGCACGAACCGGCCGATCGCTGGGCCGACGCATGAGAAGGTGCTGCCGGTCGGCGAGCACCCGCTGCAGCTTTATTCGCTTGGGACACCGAACGGCGTGAAGGTCACCGTGATGCTGGAGGAGTTGTTGGCCGCCGGGCACACGGGCGCGGAATATGACGCCTGGCTGATCAAAATCGGCGATGGCGATCAGTTCGGCAGTGGATTTGTTGAGGTTAATCCGAACTCGAAAATCCCGGCACTGATGGACCATACGACCACGCCGCCGACGCGGGTCTTCGAGTCCGGAGCGATCCTGCTCTATCTCGCGGAGAAATTCGGGGCGTTTGTTCCGAGTGATGCACGCGAACGGACGGAAATGTTCAATTGGCTGTTCTGGCAGATGGGAAGCGCGCCGTATCTCGGTGGCGGGTTCGGACACTTTTATGCCTATGCGCCGGAAAAATTCGAGTATCCGATCAACCGGTTTGCGATGGAGACGAAACGCCAGCTCGATGTGCTGGAGCGGCATCTTGCGGACCATCAGTATATGGCTGGTGATATGTATACGATCGCCGATATGGCGATCTGGCCTTGGTATGGCGCGCTGACCAAGGGCCTGCTGTATAACGCCGGCGACTTTCTCTCCGTTGATGAGTATACGAACGTGCAACGCTGGACGGATGAGATTGCGGCGCGCGAGCCGGTGCAACGCGGGCGCAAGGTCAACCGCACTTTTGGCGATCCCGCCCACCAGCTTCACGAACGCCACAACGCCAGTGATTTCGACACGAAGACGCAGGACAAGCTCGGCGGCTAGAGGCCGCTGCGTTGATTGCCGCTCAAGCTCTTCACTTCCAAATTTTCCTCTCTCGACACATCGATGATGCAATCAGGATGTGTGTCTCGGATTGCTTAGGGTAAGGCGGCGGGAGTTTGACGTATGCGGAAGAAAATATCTTTTGCCGGTGGACGCGTTATTGCAGCGTGTCCACATCCGTCTGGGTCACAACGTACGATCCGGTAAAGCGGACGGTGTCGCCTGGAGCGAGGCTGTCCCAGGATGCGTTGGCACTGGCGTCCGTCGAGTCACCAGCCGGGGCGACGTCGATGTGCAGCGTTTCGCCAGATGGTGTCGGGGCCGGGCCGGAGCCGTTGTGCACATCGCTCACGCTGACGCCCGCGATTGTGACGTTCCCGGTGTTGGTGACGTCGTAGGTGTAGATAATCGTCTCGCCGGCGCTGCGCTGCGTGGTATCGTCCGCCAGCTTCGTGATGGTCAAAAGCGGGGTGGGTGCGATTGTCGTGATGGTCGGGTCGTCGATTTGATTGCCATCCCCGTCATCGCCATCGTCCGAGACATCGCTGACGTTGCCGGGTGGACCGCCGTTCGCGGTGCCTGTGCCTGTCGCTGAATTGCTCACACCACCCGCGTCGATGTCGGCCTGCAGGAGAGTGTAACTCGCAGTGAAGGTTGCGGTTTCCCCTCCGCTCAGGGTGCCTGCGGGTGATCCGCCGCTGTTGGAAATGAATGTCGGGCCGCTGGTCAACGTTAGGGGACCGCCACCGATCCGGCTGAGCGCATCGGAGACTCCAACGCCCGTCAGCGTCGCCGAGCCGATGTTTGCGATGGTGATAGTGTAGCTCACCGTGTCGCCGGCATCGACGAGCGTCGCGCTGTTGCCATTCGCGTTCGAGACGCTGGCTGTCTTGGTGGCCTCGAGCGCTGCGGTGTCGATCATTTCGCTGATTTGGTTGTTGCCGCCAGTGCCAGCGCCGCCGTTGATGTCGTTGTCGGCGCCTGTGGTCACGGTTGCCGTCGTCGGGGCAAGCGAGGTGGGTGTCCCAGAGATCGCACAGACGATTGATGCACCGACGGCAACGGTCGTTGGAGGTGTCGGGCTGCAGCTGGTGATTGCGACACCAATGGGAAGGCCCGTGACATCGCAGGTCGCGTTCGTAGCAGGCGAGGGGCCTGCGTTGGTGCAGCTGACTGTGGCCGAGTATGGTGTGCCGACGATCGCAATGCTCGGGAGACCGGAAAGATCCGGGCTCATGTCACTCTCATCGGGGATGGTGAAGGTGCGCGTGGCCTGCCGTCGACAGCCGTTGGCCGTATTAAAGTCGCAGCCCTGCTGGCCATTAGGTGAATGGAGTGTCTGGATGGTGATCGTATAGGCGCCTGGAGGCGATCCTGGTGGAACCGTGATGTTGACGGTCTCGGTATAGGTCTCGTTTCCAGAGCCAATGTTCGGGTGGACGTTCGTGCCGCTTGCAACCACGGCACCATCCAGCAGCACGCGCCACTCGTTATTGATCGCGGGCGCATGTCCGACATGAAAGATCGAATAGGTGAAAACGACGACCGTTGTTGTCCCTGCCGGACCTGTATTCGGCCCGTAACTGTCGACCGTCAGCGTGTTGTTCGTATGCGCGACTGACTGGCGGGGTGCTGAAGACGTGATGCCGGCGACGATGAGCGCGGTGAGCACGATGTTTGGCAAGAGGCGGGCGAGATCTGGCATGGGTGGTGACCTGCTGGCACGCAAGTCGGTTGGCGTTGTGCCATCCGGATTGCGATTGAGGGCCCACCCGCTATGAGGGAAAATTGATTCCTCGTCGCGCGTCGAGTGTGTTTCGCGTGGCGCTTCTGCCGGTCCAGCCAAAAGCTGACTGGATCGCCATAGTTTCAATTCGAACGCAGTGTTATGTTATCACGTCTGTGCACGTCGGCGCCTCGCGTGGCGCGCTGATTTCTCAATGACTCATGGAGATGTATCGATGACGCATAACCGCTTGTTCGGGCCGGGCCGTTCTATGGCTGTGGCGCTGGGGCTTGCTTTTGCGAGCGCGGCCTCAAGTGGGGCCTTGGCGGCTGACTCGCTCGACGCGCATGTCCACGGTGTCAGTGCGATGGACATCGCTGTTGATGGCACGACGATGTTGGTCTCACTGCGTATGCCCGGCGCGGACGTTGTTGGATTTGAGCGAGAGGCGCGCACGGACGCCGAGAAGAAAGCTGTGAAGTCGGCGGAGACGCTTTTGCGCGCCGACAGCAACGTGCTTGCTATTCCGGCCGCTGCAAAGTGTTCACTTGTGAAAGCGAGCGTCGAGATCGAGGGCGGAGATGATCATGCTGATCATGACGACCACGACCATGCGAAAAAGGCGAAGAAAGCCAAAAAGGGTAGTCACTCGGGGCACGATCACGACCACGACCATGGGCATGAGGAGACAGCTGCCAAGGATGACGACCATGGCGACCATGACCACGATCACGGCAAGACAACAGACGCGGCTGCCGAAGATGACGGCCATAACGAGTTTCACGCCGAATACACGTTCAACTGTGGATCGCCCGACCGCCTCGACATGCTGACGGTCAACCTGTTCAAGCACTTTCCGCGGGCGGAAAAGGTGAAGGCGTCCGTCGTTGGGCCAACCGGCCAATTCAAGCAGACGCTGACACCGAAATCGGTATCTCTCGCGATGCGTCCGTCCTAAGCAGTCTGTGGGTGACAGACGGCGTCATGGGACGGCGCAATGGATCGACCAAAGCACAGCGATCAGCGGGGCGGGCATCGTCCCGCTGTGTCCTTGAGTGACGTTGCTTTTTCGTGGGCGGACGGACGAGGATTTTCCCTCCACATTGAGGCGTTTGAGATTGAGCGCGGTGAGACGGTTCTGCTACTTGGCCCCTCGGGCAGCGGGAAATCGACACTACTGAGCCTGCTCTGTGGGATCGCAACGCCACAGGCCGGGCGGATCGACGTTCTCGGTACGGACATGGCGGCGTTGTCTGCCATGCAGCGGGATCGATTTCGCGCCGAGCATCTTGGCATCGTGTTCCAGATGTTTAATTTGCTCCCCTATGGCAGCCTCATCGACAACGTGACCTTGCCACTCAATTTTGCTCCGCGGCGACGGCAGCGGGCAAGTGCTGAAGGTGATGCCGCGGCAGAGGCGGTGCGCCTGCTGGAACGGCTTGGTATTGGTCGGCATGATGCGTTGGCGGCGCGCGCATCAGCGATCAGCGTTGGACAGCAGCAACGCGTTGCTGTCGCCCGGGCGCTCATAGGTAAACCGGAAATCGTGATCGCTGATGAGCCGACGTCCGCGCTCGATGTTGCACGTCGCGATGACTTCCTCCGTCTCGTTTTCGAGGAGGTGCGGGCCGTCGATGCGACGCTGGTGATGGTGTCGCATGATCATGGTCTGGCAGAGCGCTTTGACCGTGTCATCGCGCTATCGGACATCATTGTGCGCGCGGGGGGCGTGTTATGACGGTGATCCGACTGGCGCTGCAATCGCTCGCGAGCCGTTGGGTCACGGCAGTACTAACGGTGCTCGCCATCGCGTTCAGCGTTATGCTGTTTCTCGGGGTGGAAAAGGTTCGCGCGGGTGCGCGCGCCAGCTTCGCCGATACGATTTCCGGCACGGATCTCATCGTCGGTGCCCGGTCGTCGCCTGTGCAACTTCTGCTCTATTCCGTGTTTCGCATTGGCAATGCGACCAACAACATCCGCTGGACGACCTTTCGCGCGATCGAGGCGCGAGCGGACGTGGCGTGGGCGGTTCCGATCTCCCTTGGCGATAGTCATCGCGGCTTCCGGGTGATGGGGACGACCAAGGCCTACTTTGCACATTACAGTTATCGCAGCGGCTCCAAGCTGACGTTGGCGGGCGGTGCAATTTTTGATGATCTCTATGATGCGGTGATCGGGTCCGATGTTGCGGAGCTGCTCGGCTATGATGTCGGGACGTCGATGGTCGTCGCGCACGGCCTTGGCGATGTGTCGTTTGCTCTTCACGACGACAAACCCTTTCGCGTTGCGGGCATCCTCGCAAAAACTGGTACGCCGGTGGATCGTACGGTGCATGTCAGCCTGGAAGCGATTGAGGCAATCCATGCGGATTGGAGCGGCGGCGCGCGCGACCCGACCAAGAGTTTCAGCGCTGAACAGGTCCGCCAGATGGATCTCACGCCGAAAGCAATCACGGCTGTTTTCGTGGGCTTGAAATCACGACTTCAGGTTTTTCGATTTCAGCGCGCTGTGAACGGGTTTCGTGGCGAGCCGATTACGGCCGTGCTGCCGGGCGTTGCATTGGCCGAGCTTTGGGAAGTCGTTGGCCAGGCGGAGGCTGCGCTGCAGGTCGTCTCCGGAATGGTGATCGTGACGGCGTTGATCGGCATGATCACGATGTTGCTGGCGACGCTCAATGAGAGGCGACGGGAGCTGGCGATCCTGCGCTCGGTCGGTGCCGGGCCCGGCACGATTATCGGCCTGTTGCTCGCAGAGGCAGGTGTCCTCACACTCGCAGGTGTGATGTGCGGGGCGGCCGGTCTTTATGCTATGCTTTACATCTTGCGGGATACGATTGACGCCGCATATGGCGTTTATATCCAACTCGCAGCGCCGACGGCCTGGGAGTGGCAAACGTTGGCGGCGATTGTCTGCGGCGGCGTTGTGGCAGGGCTTGTCCCGGCTTTTCGCGCTTATCGCCAATCGCTGGCAGACGGCATGATGGTTCGGCACTGAGCCCGACAGCCATCGCATGGCTCTGGATGCAGTGGCGCTCGGAAGGTGTGGCTATGGATCGTCGTGGATTTCTCGGATTGGCGGCAGCGTCAGGGCTCGTCCTCGTTGCAAGCTCGTCGATTGATTTTACCGGCAACGGTGTGGCGGAGGTCACGACCCCAACAACGACGCCCGTTGATCTCGACTGGGAGCATCTGGTGCCGGAAATGACGCCGGAGCAGGAGGCGGCACTCGAGGCGGAGCAGGCCGCGCTTGCCGCGCAGATCCCGTATGAGCCGGATGGCGATGATGCGCGGTGGCTGAGTGAGATCGATCCGCTCGACAAGGTGCCGGACAGTGAGGAAGAGGTTATCGCCCAGCTGTCTCAAATCCCCCCGCAGATCGAGGCGCCGGTTGTCACGACCTATGACGGCAATCGTGTGAGGCTGCCTGGCTACGTGGTGCCGCTAGATTTCGAGGCGACACACCTCAAGACGTTTTTGCTGGTGCCCTATGTCGGCGCCTGCATCCATGTGCCTGCGCCGCCAACCAATCAGGTGGTGTTCATTGAGTCATCGACGCCGATCGAGTTCACCGGGCTTTACGATCCGGTCTACGTCACCGGTGTGATGTCAACCAAGGCCGAGAAAACGCAGCTCGCGTCGGCGGGTTATCGCATTATTGCCGATAATGTTCGACCGTATGAGTAGGCGGCCTGGTTCCTCACTTTGCAGGCTGGCCATTTGTCTGTTCGGCGGGCGTCAACTGTGGTGCCGCGAAGGTTCGTCCGTCCTGTAGGGGGAGACGAGACGGTAGCCGATCAAACTTTTTGCAATCGCGGTGTTGGCCGCCAGCTGCAGTGTGGTGGGTCCCCTCGACGCACGCGCACAAACCAACGAGGATCTTGGTGAGACGCTTGAGGTCGCGGGTGAGACACGTGTCGAATCCGGTGTACTGACGTGTGATGGCGAAGGCGTCGGCCCTGCCTTCGCTTGGCGGTCACAGGTTAGGAAAATAATCCTCACAAACGCCGCGTCGAAAGACGTCAGCGGTCGCGCAGTGCAGGGCGCCTCCGAAGGCATATGCATCTCGGAACGGGATCGGCACGACCTCGAAGCCAAGTTTGTCGAGTTGCTCCATCTGGTTCACTTCACTGGCCTCGACGCAGACGGTCTTTTCATCGAGCATCAGGATATTCATCGATAGCCAAACGGAGGAATAACAGAGCGGTGGTGGCGCGTTGTGCGCCGGCCGCGCGGCATCGACGATTTCCCACCCGTTCTTTTCGAACATGCCACGCTGTTCGTCCGGGAGACGGCGTTCCGGATTGTTGAGGATAAGCCCCGGGCGTAACGGGGTGAATGTCGCGTCGATGTGTATGGGGTAGGGATCACCCGGAAAGTTGACGGCGTGGACGCGATGATCTGGGAAGTGCCGCCTCAGCCAGTCGATCCCTTTCAGATTGGTCGTGAACCCGTGCTGTACGACGAGGTCTTTGCCGAAGCGCAAGACGTCGGCTGCGTCGAAGAGTGGTTCTTCTTCCGTTGTGACAAAAAACTTATCGGCCGCCCACTCGAGACGTTTTTTCTCTCCGATTTTGTCCGAGAGATAGTCCGGGCGATAGTCGGCATCCGTGAGCCGTGGTTTCGGCGCGGATTCATGACGCATCCTCGGATCTTCATCGTAGTAGCGCTGCAGAAGCGGGCGATAGCAGAGATATTCATGCCAGCGGCAGCGATAGCTCATCGTCGCTTCGAGCATTTCGTAGCCAACGGTCAGCAACACATCTCTCGGCGGCATGCAGCCGAACATGCTCTCGGCATCCCAATCAGGTGTTGCGACTTTCTGATTGAAGTCGAGAGGCGTTGGACGATCGACGCGGACGCCGCGCGCTTCCATGATCTTTGCAAAGCCATCGAGTTGTTCGTTCGCCTTGTCGACCGTGTCCTGTGGGCGTGGCCCCCACTGGCCTCGCATGTCGCTGTCTTCAGGGACTTTCGCGTCAAGGGCCGGCTCTGGCGCCGGGATGCAGCAACCGTCGGCCACGCCGACGATTACGTGCTCAAGCGGATCCCATTCGTTCCACGAATTCACGATTGTCGGGTGCGTGCCGATTGCAGGCTGTGCCGTGTCGTTGGCAGTGGTCTTCGGTTCCGGTGTTTCGCCCAGCATTCTGCTCGTCCTTCGTATCGGCATATTCTCGCGCCATGGATAACCGGTCTGCTTGTGACCAAGGTTGTCCGGTGACGCCGGGTTAGCAGCTTGGCCGTCGCGGACAAGACAATACCAGCGGCGTGGGCGTGTTGGGGAGTTCGACCTCCCGGCATTTGCCAACTCGCGATCACAATGCAACAGTGGACATAGGCAGATGTCAGGTTTGGTACCAGACTGGGTCCTGATCATTGTCACCACGCGGACCCGTCCATTGGGAGGACAGGACGCACACATGTTTCCGTTAGGGAGGACTGCATGAAGAAACTCACCAATTCTGTTGGCTCAAACGTTGGCGACACGGTCGAATTCGGCCAGTTCGGCGACGCAGATCGCGATTTCGTGGTCAATGCGCTCAACAAAGGTGCGTCACGTCGTGAAGTCATGGGTTGGCTTGTTGCAATGGGTGCAACGGTTGCAGCCGCCAGCTCCGTTGTCGCGTCAGCCACCGATGCGATTGCTGCGACGCCGAAGAAGGGTGGCAAGATCAAGTTCGCATGGGATCTTCATGGCCCATCCGACACGCTCGACCCGATTCTCTTCACGTCATCGATCGACTACGCACGTGGTCGTCTGATCTACAACAATCTGACTCGCATTCAGGAAGACCTGAGCGCATCGCCTGAACTCGCTGAATCGTTTGAGGCGAACGCTGATGCCACGGAGTGGACGTTCAAGCTCCGCAAGGATGTTGAATTCCACGATGGCTCGAAGTTGACCGCAGACGATGTCGTCTACTCGATGATGCGCCACATCGGCAAAGACTCAAAGTCGAAAGCCAAGGTTCTCGTTGGCGACGTGACGGAATGGAAGAAAGACGATGATCACACCGTCAAGGCGATCCTTTCGTCGCCGAACGCGGAACTGCCGATCATCCTCGGCACCTTCCACTTCAAGATCGTCAAGAACGGTACGACTGACTTCGCGATGCCAACCGGCACGGGACCGTACAAACTGACCGAGTTCAAGCCGGGCGTGCGTTCCAAGCACGTGCGCAACGACAACTACTGGGTCAATGGCCGTCCGTACGTCGATGAGTTCGAGGCGTTTGCGATCACCGACGGTGTGGCGCGGACGAATGCGCTCATCAACGGCGATATCCAAATGATGGGTAACGTCGATCCGAAGTCGGTTCCGCAGGTCGAGCAGGCCAGCGGCGCAGAAGTGTTCGCCGTGCCGTCGGGCGCGTACATGGACATCATCTGCCGCTACGACAATGGCCCAGCGGGCGCGAACAACGCCGACTTCATTAAGGGCCTGAAGCTGCTGCAGCGTCGCGATCGCGTGCTGAAGCGGGTTCAGAAAGGCATCGGAGACATCGGCAACGATCAGCCGGTCGGACCGGCCTATGGTGCGATGTACGCGAAAGGTCAGGAGATCGGTGCGTACGATCCGGACAAGGCGAAGTTCCACCTCAAGAAGGCTGGGATCACATCGGCGGAACTCAACGTTGCGGAAGTTGGTCCGGGTTTGACCCAGATCTGCGAACTGCTCCAGCGCGAGTGCAAGAAGGTCGGCTTTAACCTGAACCTCAAGAAAGTGCCGAACGACGGCTACTGGGGTGCGATCTGGAACAAAGCACCGATGCACGTCTCGTCATGGAACATGCGTCCGTCGGCCAACATCATGATGACGCTGGCTTACAAGTCGGACGCGCCATGGAACGAATCCGCATGGAAAGAGCCGAAGCTTGATGCGCTGCTTGCTGACATGAAGTCGGAGCTCGATCCGGCCAAGCGTCTTGAGTACTCGACGGCGGCCCAGAAGCTTATCGCCGATAATGCAGGTACGTTGATCTCGACGCATCGCGCATACATCGACGGCATCCGCTCCAACGTGAAGGGCATTCCGAAGGTTCCGATTGGAACGCTCGGCGGGGTCGAATTCCCCGAGTTCGTCTGGCTCGATACATAAGTGCCAGGTTGAATGTCGTGGCCGAACCGGGCGAGGTCC
>JBCBXF010000065.1:0-13742 GCA_039816705.1 Pseudomonadota bacterium | reverse complement strand
GTCACCCCCGACATCGTCGCCAGCGTTGACGACATGGCCATGGTGCGCCTGCTGGCGCGCGAGGGGGTCGGCCTCGCGGTCGCGGCGCTCGGTGCGATGTGCCGCAAACACGTGCCGGTCGGCAAGGCGGGAAAGTGCCCACACGGCCATGGCGCGCACCAGAGGGGACGAGTCGTCCAACAATTTCGTGACGACCGGGACGAGCGACGAGTCACCTGAATTTCCAGCTGCTATGAGCGTGTTGCGGAGAAACCGGTCACGTCCAGTGCGCTTGATCGGTGTGCCCTGGAAGCGGGCGCGGAACGCGGCGTCGTCCATCGCGAGGAGTTCGGCGAGAGGTGGATTGTCGGTTTCGGCGCGGGCGGCGAAGCGCTGTTCGCTGGCGGTCCGGGCGAACTTGTTCCATGGGCAGGCGGCGAGGCAATCATCGCAGCCGTAGACGCGGTTGCCGATGGCGGCGCGGTACTCTTGCGCGATGTGTCCCTTGTGCTCGATCGTCAGGTAGGAAATGCAGCGGCGGGCGTCGAGCTCATAGGGCTGCGGGAATGCATTGGTCGGGCACGCGTCGAGGCAGGCGCGGCAGCTGCCGCAATGATCGACTTCCGGCTTGTCTGGCGGGAATTCCAGCGTCGTGAAAATCGACCCGAGAAACAGCCAGGAGCCGTATTCGCGCGAAACGAGGTTGGTATGTTTGCCCTGCCAGCCGAGGCCGGCCTGATGGGCGAGTGGCTTTTCGAGCACCGGCGCCGTGTCGACGAAGACTTTAACCTCCGCGCCGGTTTCACGATGGAGCCAGCCGGCGACGCGTTTCAGCGCTTTCTTCATGACGGCATGATAATCTTTGCCGCGGGCGTAGCAGGACAGGGCGGCGCGATGGCGCTCGGCGAGGATGGCGCGCGGATCTTCGTCAGGACCGTAGTTCATGGCGAGCATGATGACGGTGCGGGCTTCGGGCCAGAGCGCCGTTGGGGAGACGCGTCGGTCCGCCGTTTCGGCCATCCAGGCCATGTCGCCATGATGTCCTGCGGCGATGAAGGCGCGATAACGCTCTGCATGCATTGTCGAGAACGTCTCAGCAGCGGTGACGGCGATGGCATCGAACCCGGCGGCGTTCGCGTGGTGTTCAAGAGCGGCCCGCAGATCGCCGGTACGGGGTGCCGGGATCTCGCCGGTCATCAGAAATCCGGATCGTCGTAGTGCGCCGGCGGGTTCGGGGCGCCGGGCACGCGCTGCGTCAGGATCGCGCGCACCGAGGGGCGGGATTTCAGGCGGGCATACCACTCCTTCGTCGCATCGTGGCCGGACCAGTCGATTCCACCGAGATAATCGACGACCGAGAGCTGGGCGGCGGCGGCCATGTCCGCGAAGGTCAGGACATCTCCGGCCAGCCATTTCCGCCCGCTCGTGAGGTGTTCAAGATACCGCAGATGTTCGCTCATGTTGGCGGCTGCGACACGGAGGACTTCGGGGTCCGGCCCGGTCGCCTGATCTGCGACGCTTGCACGAAATCGAGCGTAGATCCTTTCTTCGAGCAGAAGCCGCGTCACCTCGCGGTCCATCTTGCCGGTGAACCACGCGGCCAGACGGCGAATTTCCGCGCGTTCGGACGCCGAACCGGAGAACGCGTGCGCCCGCCGCGTCACATCACGTTCGCCTGCGCGCTCATCGAATGCGGAGTCTGCGACCCACTCGGAGATCGGGTAAATGCCGCCGACGACAAGGCCGTGCGGACCGCTCAGTACCGGCAGCTCACCCGCCGGATCAAGCGCGAGGCGATCCGGGGCCCATTCCCAGGGCTTGTCGTCGATCAGCTCACAGATGATCCCGGCTTCTGCAAGGAGGATGCGGGCCGCACGCGAATGCGGGCACAACCGGTAGTGTCTCAATGACGCCATGCACGAAAAAACCCGGTTCGCTGCGAAAGTACCCTGATTGTTCCCCACCCACGCGGCGGTATAGAGGCCGCAGATATTCGGAACAAGAGTGGCTGGCTGCGCGGCATGTCTCTCGAACACATCATCATTCTGGCCATCGTGCAGGGGATCACGGAGTTCCTGCCGATCTCGTCTTCCGGCCATCTGATCCTCGTGCCGCTGGTCACGGGACACGGCGATCAGGGGATCGTGACCGATGTGATGGTACACGTCGGATCGCTGTTTGCGGTCATCGTCTACTTTTGGCGCGATGTGCTGGCGCTGATCGGCGGGGGTCTCGATTTATTGCGCGGGCGGCTGACCGATTGGGGTCGTCTGGCTCTGATGATCCTCGTTGCGACGCTCCCGGCGGTGGCGTTTGGATTTTATCTCAAAGCAAGCGGGCTGCTGGAGAGCATGCGTAGCATCGAGCTGATCGGATGGACGGCGATCATCTATGCGGTGCTGATGTATCTGGCGGACCGGTTCGGTCCGCGCCTGCGGGCGATGGAGGGGATGACGTTTGGCGCAGCGATGGCGATCGGCGTTGCGCAGGCGCTGGCGCTCATCCCCGGAACAAGCCGGTCAGGCGTGACCATGACGGCGGCACGCGCGCTCGGGTTTGAGCGGCCGGAAGCGGCGCGATTTTCCTTCCTGCTCGGTATCCCGGCGATTGCCGGTGCCGGCGCCTTTACGGTGTTGGAGCTTATCGAGGCCGGAGAGCCTGTGCCCGGCGATGCGCTGCTCGCCGCTGGACTAACATTTTTCTCCGCACTCGCGGCAATCGCGTTTTTGATGGCGCTTGTCAAGCGGATGAGTTTTCTGCCGTTCGTCCTCTATCGCCTGGCGCTTGGGGCTGTGCTGCTCTGGATTGCTTATGGCGGGACGGGGACGCTGGCGGTGCTGGACGCGGCTTAGGCGAGGAGCAGGTCGACGTCCGTATCGGTGAACCCGTAAACGGCGACCATCTCGCGATGGCGAGTTGATCCGAGAAACGCATCCAGCTCGCGATTGACGGCGTCGCGTAGTGCCGTGTTCTGACGGGCGAACACGAAACTCCCGAATGCTGGCGGCTTTTCGCTTTGCGGTACAGCGACGATATCGAGAGCCCAATCCGTGCGGGTGGCCAAGAAGCCTGCGTGAGCGCGCGCAACACTCGCATAGGCATCGACGGTGCCGGCCCGCACCGCTTCTGCTGCGTCGCGATAGCTCTCAAACTGGACCAGTTGGTCGTCTGAAACGCCGTGGTTTTGCGCCGTGCTGCGTTGCTCCTGGCCATGCAGAACAGCCAACCTTGCTTGCGGAGTATGCGCCACAGATCTGTAGCCCTCAAGCGCAAGCGGATTGTCGCCCGCGACCAGAAGACCATCTGTCAGCGCCCAAATCGGGCGACTGAAACATGCCTCAGTTTGCCGTGCCGGTGTCGCGAACATCGCCGTAGTCATGTCCCAGCGACCCTGTGCAAGGCCGGGGATCAACTCTGCGAACTCGGTCTCAACCAATTCTGTCGACATGCCAAGCCGATCTCTGAGGATGGTGCACGCAAGTTCGACATCGCAGCCTATGACGCTCCCGTCTGGCGTACGATCATTGAACGGAGGCTCTATAATGTAGGCGAATTTCAAAGTTTCCATCCCTTTCTCTTGCGGTCATAGAACGCGATCTTCGCGGCGAGCACGACTTCACACCGTTCAATCGCGGCCTTGCGGCGTTGAAGCTCTTTGGTGTGGCGGATGAAAATGCTTTTTCGCTCTGGGATTGTGGCGTCACCAGCCTTTGCCAGCTCCGTGAAGTGCCGCATCTGCTCGAGCGGCATCCCGGTTTCGCGCAGCCAGTAAAGCAGCGTGAGCCACTCGACGTCCTGCGCGGAGAACGTGCGTCGTCCGGCCTGATCGCGCGCGACGCTCGGCAGCAATCCTTCTTTCTCGTAGAAGCGGATCGTATCGACGCTCAGGCCCGATACTTCTGCAGCTTCTGACACACGCATCGCCAACGCCCACTCGCACAGATTTGCTCAATGATCCTGTGCGCAGTCGTACCGACCTGGAGCCGCTCCAGGTCAAGCGTCTTTGGAGAATTTTTCGGGCGGCGGCCGCGCGTCGTTCACCAGAAACTGAACGACGAGCGACGGGTCTTGCGGGGTGCTGCTTTTGGCGTGGGTCGCGCTGCGGCGGTTGCATAGCCGCGTTTGCCTGCGAGGAAGGCACGCTCGCGACTGTCGTCTCCGCTGAGTGGCGCGGGTCCGATGTATTCGACGCGCACCTTTGCGAGGCCTTGGCGTCGTGTGCCGAGGACATCGGACGCCTTGCGGGAGAGATCGATGATCCGGTTGTGCGCGTACGGACCGCGATCATTCACGCGCAGCAAAACCTGCCGACCGTTTGCGAGATTGGTGACCTTGACGAGCGAGGGGAGCGGCAGTGTCGGATGTGCGGCGGTCAGGCGGTTGCTATCGTAGACTTCGCCATTCGCTGTGAGCCGTCCGTGGAACAGATCGCCGTACCATGAGGCGATGCCGACGCGATCGTAGTTCGGCTGATGCGCGGGAACGTAGCGTTTTCCCGCGATCGTATAGGGTCGGCCCAGCTTGTGATGGCCTCCGCCTTTCGGGATAGACTTGCCTTTCGCGACAACGCGCGGAGAAAAACCGCCCTCATCAGACGTGAGGCCAGCCGTTTTGGTGGCCGATGATGACGCGCACGCTGAGAGCGCAAAGGCAACGCATCCAGCAATGAGGCAGGCGCGCACCGATGCGCTCGCCGAGACTCCGATTCCGATTGACATGTTTCCTGCGCGGCATCTGCCCTGCCGCGTCCCTGCTCTATCACCCTGTACGAACTATCTCAGAAAGGACTGGAGATCTCATTTCCGATTGGATGAAAATTCAGGCATCCGGCGCAAAGATTTGGTAACCATGACCGGCACGTGTTTCACCAACTGACAGGACAGATCCAGCCATGGCGGGACGCTCCTTCACATTTACGCATGCGATCGTGCGGACTCCAAGCGCGGCAATGGTGCGCGGCTTGCGGGCGGAGGACCATGGCGATCCGGATTTTTCCACGTTCTGTCAGCATCACACCGATTACGTCGCGGTGCTGGAGGCGACCGGCGCAACCGTTGTGACGCTTCCAGCGCTCGACGCGTATCCGGACTCCGTTTTCGTCGAGGATGCTGCGCTTTGCCTGCCGGAGGGAGCCGTTGTCATGCGGCCGGGCGCGCCAACGCGGCTTGGCGAGGCTGCGGAAATGGCACCGACGCTGCGCGAGCTCTACGACACAGTCGCGGAGATCAAAGCGCCGGGTTTCATTGAGGGCGGCGACATTCTCGTGACCGAACGGGAAATACTTGTCGGCACATCGGAGCGGACGAATGCTGAAGGTATCGCAGCGCTTGCCGAGATCGTCGAGCCATGGGGCCATGCGGTCCGGACCGTTCAAACGCCGCCCGGTGTGCTGCACTTCAAGACAGATTGTTCCCTGCTGGCCGCGGAGACCATTCTCGCAACGGAGCGGCTCGCTGCCTCTGGTTGCTTTGAAGGATATGAGATCATCCACACGTGCGACGGCGAAGAGGCTGCGGCGAACAGCATCCGCTTCAACGATGTGGTTGTGATGCCGGAAGGATTTCCCGAGACGGCGGCGCGGGTTCGTGACGCGGGATACTCCGTGAAAACCATCGGCAATTCGGAGGCGGCGAAGCTGGATGGCGGGATGTCCTGCCTTTCTCTCCGCTTCACGCGATCCGGCTTGGCTCCACACCTATCAGTGGTTCAGTGACTAGAAAATTTTTTCGGGATTCATAATCCCATCGGGATCGAGAGCGGCCTTGATCGCGCGCATTACGTCGACACCTGCCCCATGCTCGGCGTGCATCAACTTCATCTTGCCGCTACCGATCCCGTGTTCGCCCGTGCACGTGCCGTCATGCTCAAGTGCCCGGGCGCCAAGGCGGAGAACAAATTCTTCGACCTGTGCGACTTCTCGGTGGTCGGCCATGTCGATCAGCGGCAAAACGTGAAAATTGCCATCCCCGATGTGACCAACGATTGGTGCGATCAAGCCCATCTGATCGATGTCTTCACGGGTCTCACGCACGCATTGCGCAAGGCGCGAGATTGGGACGCAAATATCAGTGGCGACGGCATTCGCACCGGGCCGTAGCGCGCGAGCGGCCCAGTAGGCATCATGGCGCGCTTTCCAGAGTTTGTTGCGATCCTCGACAGCCTGCGCCCACTGAAGGCCTTGGCCGCCCTCCAATTCAGCCAGATCGCGGAAGGTCTCGACCTGCTCACGCGTGCCCGCCTCGCTGCCGTGGAACTCAAGGAAGAGCGTCGGTTTTTCCTCCATGCTCATGTCGGAGTAACTATTGCAGGCGCGCACCTGCAATTCATCGAGAAGCTCGGCCCGGGCGAGACCCAGCCCCAACTGGATCGACTGGATGACCGCGTTGCAGGCACCCTCGAGCGTCTCGAATGGACACACGGCTGCAAGCGTCGCCTCGGGGATGCCGTGCACACGCACCGTCAGTTCCGTGGTCACCCCAAGCGTGCCTTCCGAGCCGACGAGCAGGTGTGTCAGATCAAAACCGGCGGAGGATTTGCGCGCCCGCCGTGCGGTCTTCACCGTTGCGCCATTCGCCATCACGGCGGTGAGGTTGATGACGTTGTCCCGCATCGTGCCATAGCGCAGTGCCATTGTTCCGGATGCACGGGTTGCCGCCATGCCGCCAAGCGTTGCGTCTTCCGCGCCTGGATCAACGGAGAAAAAAAGACCCATGTCGCGGAGATGGTCGTTCAGCTGTTTGCGGCTAACACCCGGTTGGACCACGCAATCAAGATCGCTTTCGTTGACGGCGATAATCTTGTTCATTCCGGCCGTATCAATGCTGATCCCGCCGCGCGCTGCGTTCACCTGGCCTTCCAGCGACGTACCAGCGCCGAACGGTACGACGGGCACGCGATGCTCGGCACAGACGCGTACAACCTCGGCGACATCGTCATGGTGCTCGGCGAAGACGACCGCATCGGCCGGTTGCGGAGCAATCCAGGTGGTGGTGTGCGCGTGCTGATTGCGGATTGCCTCGCCCGTTGACAGACGCGGCCCGAAGCGCTGCTTCAGGATATCGATCGCCCGGGCAACGGCTTCAGCACGATCGGTTGCCGTGCGCGTGTCGGCCATGTCATTCATCTGGCGCTCCTGTCGTCAACATGCTTGACGGTCGTCGCATTGCTGCGCGAGCCATGCAAATCCAGATGTCAAAAACATCGCGTCGTCGGTGAGCGCCCACAGCGCGTTCCGGTGAGTGTCATGCCATTGTCATATGGGCGTCGGCATGTCCGGTCGCGCTCTGCGCGTGAGATTTCCAGGTCAAAGACGACACGATGAGCACGCACATGTTCGATGCCCGCCGACAACTCGCTGCAGAAGCGCTAGGGACCGGAACTCTGGTCTGTACCGTCGTCGGCTCAGGTGTGATGGCAGACAAGTTGACGACGGACACTGCGGTGGCCCTGCTCGGCAATACGCTGCCAACCGGGGCGATCCTCTTTGTTTTGATCACAATCCTCGGCCCGGTGTCCGGTGCACATTTCAATCCGGCGGTCACGGCGGCGTTTGCGCTACAGGGTGTGCTGCCGCGGCGGATGATCGTGCCGTACGTGGCGGCGCAGATCGGTGGCGGTGTTCTCGGGACGATCGCGGCGCATGCCATGTTCGATCTCGACCTCTGGCAGTTTTCCGCGACTGTGCGAACCGGGCCGTCGCAGTGGTTCGCCGAAGTCGTGGCCACGTTTGGCCTCGTGTTCACGATACTTGCCGGTGTTGCGCTGCGCCCACGTGCGGTCCCCATGCTCGTCGCGTTGTATATCACGGCGGCTTATTGGTTCACCGCATCGACGTCATTCGCCAATCCAGCCGTCGCGGTTGCGCGAGCACTGACCGACACGTTTTCCGGCATTCGACCGCTCGATGTGCCGCTCTTCGTCGTGTCTCAACTTGCAGGCGCTTTGATTGCGGTTGCGTTTGCCGGCTGGTTGCTGCGGGAATCCGACGACGCGTCGGAAACACTTCGCAGGACGCGCGAACAGGACTAAGTGATTGAATAACCGGGTTTCGTGTCGCGCACCGGACGGACCAACGAGACCTGGATCTTCGCCATGACCCTACGCCGTCGCGACTTTCTTCTTGCGGCCGGGATTGCACCTCTCACCCTGATGCTTGGCGCTGACCGCCCGGCTCTTGCGATCGATACGCCGTTGGCGCCGAACACGAATCTCGACACGCCGTCGCAGACGTCAGTCTTCGGCTCACCGGTGACGACAAGCGCGTCTAATACGAAGCTGACGACAAGCACGGTTGCTTTCCAGAACCAGCCAAACGCTGGTGCACGGTGCGCAACCTGTCGGTTCTACAACGCCTCCGACAGCTCGTGTGCGCAAGTGCGCGGCGACTTCCACTCGAATGGCTGGTGTCTGTTGCATACGCCGTGACGTTTGAGGACCAACGAAGCTCCACCGCCTTAGAACAGGTGTTCCGGGATCGTGTCGAAATCGAAAGAGGTTTCGCTCGTCTGCGACAGGACCTGCTGCATGATAGCCTCCGGGGATCAGGGTCTATGGGTTCGCCATCGCAGTGGAAACGCCAGACGCCGTTGGCCCTTCTGCCGAGCAATCACACCGATTGTGAGACTTGCGCACGTGCCGCGCGCCGCCTAATCCAATCATAGTGAGAAAAAAGAAGAAGACGGGCAGCCAGTGGCAGCGCGTCAAAAGGAGGAGACGCCCATGGAATCTCGTGCAGCCGTAGCGGTCAAAGCCGGTGAACCCCTTGAGGTCACGACCGTCAATCTCGACGGCCCGAAAGAGGGGGAGGTGCTTGTCGAGATCAAGGCGTCGGGGGTCTGTCATACCGATGAATTCACCCGCTCGGGGGCGGACCCGGAGGGTATTTTCCCTGCGATCCTCGGGCATGAAGGGGCGGGCGTCGTTGTTGATACGGGACCGGGCGTGACGTCGGTCAAGAAGGGCGATCACGTAATACCGCTCTACACACCCGAGTGCCGGGAATGCGATTATTGCACGTCTGGCAAGACCAACCTGTGTCAGGCCATCCGTGAAACGCAGGGTCGTGGCGTGATGCCAGACGGGACGAGCCGGTTTTCAGCAGGCGGAGAAAAAGTCTTCCATTACATGGGCACCTCGACGTTTTCGAACTTTACGGTGATGCCTGAGATTGCTGTTGCGAAAGTGCGGGAGGACGCCCCGTTCGAAAAGATCTGCTACGTTGGCTGCGGCGTGACGACAGGGATCGGCGCTGTGATCAACACTGCGAAAGTGCAGCCGGGCGACAACGTGGTCATCTTCGGCCTCGGTGGCATCGGCCTTAACGTCATTCAGGGTGCGCGGCTGGCCGGCGCCAACATGATCGTTGGCGTGGATATCAACAATGATCGCAAGGAATGGGGTGAACGCTTCGGCATGACGCACTTCGTCAACCCGAACGAGGTCGAAGGCGATCTGGTGCCATACATCGTCGACCTGACGAGGGGCGGGGCGGACTATTCGTTCGAGTGCATCGGGAACGTCAATGTCATGCGTCAGGCGCTTGAGTGCTGTCACAAGGGGTGGGGCACGAGCATCATCATTGGTGTTGCGGGCGCGGGCCAAGAGATTGCGACGCGTCCCTTCCAACTGGTCACCGGACGAAATTGGCGCGGCACGGCCTTTGGCGGCGCCAAGGGGCGCACACAGGTGCCGCAGATCGTCGACTGGTACATGGAAGGCAAGATCGAGATCGATCCGATGATCACGCACGTGATGCCGGTTGAGGAGATTAATACCGCCTTCGACTTGATGCACAAAGGCGAATCTATCCGCGGCGTCGTGACCTTCTAGACCTCGGCGGCCAGCTGCGGTGTCGCTGCGGCTGGCTCATAGCGCTGCTATACGCAGCGCCTGGCTCCTACCGGCTGCCTCGCGGAGGCCCGAAGGTCTTGGCACATGCGCCCTGCGGCTGCGCCGCGTGTCAGTTCTGGATGGCGATTGCGGTGGCGGCTCCTGTCAAGCCGACTGCGGAGGTGCGATTGAGGAGGCGGCGCGCGCGCGGCGTCTGCATTGCGCGCCCGGCACGATCTCCTGCGACCGCATACGCATAGAGCGTCCCGAACCATATCACGGTGATGACGACGGCGAGCACGGCGCAATCGGCAATCGCGAGTGCTGTCGGGTCAAGAATGGCGGGCAGCAGAGCCACGTAGAAGCCAATGGCTTTGGGATTTCCCAACGGCAGCGCCGTCGCGAGCGCGAAGGTCTTGAGGCCTGTGGAAGGCATTGCTCCGTCACGGCGGCGCTCTATTTGAATCGCTACAGGAGCGCGCCAGAGCTTCCATGCGAGATAGAGGAGGTAGGCGATGCCGCACCACTTCACGAGGAAGAAAAATGCTCCGAATGCAGCGGCAAGTGCCGTGAGACCAGCAACGGCTGCAGCAAACAACGCGAGGTCGCCGACCACAAGCCCGGCGATAAACGCTACCGTCCGGGCAGTACCCGATGTCGCGGCACGTGCCACGACAGCGGCCACCGCCGGTCCCGGTGAGATCGAGTCGAGGAGAAAAATGAGTGTGAAAGCGACCAGCGCTTCAGTCGTAAGCATCGCGCTTTCTTATCACGACGCGTTTGAGACCACCACTGTCGGTGCAAAACAAACTTGTCTCGCTTGAGGTTTGCAGACAGCATCGCAAGACCGAGTTCGAGAGGAAGAGGCGGAGGCGGAGGCGATGTTGGACTATGCATCATTGAACGCGCAGTATGCCCACGATGGCTACCTTGTTGTGGAGGGTATGTTTAGCGGCGATCAACTGGAGAGGCTGCGCGCCGTCACGACCGGGTTTGTAGCTGAGGCGGCGGCCGATGCACTCGAGGATGCGCGCTTTGACATTTTCACCGGGAATGACGGCGGGCGGGAGTTGCGCCGTATCGTGGACCCTGAAGCGGTATCGGTGGCCTACGATGCGGTGATGCGACACGAGCCGCTGGTTGATCTCGTTCAGACGTTGCTTGGCGGGACCGTGCGCTTCGACCACGGCAAGCTGAACTTTAAGCCACCGAGCGGTGGTGCGGCGGTCGAGTGGCATCAGGATTGGGCGTTTTACCCGCAGACCAACGACGACATGCTCGCCGTCGGTGTCATGATCGAGGATTGCACGCCGGAGAATGGGCCACTCATGGTGGTGCCCGGTTCACATCGCGGCCCGGTCTACGATCATCATCAAGATGGCGCGTTCGTCGGCGGCATCCATGCGGATGAGCTCGGGCGCGTGATCGAAAATGCTGTACCGCTCACGGCGCCAGCGGGTTCGGTCTCGATCCATCATGTACGCATGTTGCACGGGTCCACGCCGAACCGGAGCGCATCGAACCGACCATTGCTGCTGTTCAATTATGTGGCCGTCGACGCGTTTCCAATCTTTCACGCGTATGATTGGGATGAGTTCAACGCTCGGATCCTGCGAGGTGAGCCGACTTATTCTCCGCGTATCGAACCGGTGCCGGTGCGCGTTCCCAACCCGACGCCAAAACCGAAGGACGGTTACTCGACTGGATCACTGTTCGAGCTGCAGCAGCAGATGGATGGCGCGCTTTATGCGGAGGCGACGCCAGACGCGGACGTAACCTACCAGTAGGCGTCGGCCGCGGCGGCCGACATGGTGCCGTAGAGGGCCATGAAGCGGCGGGCCCGGGAGAGAAATTCGGTTTTTTGCGTGCGTTGCCAGGCATCGAAGTCCCACGGGACGTCGCTGATCTCATAGACGGCGTTGTCTGCGAAGTAGTGGCAGGCGACTTTGCCCCCATCTGCAGTTCTAACGGTAATATCGCATACGCGGTATTCCTCTCCCTCGTAAAAGAGGATGCGGTCGCGTGCCGTCTCCGTCAGGCCGTAAACAATGCGACCGGTCATGTGCGCACCGGGTGCATCTACTAGAACGGGAAAATCCTGGCCGATGACATTGCGCTGCACGACGCCTTCGGCGCTGGCCGGAGCGCAGGTGAGCTGCGCGCGCGATTGCCCGCTGACGATCTCGAGAACGTCAAGATCCATCAATGTGCCGAAGAAGAACATCGGCGTCTGGACGACGGTCTGAAGCATGGCGGGTCACCGGCGCGGACGTGACAGAGGTGCGAGAGACGGGCGGTGGTCGCGCTCTCTCAGAGTTTTGTGCGCTTGGCAACCGTTTGCGCGATGTCATTCAGCCAGAAGCGGCGGCCATGAAGTTGCGGTAGATGGTCTGCGCCGTGGCCTGCATGTCAGGCATATGGCGATCCGCATCGCGGGCGAGCTCCGCCGGACCATCTTCGCCGAGGGTTGCTTCAAGCGCTGTGCGGTAGGGCGGGATTTCTGCCCAGGTCGCTACCGTGTCCGGCTCGACCTCCACGTGGTACTGCATCGACCACGCGTTCTGCCCGACGCGCATCGCCTGACAGCTGCACACATCAGAACTCGCCAGGACCACCGCGCCTTCCGGTGGCTGGGCAACGCGGACGCCGTGCCAGTTGAGCACCTTCTGGTTGTCTGGCGTGCCAGCCAGCAAGCGATCGACTTTTCCCTCCGGCGTGAGTGCGATGTCGAGCATGCCGACTTCGGGCGGGCGCTGTGGACCACACGTGCCGCCGAGCGCATCTGCCAGCAATTGGTGACCGAGGCAGAGCCCGAGGAAAGGGCGCTCCAAATCGCGGACCCAATGCCGGATTGCCGCCTTCTCCTCGATGAGCCACGGATGCTCTTCGACGTCCCAGACATCCATCGGTCCGCCCAGTACCCAAAGCGCGTCGAAATCTTCAAGCGGTGAGATCGGGTCGCCCTCATCCAGCTCAATTGCAGTCCACGAAACCCCGTCCGCGGCGAGGAAACGGCGAAGCGAGCCGGGGTGCTCACAAGCGATGTGTTGGAACACAAGCAGTTTCATGGGCGGCCTTCCGACAGCATCTGCGATAATCTTATGTGCATCACGCCGAAGCGTATGATAGCCACTCGTTATGGATATCCGTCAACTTCGTTATCTGATCGCACTCGTTCAGGAGGCCCACTTCTCACGGGCCGCAGCGCGTTGCAATGTCTCGCAACCCGCACTTTCAGCCCAGATCAAGAGGCTAGAGGAGGATCTGGGGGTGCCCCTCATCAAGCGGGGCAACAGCTATGGCGGGCTGACGCCTGAAGGTGAGCGTGTGATCACCTGGGCGCGGCGGATTGTCGGCGATGCCGACGGGCTGATGGATGCAGCGGCATTGCTGCGGGGTGAGCTGGCCGGGACGCTCAACATTGGAGTGGTGCCCTCGGCGCTCGCCGTTGTGCCGCTCCTGACCCAGCCACTGTTGGCGCGATACCCGGAACTGCGCTTCCGGATTGTTTCCGCCAGTTCGAAAGGCATCCAACGGGGGCTTGACGATCTCAGTTTTGACGCTGGGATCACATATCTCGACAACGAGCCGCTCAAGGCTGTCGATGCTCTTGGCCTGTATCATGAAGAGTTTTCGCTGCTCATACCCGAGGAAAAGAGCGATCAGTACGATCACACGATTGCCTGGTCAGCGCTGGGCGGCCTGCCATTGTGTCTCCTGTCACCTGAAATGCAGAACCGTCGTATCATCGACAGGGTGTTCGCCGAAGTCGGCATCGCGCCGGAGCCGCTCATCGAGAGCAATTCCGTCGCAACGCTCTACGGGCACGTGCGGACCGCGAAACTCAGCACGATCATCGCGCGCAATCATTTTACCTCGTTTGGCGTTGCGCCGGGCGTCGCGCTGAAGCGACTCGATCCGCCCCATGTCCGTCA
>JBCBXF010000064.1:0-13858 GCA_039816705.1 Pseudomonadota bacterium | reverse complement strand
CGGCGTGATCGTGGACGCCATGCAGTCCGAGCATGAGGCGGAGGCACACGCCGAGCGTGACGCGATGATGGAAGAGAGCCGGATGATCCTCACGGAGGTGCGGGCATTGCGCGCCGAGGTGGCGGAGCTGCGGGCAAAATGAGATGTCGTGCCTGTCGCCTCTCAGCCGCGCTCGTCCTTCGGTGAGGCCATGACAATGTAAGACGTGATCTCATTGACGCCGTCGACTGTGCCAAGGACATCGGTGTGAAAGGTTTTGTAGGCTTTGAGGTCAGCGCACTCGACGCGCAGCAGGTATTCGACGGTGCCTGTAATGTTGTGGCACTCGCGGACCTCCCCGGCGCCTGACATCGCTCTTTCGAACGTCGCTTGCGCATCGCGGGAGTGATCGGAGAGTCCGACCGCGACATAGGCGAGGAAGCCAGCGCCGCGCGCATCCGGGTTCACAATCGCGCGGTAGCCAACGATAACACCGGTGCGCTCGAGCTCTTGGACACGGCGGAGACAGGCCGAGGGAGATAATCCGACACGGCCAGCCAGTTCGGTGTTGCTGATCCGTCCGTCACGCTCGAGCTGATGCAATATTTTTGCGGTTATTGCGTCCATATGAGCAACGATTGTGTTGGATAGGAGATCTTTGCCACACCTTCGCAAAGATATTGATCGCAATGCAATCTATCGTTGCGCTCATGACACCTGACCTGCTCCTCGCGCTTGCCGCCTTCGCGTTCGTCTCTTCGATCACGCCGGGGCCGAACAACCTCATGCTCATGGCATCCGGGGCAAACTTCGGATTCCGGCGCACGTTGCCTCACATGTTCGGGGTCGCGCTTGGGTTCGTCGCCATGGTGGTGATCGTTGGTGTCGGGCTGGTGGGCCTCTTCGATGCGTTCCCGATCACGTACGATATCCTGAAACTTGTCAGCGTAATTTATCTCCTCTTCCTCGCGTGGAAGATCGCGACAGCCGCGCCGCCAAGGGACGGCGGTGCGGTGGGCACGCCGATGACGTTCGTGCAGGCCGCGCTTTTTCAGTGGGTCAATCCGAAGGCCTGGGCGATGGCGCTCACGGCGATCTCGGCCTACACGCCCACGCAGACATTCGGCACAGTGCTGACGGTGGCGGTGGTGTTCGGTCTGGTCAACCTGCCATCGGTCGGCGTGTGGGTGACGCTCGGTCAACAGGTCCGCCGCTGGCTCTCGACCAGCAGACGATTGCGCACCTTCAATATCATGATGGCCGTGCTGCTGGTCTTATCGCTTTATCCGGTGTTCGTGGCCGGCTGATCTGCGGACGCTGCGCCCGGAGTGCTGCGATGGAGTGCGCGATGAGTGTGGCGATAACGATGGCCCCACCGAACAGCGTGGAAAGTGCCGGGGCTTCAGCAATCACCAGCCAGACCCAGAGAGGTCCGAGCACGGTTTCAAGAAGAAGCACGAGCCCTACGTCCGCACTCGATATGTAGCGCGGGCCTGCGGAAAAAAATGCCATAGCGGCTGGCAACACGAACAAGCAGAGCAGCACAGTGAATGCGAGTTTGTCCGATGATCCGGCAATGACGCCTGGATCTGCGAAGCCAAGGGCGACGATGGCAGCGAAGGCCGAGCCGAGTGCCGTGGCGGCATAGTTGTTCACGCCCGGCTCATGTCGAAGAATTGTAAGAAAGGTCGCCAACATCAGCGTGCCGCAGAGCGCCATGGCGAGCGGGAAAACGACACCCGTTTGCAAAGACGCCTGCGCGGCAACGGCAAGCCCTGCCATTGCGGCCGGGATCGCGATCCATGTGCGCGCCGGGATTTTCTCTCCATAACCGCCCCATCCGATCAACGCTCCGAACAGGGGCACGGTTGCAAAAACTACGAGCACGAGTGCAACTTTTTCCTCTGTCATGGCGGTCACAAAACCGATGTTGCCGAAGCAGAGCGCAAAGGATGCGATTAGCCCGCCGAGGCCAAAGCCCCGAAAGCCACGCCGGATATTTCCGCGAAACGCGATGGCAAGGAGCGCAAGCATGGCGAGTGCCATCAGTCCGCCGCGCCAAATAAGCAGGGCCCATGCGTCGACGTTGATCAGGCGGATCAGCACAGCATCCGGCGACATCAAGACAACACCGGCGAGTGTGAGCAGCAACCCTTTCACGTAAGGTGTCATTCACGCGACGCCTTCGACGATCGACAGGTTGAAGGTGGCACAGTCCTTTCGTAGGGCAATGGCTGCGCGATACGCATCGCTGTCGTAGCAGGCGCGTGCGGCCGCATAGCTCGGGAAGCGAACCACGACGGTGGTTTCGCCCGCGCTTTCGCCTTCCCGCTGTTCGGCGGCGCCTGCGCGCACCAGATAAGTCGCCTCATAGCGGACGAAGATTGGGCGCACGGCGCGCATGTAACCGAAGAACGCTGCCGGATCGTGCACGGACACGTGGACCAGCCAGTAGCCGGGCGGCGTTGTGCTGGCGGTGGCAGGCTGGTCAGGCATGGTGGCTGCAAACGGTTTGGTTGCGGCGCGCTCTTGCGGAGCATCTGTGCGCTTGTGTGACAGACATCTAACACAGTTGGCCGGTTGCTGGTCATCCGGCCCTCGTCTAGAGGCTGTCGGGCTGGATGGGTGTGGTGAGACCGGATGTTCTATGATGCGCGCAATTCTTGATGCGTTGCCGGAACCGGTACTGCTGCTGGATCGGGTGCGCCGTGTCGTGATGGCCAACGCGGCTGCGGACGCCCTGTTCGAGGGGCCGCTTACTGGCGCGAACCTCGTGCGGGCGATTCGCGAACCGGAGGTGCTGACCGCGGTAGACCAGGTTTTGTCGGGTGCGGAGCGGGCTGACGCAACGCTCATTCTGCGTTTGCCGGTGCGGGCCACATACCGCGTGCAGGTGATGCGATGTCTTGCGGGCGACTTGCCGGGCGCGTTGGAAAGCGACACGGGTTTATCGAAGAGCCCGGATATTATCGCGGTCGTCAGCCTGCAGGATATTTCTCCGGTGATCGAGGCAGAGAACATACGCTCTGATTTTGTCGCGAACGTCAGTCATGAGCTTCGCTCGCCACTGACAGCCCTGACAAGTTTCATCGAGACACTGCAGACAGGCGCACGCGACGACGCTGACGCCCGAGAGCGTTTTCTCTCTATCATGGAGCGGGAAGCGCACCGGATGGATCGGTTGATCGACGATCTTCTCTCGCTTGCGAAGCTTGAAGCGAATGCGCGCGTTCGACCAGTTGGGGCGGTGGATCTGTGTGGGGTGGTCCATGAGGTGATCGATACTGTCCAGACACACGAAGACGGTCGCGACATTCGACTTGTTGTTCTGGATGGACTGCGCTCGGCGATGGTGCCTGGTACTCACGATCAGCTCGTTCAGGTTTTTCGCAACCTTGTCGACAATGCTGTCAAATACTCTCCCCCGGGGCGGCCGGTGACGGTCTCGATCGCGGAATCGCCATCTGCACCGGGTATCTTGGGAGCCGTATTCACGGTGTCGGTGCGGGACGAAGGGGAGGGTATTGCGAGCGAACACCTGCCCCGTCTGACAGAGCGCTTTTATCGGGTCGACGCCGGGCGCTCGCGACAAAAAGGTGGCACCGGTCTTGGCCTCGCGATCGTGAAGCACATTGTCAGCCGACATCGGGGGCGGCTGAGGATCAAAAGTGCTGACGGTGCAGGCAGCACGTTCAGCGTGGATCTGCCTCGAAGCATTTAGGCTGCACCGTTGCGTCAAAGGGTTTTCCACATGCGGACGACCCGCAGCGCGGAGCGACGCGCGCTTCGTCAGGCGCCGTTACAAAACTGTTACAAAACCGTCATAGCGCTTCAATGAAGTCGCCTTACGTCCCGCGCCATCGACGAGGTCGATGCAACGTAAAGGTTCCTCAGGAGGGTAATCCAGTATGACATTCTCAAAGAGCCTGACGGCGACTATCGCTGCGGGCAGCATGATCATTGCTACCGCCGGCGTGGCGCAGGCGCGAGATCAGATCAATATCGTTGGTTCATCCACGGTGTTTCCGTTTGCGACGGCGGTTGCCGAACAGTTCGGTAACAAATCGGAATTCAAGGCGCCAAAAGTGGAATCAACCGGGTCCGGCGGCGGCCTCAAGCTTTTCTGCAAAGGCGTTGGCGCAGAGACCCCCGACATCACCAATGCATCGCGCCGCATGAAGGCGAAAGAATACAAGCTGTGCCAAGACGGTGGCGTGAAAGACATTGTCGAGTTCAAGCTCGGCTTTGACGGGATCGCAATGGCGAACGCCCAGTCCGGTCCGTCGCTGGCATTGACGCGCAAGCAGGTTTACCTCGCCCTTGCCAAGGAAGTGCCGGATCCTGCCGGTGGTGAAAAGGTTGTCGCCAACCCGTATCAGAAGTGGTCTGACGTCGATCCGTCGCTTCCCGACATGAAAATCGAAGTGCTCGGCCCGCCGCCAACGTCGGGAACGCGCGACGCGTTCGAAGAGCTCGCGATCGAAGGTGGCTGCAAAAGCTTCGGCTTCCTCAAGGCCATGAAGAAGGCCGACAAGAAGCGTTATCGCCAGTTCTGCCGTCACGTCCGTGAAGACGGTGCCTATGTCGAAGCTGGTGAAAACGACAACCTGATTGTCTCCAAGCTGGAAGCCAATCCGAAAGCTGTCGGCGTGTTCGGTTACTCGTTCCTCGAGCAGAACGCGGACAAAGTGAAAGGTGCCACGATCGATGGCGTCGCTCCGGAATTCGAAGCGATTTCCTCGGGTGAGTACCCTGTGTCGCGCTCGCTCTGGATGTACGTCAAGAAAGCGCATATCGGCGTCATTCCCGGCCTCCAGGAGTACGCTCAAGAGTGGGTCGCCGACGGCACGTTCGGTGACGAGGGCTACCTCGTTGAAAAAGGTCTGATCCCGCTGCCTAAAGGTGAGCGTGAGGCGACTGTCGCCAAGGCCACGTCGCTTGCGACGATGGACGGCTCTGAGAAGCTCAAGTAAAGCGCGCACTGTCTTGCGCCACAAAGTCCCGGGCTCACGTGGCCCGGGATATGAGTTCAGAACTATTTTCTTCTTTTGTTGACGTGCGACGCCGGGTTTTTGATCTGGCCTTGAGGTGACGGACATGATTGCACTTGCCGCCCTCACGATAGTTGTTCTCACCGGGCTGGCGTACGTGGCGTCAGGTCGCCAGGCTTCAGCGCTCGGCGCTCAGGCTGGCGTGGAACTGCACTCGCGGCCTACCTATCACGGGCTCTATGCGGCGTTGGTCACAGGGCTTGTCGGGTTCGGTGTCCTGATTGTTGCGACGATCGGAACGCGCGCCGTTCTCGACAGTCAGTTGCGCAGCGCCCTGCCCGAAGAAGCGCAAACATATACGGTCCTCAAACAGGATCGGCTGATCAGTGACGCCAAGGCGAAGGGCGATGGCAGTATTGTCTCGCGGCCGCTGGACAACGACTACCGTGTGGCGCGGGATGCTCTGGCTGAGACGTATGTCGGCTACAAGCGGACGCGTGAGTGGGGCGTTGCCGGTCTCTCGGTTCTGCTCGGTCTCATCGCACTGGTATTAAGCTATCGGCGGGTCTCGCCTCAGCATCGTGCGCGAAATGCGTCCGAGGGGATCATCCGGGGCACACTGTTCGTTTCCGCCGGGATCGCGATCCTGACAACGATCGGAATCCTGTTCTCACTGATTGGCGAGACGCTGAAGTTCTTCAGTGGGGTTCCGATCTACAAGTTTTTGTTCGGGACGCACTGGTCGCCGCTCTCCGGCGTGTTCGAGGGGCAGATCAATCCGAGCACCGTGGGTGCGATCCCGCTTTTCGCCGGCACATTTATGATCACGATCATTGCGATGCTGGTTGCGGTGCCGATCGGACTGATGGCTGCGATTTATCTCTCCGATTATGCAAGCAAGCGCGTGCGGAGCATTGCCAAGCCTCTGCTCGAAATTCTCGCGGGTATTCCAACGGTGGTTTACGGGTTTTTCGCCGCAATTACCGTCGCGCCTGTGATCCGGCGAACCGGCGAGGCAATGGGGCTCTCCGTCGCGTCGGAGAGCGCGCTCGCGGCGGGTGTCGTCATGGGGATCATGATTATCCCGTTTATCTCCTCTCTCTCAGATGATGTGATCAATGCGGTGCCCCAGTCATTGCGGGATGGCTCGTATGGCATCGGTGCGACGAAGGCGGAGACCATTACCAAGGTTGTTCTGCCTGCGGCGCTGCCGGGCATCGTCTCGGCTGTTCTGCTCGGGGTGTCACGCGCGGTTGGCGAGACGATGATCGTTGTTATGGCGGCTGGACAGGGCGCCAATCTGACGTGGAACCCGCTTGAGGCTGTGACGACGGTGACGGTGCAGATTGTTGCGCTGATCACGGGCGATGCCGAGGCCGAGACCGCGGCAGGTCCTGCGTTTGCCCTCGGATTCACGCTTCTTTGCATCACGCTGGTCCTCAACATGATCGCGCTTCGGGTCGTTCAGAAGTACCGGCTGCAGTACGAATAGGGGTGGGCTGAGCGATGAACATGCACCAGTCGCCTGAGATGACGCCGGAAAATGCGTCTGGGCGCACGAGCGTTCACAAGACCGATGATGCGAAACGCCGGTTGAAGAAACGCTATGCGTTCGAGACGCGTTTCAAGTTCTTCGGTATTTTTGCGATTGCGCTGGCAGCAACGGCGTTGTTCTGGTTGCTCTCGACGGTCGTCGGCAAGTCGCTCGGTGCGTTTCACGAGACCTATATAACGCTGCCCGTCGAACTGGCTGCGGAGAAAATTGACGCGAAGGGCAATCGTGATCCCAAGGATATTCGGGCGGGGAATTTCTCCGGCGCGATCAAAGCGTCGCTGCGCCAGGCCTTCCCGTACATCACGAAGCGCCGGGACAAGCTGAAGCTCTACAAAATGGTGAGCAATGGTGCGGAGCTTTCGCTGCGTGAACGCGTGATGCGCGATCCGTCGATCATCGGAACAACCCAGACGGTGCGACTCCTCGCGTCGGACGATGTCGATCTTTATATGAAGGGTTACGAAGGATCGCTGGAGGCGCGTGACGTCAGCGGTGTGGCGACCCCACTCGGCACCACGGGCAAAGTGCGCATCATCGTTGAGTCCAACAGTTTTTCCTCCATTCTCGCACGTGTGAAGGACGAGCTGCGCGACAAGGCACAGCGGTTTCGCGACCAGGCGCGTCGGGAAGCGCGCGGTATTCGCGTTTTTCAGCGTCGGATTGATACGCTGCCAAGTGATGCCGATCCTGCGCTTCGTACAGATTATGAAGGCCGTATCACAGCCTATGAAAACCGACGGCAAAGCCTGATCGAGAGTGCGCAGGCGCTTGAGAAAAAAGCCAATACGCCGGGCGGCACGGAACAGGTGTCCAGCGCGCTGCCGAGTTTCTTTCTCGCGATCAATGGCGGTGTGGTGAAGATTACGCGCGTGTCGCCTGATGCTGTCGAGGGGCAGACACTCGTGCCGTTGAGCTCGGATGCTCCAGCGGCGGATGGCTCGTGGCAGTTGTTGGTCAACCCGCAGAGCGAGGCTGGGCGGCGGATTCGCGATGCGCAGACGACGTGGGTCGAGGAACTGCGCAAAGCTGGCGCGATCGACACAACATTCAACACCCGGTTCTTTACTGCGGCGGACAGCCGTGAGGCCGAGACGGCAGGGATCTGGAGTTCGGCTGCCGGCAGCTTCTGGACGATGCTGGTGACCTTTTTCCTCTCCTTTCCAATTGGCGTTGCGGCGGCGATCTATCTGGAGCAATTTGCGCCGAAGAACCGCATTACGGACTTCATTGAAGTCAACATCAACAATCTCGCAGCTGTGCCATCGATCGTCTTCGGCTTGCTCGGGTTGGCCGTTGTGATCGAGTTTCTCGGCAACGACGTGTTTGGTCGGGATTTGCGATCGACCGCGCTCGCCGGGGGGATCGTGTTGGCGCTGATGTCGCTGCCGACGATCATCATCGCGTCACGCGCGGCAATCAAGGCGGTGCCACCATCGATCAAGGAGGCCGCGCTCGGTGTTGGTGCTTCCAATGTGCAGGCGGTGTTTCATCATGTGCTGCCGCTTGCGATGCCGGGGATCCTGACCGGGACAATCATCGCCATGGCGCAGGCTCTTGGTGAGACGGCTCCGTTGCTGATGATCGGGATGGTTGCGTTCATCACCGAGGTTCCGGGCTCACCGATGGACAATGCGTCTGTGCTGCCGGTTCAGATTTTTCGGTGGTCGGATTTTCCGGAGCGCGCGTTCGAGATGCGGACTGCGGCGGCTATTCTCTTGCTGCTCGGTTTTCTCGTGATCATGAACGCGATTGCCGTGCTGCTGCGTAAGCGCTTTGAGCGCCGTTGGTAATATTTCTCCGCGTTTCGTTGGTGGCACCTGCGGTGTGCCGGGCGGACGCGACATTGAACGGAGATACGGGTTATGGATGCCTTGGTCGAAGTGCCGACACCAGCGACGACGACGCCCATGAAGCCGATTGCGTCTCCCGAAACGGAGCAGCAAGACGTCAAAATTGTGAGTCGTAACGTCGACGTTTTCTATGGCGACAAGCAAGCGCTCGACAAAGTCTCGCTGGATATCAATGCGAATGAAGTGACGGCTCTGATCGGGCCTTCGGGATGTGGCAAGTCAACGTATCTGCGTTGCCTCAACCGGATGAATGACACGATATCGATCTGCCGGGTTGATGGAACCATCGAAATCGAGGGAGAGGATATTTATGATCCAGGCCTCGATGTCGTGGAGCTTCGAGCACGGGTCGGGATGGTGTTTCAAAAACCCAATCCCTTTCCCAAGTCGATCTACGAAAACATTGCTTATGGGCCGCGCATCCATGGGCTGACACGCGATAAACAGGAACTCGACAGCCTGGTCGAAGCCAGCTTGCAGCGGGCCGGGCTGTGGGACGAGGTGAAGGATCGCGTGCACGAGCCAGGGACTGGGCTTTCCGGCGGGCAGCAGCAGCGGTTATGCATCGCGCGAGCGATCGCGACGCAGCCCGACATTATCCTGATGGATGAGCCTTGTTCAGCGCTCGACCCGATCGCAACGGCGAAAATCGAAGAGCTGATGCACGAGTTGCGCGAGAACTATACGATTGTCATCGTGACCCACTCTATGGCGCAGGCACAGCGAGTCTCGCAGCGCACCGCCTTCTTCCACCTCGGTGAGCTCGTCGAGTTCGGAGACACGGAGCAGATCTTCAAGAACCCTAGTGACCCGCGGACCGAAAGCTACATTTCAGGACGGATTGGCTAAGCCCATGGTTATTCTCGACCAGACTGTTTTCCGCACCTTTGACGAGGAACTTGATCAGATCGACAGTGCCGTCCTGCAGATGGGCGGCATTGTCGAGACGCAGATCCGGGATGCGGTCGAATGCCTGCTCACACGTGATGATGAGCTGAGCGAGGACGTGCGGGAACGCGACCTCGACGTTGATGAGCTCGAGCTCGAAATTGATGCTGCGGTCGTGCAGGTAATCGCGCAGCGCGAGCCAAAGGCCCGCGACCTCAGGATGCTGCTCTCGATCATGAAGATCTCCTCCAATCTCGAGCGTATCGGCGACTACGCGAAAAACACTGCGAAGCGCTCGAGTGTGATTGGGGAGTTCCGACACATTGGTGCGTCGGCGGATGTGCTGCGGCGGATGAGCTTGCTGGTGCAGGGCATGCTGAAGGATGTTCTCGACGCGCAGCTCAAACGCGATGTTGCGCTCGCCGACGAGGTGCGCTCACGCGATGTACAGGTCGACAGCATGCACAACACACTGTTCCGCGAATTGCTGACGTACATGATGGAAGATCCGCGCAGCATTACGCCGTGCATGCATCTGCTGTTCATCGCCAAGAATCTTGAGCGGATGGGCGATCATGTCACTGGCATTGCCGAGCAGGTGCACTTTCGCGACGAAGGTGAGCTGCCCGAGGCGCCGCGTCCCAAGAAGGATGTGACGAATGTGCCGATAGATGTGCCGGATACTGGCAATGGAGCGGTCTCGTGACGGCGACCAGTCCCGCGCGTGTGCTTGTTGTTGAAGACGAGCCCGCACAGCTTGAGGCGCTGACTTTCAATCTGGAGACCGCGGGTTTTCAGGTGACGGCAACTGACGACGGCGAAGACGCACTCATCCTGTTCAATGAAGATCCGCCAGATGCGGTTGTGCTTGACTGGATGCTTCCAAATCTCTCCGGCATCGAGACCTGCCGACAGCTCAAGGCGCGGGCGGAAACGCGCCACGTTCCGATCCTGATGCTCACGGCACGGGGCGAAGAGGCTGACATGATCCGCGGGCTTGATACCGGTGCGGATGATTTCATGGTCAAGCCATACTCGGTGAAGGAGTTGATCGCCCGTTTGCGCGCACTTCTGCGCCGGGCACGCCCGGCCGTGGCGGGCGAGATTCTCGTCTACGGTGATCTCTCGATCGACCCCGAGCAGCATAAGGTTATGCGATCCGAGGCGCCGCTTCATCTCGGCCCGACGGAATACCGACTGCTGACCACATTCATGGAGCGGCCTGGCCGGGTGTGGACGCGCGATCAGCTGCTTGATCGGGTGTGGGGGCGCGATGCGGATGTCGACACACGGACGGTCGACGTTCATATCGGCCGGCTGCGGAAATCGCTCATGACGGGTGGTCACACCGATCCCATCCGTACGGTGCGCGGTGTCGGGTACTCGCTTGATCTTGCGCGGGATGCGGTGGCTTGAGAGGCACCCGCGTCGTCTCGATTAACCTTCCGGTAACCGTGTTGGGGTGATCCTTGCGGTCATGCGCCACCGCCTGACGTCTGATCTCACGACCGCCCGCAACGATACCGGGCGTATCGCCTACTGCGGTCCTGTGGTGCTTGCCGCGATCACGGATTTCCCTGTCAGCCGGATCGAACATGAAATCCGCGCTGTACGCGACGATGCGACGTCTGCGGAACAGATTATCAAGGGGACGACAACACAGGAGGTCCGCTCCGCGCTTGGCGTCTTCGGCTATGAAATGTGCGAGATCGCGAACTTCCACGATCTGGAGCGCAAGTTGCGGCCGACCGTGTGGTCCTGGATGCAACGGCCGCGCAGTGCGTTCAGCTATTATGTGCTTGCGATCCACAAAGGGCGCGAAGGCCACTGGATTTGCGTGCGCGGTACAAAGATGTGCGACACGTTTACAGGTGGCGACTGGGTGTTCGTTTCAGACGGACCGCACCGCGGTGCACGGATTATGGAGATTTATGTTGCGCGGCGTGCGGCCGGTTGACGGATTAAAATCCTGCGACCTCCGCCTGCCAGATGCGCACGGTCTTGTCTGCGCCGGCTGTGACGAGGCGACGCCCATCCGGCATGAATGCCAGCGCGGCCACTGCATCGGTGTGTCCGATGAAGGTGTGCACCAGCTTGCCTGTTCCCACATCCCAGAGTTTGACAGCATGATCGGCGCTTGCTGAAGCCAACAGGCGACCGCTCGGTGAGAACGCGAGGGCTGTCACCGTGCTCGCATGGCCATAGAGCGTCTTGATCTCGCCATTGCCGCTTCGCGGATAGATGCGGATCGATTCATCCGCGCTGCCGGACGCGAAGGTCTCGCCGTCATTCGTGACGGCCACCGTGGTAATTGCGGCATCATGTGCGTGGAGGGTCTTGATGACTTTGCGCGTTCTCGCGTTCCACAGTTTGACGGTTCGATCAACGCCGCCGGAGACGAGGGTTGTGCCGTTGCTGGAGACAGCGAGCGCCGTCACGGCGCCTTTGTGACCACGCAGTGAGCGCCAGGAGCCACGACGCGTATTCCACACGCGAAGCCGCTCGTCTGCGCCGGCGGAGAAAAAACGCTTTGCGGCTGGTGTGAAAACTGCTGCGTTGGCCGCGCCCTTGTGTCGTTTAAAGCTGCGCAGGCGTTGTCCGGATCGCGTGTTCCAAAGTGTGACCCGGCCATCTGATTGCGCCATGACAAGTTGGTCGCCGGCGATATCCGTTGCGTTGACGGCCACGTCACCAATGTTGATGCGCTGGAGGGCCTCGCCGGTCGAGGGCTGCCAGATCACGCTGCGGCCGTCGCGCGATGTGGAGGCGATCTTACTGCCATCATCCGAAACGGCGAGGCTAGAAATCGGCGCGTCGTGTTCGCGGAAGGTGCGGAGCAGGCCAAGCGCATTTTCACTGGCGCGAGGGCTGGAGACGCTCCAGGCCGCTACCGCTGTCGAACGCTCGGGAAGTTTAATCTCCGGTCGAATGACGAGCAGAGACACAAACCCGGTGATGAGTGCGAGTTGAGCGCTCATACGTCCGGCAAAGATGAGCCGCCCGAGATTGGTGCGTTTGGGTTTCCGCGCGCGTGGCTTTGCGCGTTGCCGTTTCGCAGTGCTTCGGCGTCCAGGTTTTTTCCCCCGTTCGGCGCGTGCGGCATTTGCATCGTTTTGTTCCCGACCGGACCAGGAAGGCAGGCGCGGGAGCGCGCGACGCCCGCCGGGTGTCTTTGGCGGGACTTTCTTTGGTTGGGCATTGTCCTGCGGAATCGGGCGCGCCAGCTCTTCTTCCAATGCCTTGACGAGTGAGCGCCTCTCACGCGCCGGATCTGGCCGTGCGAGTGGGTTGCGCGCAGCGATCGCGTCGCGTGCGTCTTGCATCTTTGCGCGCAGAGGCGTGCGGATGGCAGCGATGGCGCGACCACCGTCAACCAGCCGACCTTTGCCCTGTGCGGCAGCCGCGGCGCTGCGGCGGCCAATCCGGTCTACGCCGTCTTTCATATTGCCGGAGAGACGCAACGCACCCGCGACAAGGGCTGCCCCTCCACCGGAGAGCTTTTCTCTGACGTTGCGCGCCGGTTTTATTGGCCGGGCGAAGGCGGCTGCGACACTGTCTTTCCCGGCAGATGCGTTCGGCGTCGCGGATGGGGCGTTATTCAAAGATGTGATTTGTGCGGTTGGGGCGGCAACGCGCTTGCGCCAGACGAGAGGTTCGCCGCCTTCGCCTGCAATCTTGCGGGTTGCGCGAACGGTCGCCTGTGGCGCCGCCGGATGTCCTGGGGCATGGGCATGGATATCGCGAATGCTGGAGAAGAGCATGGCGCGCCATGCCGCTATCGACTGCGGTCGTTCCGCGATGGTGAGCCGGAGGGCCACGTCGAGGGCGGTCAGGAACCCTGGACGATAGCGCGCTTTCGCTGCGCTCCTTGCGGAGATATATTCGTCTTCGCTCAAGCGCGACGGGGCGTCGGGCGGCCGTGTGCCTGTGATCACGAGATAGAGTGTCGCCGCGAGGGCGTAGATGTCGGTCCAGGGGCCCTGCTGCTTGGAGTTGCTGGCATACTGTTCGAATGGTGAGTAGCCGGGTTTGACGAGCGCACTCAGTGTCTTCGTCTGGTTCGCCACCTCGCCGCGTGCCGATCCAAAATCGATGAGGACCGGCGCCCCGTTGCGGCGCAGGAGAATATTGTCCGCGGCGATGTCACGATGGAGAAAGTCGTGATCGTGGATCAGCTCAAGAGCGTCCAGCACCGGCGTCAGGATCGCATCGACCTGTACTTGCGGTGGTGGTGCGTCGAGCGTGTCGATCCATTGCCGCAGGCTCTGGCCCTCTTCGAACTTGAGAACCATGTAGGCGGTGTTGTTGGCGCGGAAGTAACGATAGACGCGGACGATGTTGGCGTGATCGAAACGTGCCAGAGTTTGTGCTTCTTCGATGAAGCGCTCTAGCCCCCATGCGTAATCGTTCTTGTTGGACTCCGAGCGATGCCGCACCTGCGAGGCGCTGTCCCGCGCGGCAAACTCGCCCGGAAAATATTCCTTGATGGCGACCTTGCGATGAAGGGCAAGTTCTTCCGCCAGATAGGTGATGCCGAAGCCGCCGGCGCCGAGAACGCGCTCAATGCGGTAGTCGCCCGCGAGCACGGTGCCATT
>JBCBXF010000063.1:0-14158 GCA_039816705.1 Pseudomonadota bacterium | reverse complement strand
TCACCTTCCATGTGGCATCGGCCAAAACCGCACCGACCGAGGCGAAGCGTGTGGCGGAGGCTATGGAAGGTGAACATGCGCTTCTTACCTGCTGTGAGCGTGTCCCATTGGCGGCTTGCTTTGTCGTCCGACTGGATCGCAAGCTCCAAAGCGCGCGGCACGTCAACGTGATTCTGATCGTCGATCCGGAACCGCATCTCAACAACATCACCGACATCAAAGCCCGTGCTTTTTTTGATCTCAGGTGAGACGATGAAATAGCGCCGCCCATCGCCAACCGGCATCCAAGCGCCACGAACCGGGACGTCAGCAATCTCTGCTTCGACCCGCAGACGCGGATACGTCTTGAACGGTAGCTCATCCTCGAAGTGCGGCGGCATGAAGAGAACCTTGTAGGTGATGACTTTGCTCTTGCCGACGCCGTGCCAGTCAATCACGCCCTCGAAATCGTAGTCGAAGTAGCTCAAGCCGCCCCACTTGCGTGTTCGAATGGATTATCTCCTCGTGGCGGACGTCCGACGACCTGGCCCGTAGCGTCTTTGTGGGGCGGCTCGCAGAACGCTTTCAGACCCTTCAAGTCTTTCACGTGCATGCTCCGTGTCCATTTCGACAAACCGGCGAAATGCCAGATGATATGAAATGGGGGTGTGAACTCGTTCACAAAATGAGCGTCGACTCTCGTTTGCTCCGATCCGGTCGGTGTTAGCTCAAACGTAAGGCGTGGCTTGTGAGGAGGACCGGGGCCAACCAGAGTGAGAGCAACTTCCTTGTTCTCTCTCAAAGCGACGACCTCCTGATGACCCACACGCTTGCCCTTAGTGAAGAAGGCCGTCTTCGCGCCAACAGTTCCGTCATTGCCTTCGACACTGCAGGTCGACTTAGTTTCTAGCGGCCAGGCGGACCAACGCATAAGATGCTCTTGAAGGCGTATGTCGTCGTAGACGTCTCCCACTGGTGCATTCACAGTAATCGTCTCGGTGTAAGCGACCCGCCTGGGGGCAACGAAAGCTAACACTGCAATAACGGCAACCAACGCACCCAAAACTGCCAAAACGACTTCCATTGGTGTCTCCATTCATCCAGGTAGGTGACCAGTTCTCACCGATATACTAGTATATCTCAGATCAAGTATCTTGACAATCAAGAGACATAAGATTGTTTCATGTCGCCACCTGACAATGCTCACATCTCGCCCCGCGATCTCGTTGCCGCCTGTCGGCGCCTGTACGCCGCTATCGACAAGCTCGACGCGGAAGCCGCGTCACGCGTTGGGGTCTCGCGCAACGATCTGCGATGCCTCAACCTTCTGGAAACAGGGCCAGCCAAGCCTACTCAGATCAGTGCAGAGCTGGGTCTCACGAGCGGATCGGTAACAGCTCTTCTCGACCGTCTCGAAAAAGCTGATTTGGCGAAGCGAAGCCCTGACCCCGATGATCGCCGGGGGATTATCATCCATCCCACAAAGCATCTGTTTGCTGTGCTTGGACCACTATATGCTGGCGTCGCTCAGCAGATTGCCCGAGTTGGCAGTGAATACGATCCAACAGAGCTGGAATTAGCGGTGAAACACCTCAATGACGCGTGCAAGGCTTACGAAGACGCGGTCCCAGACAAGTCTTAACCGAGCGCACTGACTCGAAGCCGTCGCTCGACGTGCTTCCACAATAACCGCTTATGGCCCTTCACAGACTTGCTGCGACTAAGGCAATCGCGTTCGCTTCGCTCGCAAAAGCGGATCCTCACCGCCGTCCCAAGAACGCTGCGATTACGCCGCGCAGGATCCGCCAGCCGTAGCGGAGCACGACGAATTTGATGATCCAGCCCATGATGCCGCCGCCGCGGCCGCCGAGGCTTTTGCCGATGGCGTCGCGGATGCCGCCGGTGAAGCCGCCGGGATTGCGGCCGCGACGGTCGAGTTCGTTGGCGATTTCGTCATAGGGGGCGGGCGCGTCATACTCGGGTTCGGGCACATCATTGCGGCGGTAGCCACCTCCACCGCCGGTGTCTGGCATGCGGGGAAATCCCTGTATGTCGGGAGTGCGGGAATATCCGCCACGATTGAACTCGCGTCCGATCTCCGGGCCACCGCGTTTGAAAATCATGCCCATCAGGATGCTGGCAAGGTGCGGGAGGATCTGCTCGAGGATGCCGCCGCCGAGCCCGGTTGCATACTGCGCCTGGGTTTCGAGAGCGCGTACCTGACGATCGGAGCCGAGCATATGTCGGGCGATGGCACGACCGTCGGCGAGTGTTTCTTCAGCCCCAATTGTCGCGGGGTCATCGTAGTAGCGCGCGTGATGGCCTGAGCCGAGTGCACGGATGAGGCTTTGCAAGCCCCTCTTCGTCTGAATGTTGGCCTGCACCGCCCGCGTCAGAACGGGCAACATCTCGCGGATCGCATCTTCTGTCTCAGCATGCGAGAGGCCGAACTGTGCAGCCAGGTTGTCGATCACCTGCCCGTTTTGGGCGCGGGTGAGTTGCTCGTATGCAGACATGAGTGCGGTTCCGATTTCTGATGTGATGCACGGTTGATGACGACTTGGACGCAGGCCTAGCGTTCGTGGCGGAGCGCCATTGAGCCGTCGATCTCTGCCGTATCCTGCGCACGGGATAGCACAGCGTCGAGCCAGCGCAGCGCTTGTGAGGACGCTGCCTGTGATGTGGCGGCCTGCCCTGTGTCAGCTTGCTGGGCGGCGAAGGCATAGGGATCCGTCGTCTGATCGTCCGGTCGTAGCGCATGAAGGTGGCGCAGGAAGGCGGGTGCGGCAGCGTCGCGGATTGCGGCCATCAACAACAGGGTCAGAAGCGGCAACATCGCACGCAGCGTTTGATGTGACATGCCGACCTGCGCGGCACTGACGTCAAGTGCGCTCCAGAGCGAAGCGTCGCCGCGCGACAGGCCACGGGACATCGCATCACTGGTCACACGAATATCTTGGGCGATGATGTCTTCGGGGACGATCCTGATGCGGGTGAGCGCCGGATCTGCAAGCCAGTGCAGCAGCTGTGTGGCCGCGCTCTCATTCTCGCAAAGCTGGGCAACCTGGTTCAGGATGAGCGGGCGCACTGTCTGTAGCGCGGCGCGCACCGTGGCCGATTGGAGATGATATCGGGAAGAAATGGCATCGATCGCACGTCCCGTTGCGGCCCCGGAGAGCGACAAGTCGAGCGGGCTCGGAGGCTGCGGCGTGGCGCCGGCACTCTTTGAAACTCCGGCTCCCGTCACGTCGCTCACCAGTTGGCTCATCACTGTCGTCCGTACTCGCATGTAGCCCGATACGTCTTCGCAATACTCACGGTGGGCATAGCGCTTTTGTGGCACCGGGGCGCCGGATTTTCCAGCTTATTATCAGGCAGTTAGCTCTTGGGGTTTGTGCGGTCTGCCGCAACTGGGCGTTAGGCACGTCGTTCAAAGATGGCGCGACGCGGTTTGCCCGGCCTGTCGAGATGTCTAAACTCCGCGTACTGCGCAGTCGTGCCGATTGCGCCTTAGCCACAAATCCGGAGAGAAAAATGGCGGTACATAAGACGATTGAATTGATGGGGGCGTCGCCGAAGAGCTGGGAGGATGCGGTCCAGAAAGTTGTGACGCAGGCCTCGAAGTCGGTGAAGTGCATTCGCAGCGTGTGGGTCAAGGACATGAGCTGCGAGGTCGATTCCAAAGGCAAGCTCAAGGGCTACCGCGTCAACTGCAAGCTGACGTTTGAAGTGAAGTAAGGTGCAAGTGGCCCCAGGCGCCCGAGCGACGGGTGCTGTCGGGTGTTTGGGGTCACCACTTCACGGCGACGGGCGCCTACTGTTGAAGGTTCGCAACCGCGTCTGAAAGCCCATTGAGCGAAACAGGAATGCCGATGCCGGCTTCCCGCGTCTGGAAGACGATGAACCAGGCGGTTTTGCCGGTGTTCAGCTTGGTCATAAGTTGCTCGTCAACAGTGACGTGGGCGAGACATCCGACGACGTGACACCGTACAAATGGAATGCGCCCGACCTTCGCCTCGTCGATGTTGAGGCCGAGACCCGGCGGCAGGAGAAGTCCGAGCGGCGCAAAGACCCGCAGGGTGCGTGACCCGTCCGACGCCTTTTGAAAATGGACACTCAGACCGACATTCGGATTGTCTTCCGATGTCACGTCCTGCACAGCGGCGCAGACTTCGACGCGTGCGCCGATCGGTTTCTTACAGACAATCTGCCAGTCACCATGTTGCGCACGGACCGCAGGCTTCGGCTCGCTTGATGGCACATTCGCGGTCTGGGCCAGCGCTTGCGACGCAGAGAGCGCGCCGCATGCCAAGACGAACGCGGCCAGTGCGTTGCGCGTGGCCTGCAAAATTCGGATCTTGAGCGGTCCGGGGTTTTCCACGTCAAAGTGCCTCATAGCTGCGGGGCTGATCGAGGGCCCGGAGAGCAGAAGGTGCGACCAATGGCATGGCCTGGTTCGCGCCATTCGACAAGAATTCCGACAAAAGTGGGACATTGCCGCGCGAACTGCTGTTGTAACGGCGCTGGATGCGCTATCGCAGCCAGATGGCGGTCGATCTAGGGCCGGTCGGCCAGACCGGGAGCGTCTCCGCCGAGGTGGCTCGCGTGGGAATTTGCCGCAGCGCATCCGGCTTGTTTGGTCGCCGATATTTTGGTGTGTGAGACGCAGGAAGAGCGGTCGCCTGACCGCGATGGGAGAGGACAAAAATCACCATGGCGCGAGGCACATTGAAGAAAGTGCTGGTTGGTGCGGCGATCATCGCAGGCGGCGCGGTTCACGCGCTTCCTGCACTTGCCGAAACCTATGGGCAGCCGAGCGAGTGGGGTCTCGGGTTCCAACCGGGTGTCACTGAGATTGCCGATGACATCCACTGGATGCACGACATTTTGCTGACGCCGATCATTGTTGCGATCTCGTTATTCGTGCTCGCGTTGCTCGCCTACGTCTGCTGGAAGTTCAGCGAAACGAACAATCCGACACCGTCGCGCAATGCGCACAATACGACGCTTGAGTTCGCGTGGACGGTCGTACCCGTGCTGATCCTTATGATCATCGCAGTCCCGTCGTTCCGATTGCTCTACAAGCAGTACGATTTCCCGAAACCGGATCTTGTGATCAAGGCGATTGGGCATCAGTGGTACTGGGAGTATCAGTACCCGGAAGCCGGCGAGAACGTCGCGTTTGACGCCTACATGATCGATGACGCCGATCTTAAGCCCGGGCAACCACGTCTTCTCGCCACCGACAACGAAGTGGTCGTTCCTGTCGGCAAGGTGGTGCATGTGCTGGTGACGGCCAACGACGTGATGCACAACTGGACGATGCCAGCCTTCGGATCAAAAATCGATGCTGTGCCGGGCCGCACAACGGCGACGTGGTTCAAGGCGCGTCGTGAGGGGGTCTATTACGGCCAGTGTTCTGAGCTATGTGGTGTGCGCCACGCTTTCATGCCGATCACGGTACGGGTGGTGAACGATAACCAGTACGGGCGTTGGCTTGAGGCGCGCAAAGCGGACGATGAAGACGGGATCGAGAACGTGATGAAAGAAATTGTCGCGTACCAGCGCGAGACCGGAAAAACGAAGGACGTTGCAAGTCTGACGGCGGACTGACCCGCCACTCATTTTGCCGCGCTGAGCATCGCGTCCTGACAACAATGTATCCTCGGCGCCGCCGCTTCTGATCGGTGCGCTGGAACGGGCAGACAGACAGGGAACCTGGCCATGGCACTTTACGGCGAAGCCGACGCCCATCACGACGACATCCCTAAAGGATGGAAGCGTTGGGTCTACTCGACCAACCACAAAGATATCGGGACGATGTACCTGCTGTTCGCAATGTTCGCGGGTATCATCGGTCTGGCACTGTCGATTGGTATTCGGCTCGAGTTGCAGGAGCCGGGGATGCAAATCTTCGGCAATCCGCACACGTACAATGTGTTCGTGACGGGTCACGGCCTGATCATGATCTTCTTCATGGTTATGCCGGCGATGATCGGTGGGTTCGGCAACTGGTTCGTGCCGCTGATGATCGGTGCGCCGGACATGGCGTTCCCGCGGATGAACAACATCTCGTTCTGGCTGTTGCCGGCTGCTTTTGCGCTGCTTGTAATGTCGATGTTCGTCGAGGGGCCACCAGGTGCTAACGGTGTCGGTGGCGGTTGGACGATTTATGCGCCGCTCTCGAGTTCGACCGTTTATCAAGGCGGTCCAGCGATGGATCTCGCGATCTTGTCGTTGCACGTCGCGGGTGCGTCATCGATCCTCGGCGCGATCAACTTCATCACGACCATCTTTAACATGCGTGCGCCGGGAATGACGTTGCACAAGATGCCACTGTTCGTGTGGTCAGTGCTCGTCACAGCTTTCCTGCTGCTGCTGTCGCTTCCTGTGCTCGCTGGTGCGATCACGATGTTGCTGACGGATCGCAACTTCGGAACCACGTTCTTTGATCCGGCCGGTGGTGGTGATCCGGTGCTCTTCCAGCACCTATTCTGGTTCTTCGGGCATCCTGAGGTCTACATCCTCATCCTGCCCGGCTTCGGGATGATCTCTCACATCGTCTCGACCTTCTCCCGTAAGCCGATCTTCGGCTATCTGGGCATGGCCTATGCGATGGTCGCGATCGGCGTCGTCGGGTTCGTCGTTTGGGCACACCACATGTACACCGCTGGCCTTTCGGTCGACACGCAGGCGTACTTCGTCGCGGCGACGATGGTCATCGCAGTGCCGACCGGCGTGAAAATCTTTTCTTGGATCGCAACGATGTGGGGCGGATCGATTTCGTTGCGCACGCCCATGATGTGGTCGCTTGGATTTATCTTCCTGTTCACGGTCGGTGGTGTGACGGGCGTTGTCCTCGCCAACGCCGGCGTCGATCGTGCCCTCCACGACACATACTACGTGGTCGCCCACTTTCACTACGTGCTCTCGCTCGGCGCCGTGTTCGCCATCTTTGCGGGCTGGTATTACTGGTTCCCGAAGATGTCCGGGTACATGTACTCGCCGTTCATTGCGCGGGTGCACTTCTGGCTGACATTCGTCGGTGTGAACTTGATTTTCTTCCCGCAGCACTTCCTTGGTCTGCAGGGCATGCCCCGCCGGTATGTCGATTATCCTGATGCGTTCGCCGGGTGGAACTATGTGTCGTCGTTCGGCTCGTACATTGCGGTGATTGGTACGATCGCGTTCTTTGTGGGTGTCGTTCAGGCGTTCATGAAAAAGGTGCCGGCCGGTGACAATCCGTGGGGTGATGGTGCGACGACACTCGAGTGGACACTCTCGTCACCACCGCCGTTCCACCAGTTCGAGGAACTGCCACGAGTGAAGTAAGTCGCTGACGTGAGGGACGCCTGCTACGTTTGACATGGGGTTTTCATGAACCTGTGGCTCGCGGCGGCGTCTCTCCTGTCTCTGGCGATCTGCCTGCTTCACGTTTTTGCAGGCGGTCGTGTCGCCGCGCAGCCGCTGCTTGCGAGTGACGATCTCGGCTTCGTTGCGAAACAGACGAACTACTACTGCTGGCACTTGGTGACGCTGGCGATTGCCGCGATGGGGCTCGCACTCGGCTATGTCGCCTGGTCACCGGGTGCGGTGGAACTCGGGTGGTTCGCGGTTGGTTTGGCGTCCAGCTTTGCGTCGTGGAGCCTCGTGCTTGGTATGCTACGCGGGTGCGCCTACCTGGCGCTGCCTCAATGGATGTTGTTTCTGGCCGTGGTGGTGCCGGGCGTGATTGGAATGGTGAAACTGTGAGCACTCAACTCGCAACGTCGGATCTTGATCGTGGCGCGCTTCGCTCCAGCGCCGACGTCGGCGATTTTATCGCACTGCTGAAACCGCGTGTGATGTCGCTTGTGCTGTTCACAGCGCTTGCCGGGATGGTCGCGGCGCCTGGCACGATCCATCCTGTCTTTGCAATCACGGCGTTGCTTTGCATCGGCGTCGGGGCGGGTGCGTCAGGCGCGCTGAACATGTGGTACGACGCCGACATCGACGCGCAGATGCAGCGCACGGCCGCCCGGCCGATCCCGCGCGGCAAGGTCTCCCCCGAAGATGCTCTCGGGTTTGGCATTTTCCTCTCGGCCGCAGCCGTGCTGACGATGGGCTTGCTGGTCAACTGGGTTGCGGCGTTCCTTCTCGCTTTCACCATCGCCTTTTATCTCGTCGTCTACACGATGTGGCTGAAGCGCTCGACGCCGCAGAATATCGTGATTGGCGGCGCGGCAGGGGCTTTTCCGCCGATGGTTGGCTGGGCGGCAGCTACAGGGACTGTCAGCATTGAAAGTGTCGTGCTGTTCGCGCTCATCTTCCTTTGGACGCCGCCTCATTTCTGGGCGTTGGCACTCTATCGTTGCCGGGACTACGAGCGGGTGGGTGTCCCGATGCTGCCTGTCGTCAGAGGCGCAGACGAAACACGTCGACAGATATGGCTCTACAGTCTCGTTCTCGCGCCGACGGGTGTCTTGCCGTTCTTGATGGGGTTCGCCGGTGTGGTCTACGGCATTACGGCCACGATCGTCGGTGTGATTTTCCTCCGCGATGCATGGCGGGTCTTTACGGTTCGCGACGGCAAGGCCGGCGATGACGCGGCGCGAAAACTGTTCAAGTTCTCGATCCTTTATCTCTTCGTGATTTTCGCAGTCCTGCTGGTCGAGAACACCATCGGCGCGCAGACGCTTGGAGCAGTGGGTCTATGGCTGTCGTAAAGCGCGGATATGATCGTTCACGGCTCGCCATCCCGGTTGGGTTGGCTGCGGCCTGGGGCATTTTGTGCGTTATCGTGATGACGAATGCCGGGCTGCCGTGGTGGGTCACGGTCTCGGCAACCGCGGTCCAGATGTTGATCGTCTTTACGATCCTCGAAGGGCTTGCTGTACGCGACGAGGCGGCGCGCGAGCGCAATATTCGCAATGTGGCGATCGCGATTTCGCTTTTCGTTCTGGTCAACCTGTTCTTCGCTGTCACGATCGTTCGCCTTGGCGGCAACGTTGCCGAGCGCTTGAAGATCGAAGGCAAACCTGCGGCCCCGACCCGTGTGATCACGGAACCGACCAATGGAGGCACGAGCAATGAGTGAGAAATCCGAACAGAGTGAGCACTCGGACAACGCTCCGGTTGCTTACGAAGGCGCCACGGATGCGTCCGATCTTGCGCGTCGTCACAAGCGCGTGGCGATCAGCGGCTTTACGCTCGTCGCCTGCATGATTGCGTTGTCGTTTGCCGCAGTGCCGCTTTATCAGCTCTTCTGCCAAGTCACCGGTTTCGGTGGCACGACGCAGCGCGTTGAGGCGAACGACGGCCCCGTGGTGGATCGGATGATTTCCGTGCGATTCGATGCGAACACGTCGCAGGGGCTGAAATGGAAGTTTCGTCCGGTGCAGCACACGTTGGAGCTTAAACTTGGTGAAAACAAACTGGCGTTCTACCGCGCGTCCAATCCGACGGATCGGCCAATCAAAGGCACTGCGTCGTTCAACGTGACACCTGAAATTGCCGGGGCATACTTCGCGAAAATCGAGTGTTTCTGCTTCACCGAACAGACGCTTACGCCGGGCCAGTCCGTCGATATGCCAGTGTCGTTTTACATCGATCCCGAAATCCTCGATGACCCAGACGCGCGAAACATTCGCGAGATCACCTTGAGCTACACGTTTTTCCCGGTGAAAGAGACGGCGCAGGCACCGGGCTCGTCGCGGACGGATGGCTGAGCCGCCCGCGTCAATTGCCAAGGGCGACGAAGAGACTTGACGGGGACGGGGTTAAATCCGATCCCATGGCAGAAATGAACAGGCGCCTTAAGGCGTGCGGCGCACGCATTGACGGCGATCTCCTGACAGGGGGCTACAGAGCACACGATGGCTGACGGACACGCGAACAAGCACGATTATCATCTCGTCAATCCAAGTCCTTGGCCTGCGCTTGGCTCGCTCGGTGCCTTTGTGCTTGCGCTCGGTGCTGTGAAGTATTTCGTCGATGCCAAAGCCGGCGAGCCTTCGCTGATGCCGTTGGTGCCGGGTTTCGCAATTGTGCTCGCCACGATGTACTTCTGGTGGCGTGACTGTATTCGCGAGGCGCACGCTGGTGATCACACACCAGTGGTGTCGCTGCACCTGCGCTACGGCATGATCATGTTCATCGCCTCTGAGGTCATGTTCTTTGTCGCGTGGTTCTGGGCATTTTTTGACGCCTCACTTGTGCCGAGCGGCTTGGCCCCGATTGGCGACACGGCCAATGAAGTTGGCCGTACGGCGCGTGACGCCCTGACCGGCGGCGCGTGGCCTCCGCAGCCGGTGGAGGACAAATTCGAGAAGGTTTTTGATCCCTGGGGTCTGCCGCTCGTTAATACGCTTATTCTCCTACTCTCCGGGACAACGGTGACCTGGGCGCACCACGCGTTGCTTGAGGATGATCGACAGGGGCTTATCTGGGGACTCGCGGCGACGGTAGGGCTCGGTGTGCTGTTCACCGCGCTGCAGGTGTATGAGTATGGTCACGCTGCCTTCAGTTTCTCGGGCCACATCTACGGCGCAACGTTTTTCATGGCGACCGGGTTCCATGGATTTCACGTGTTCGTCGGCACGATCTTCCTCGCCGTCTGTCTCTGGCGTGCGGTGAAAGGACATTTCACGCAAAAGCAGCACTTCGGATTTGAGGCGGCGGCCTGGTACTGGCACTTCGTTGACGTCGTCTGGCTCTTCCTGTTTGCGGCGGTCTATATCTGGGCGTCGTGACCGGACGACGGTTCAAGGCATGCTGAAACGCAACAGGGCGCGGCTTTCAATCGTCGCGCCCTGTTGCGTTTGAAGTGCGTTTTTCGGCGGAGATAAATCCGTGACGCGTTCATCCCTCATTGTGACTGTGCTCGCCGCCGGGGCGCTTGCCGTCCTGATCGGCCTCGGCACATGGCAGGTCCAGCGCCTCGCCTGGAAAAGTGAGCTGACAGCAAAGATCACCGCCCGAGTCGACGCCTCGCCGTTGAGTGTCGAGCAAGTTGCTCGCAACCATTCTGACGGAGCGGATATCGAATATCTGCCGGTCGCTGCACGCGGCGCGTTCGAGCACGATCGTACGGTCCGGGTTTACGCTCTCGATCGGGGGCGAGCCGGTTGGCACGTGTACACGCCGCTGCGTATGGCGAATGACCGGCGCGTTTTCGTCAATCGCGGTTTTGTGCCCGATCCGCTTGACGGGACAGATCTGCCGCTTTCCGAGCCGATGGGACCGCAGACGGTGCAAGGCCTCGTGCGCGCTGCACCGGCAACCACGAGCATCTTCACACCTGAGAATGATCCTGAAGGTCGGCGCTTCTACTGGCGCTCGCTCTCCAACATGGTGGCCGCTGTCGTCGACAAGACCGAAGTGTCATTTGAAGCATTCTTCATCGATCAGCGCGCTGCGGTTGATGGCGAGACGGCTGCACGCGACACACTGCGCTGGCCTGTTCCCGGCACGACACGTGTGAAACTCTCGAACCGTCATCTCGAGTACGCGATCACCTGGTACGGTCTTGCGTTCGCCTTGGCTGGCGTCTACGCGTTCTTCATGGTGTCAGGCAGGCGAAAGCGGCAGCCGTGAAGTATCGCAGTACACGTGGCGAGGCGCCGGTTCTCGGGTTCGAGGATGCGCTGCTCGCCGGCCTCGCGAGTGACGGCGGGCTCTACGTTCCGGCACACTGGCCGACGCTGGATCACGAGATGATCCGGGGATTTCAATCCGCGTCGTATCAGGATATCGCCGAGGCGGTGATGTGGCCGTTCGTTTCGAGCGACCTCCCGCGGGACGCGTTCCGCGCGATGATAGATGAGAGCTACGCGACGTTTCATCATCCGGCGATCGCACCGCTTGTCCAGGTCAGTCCGCAGGAGTGGATCCTCGAACTCTTCCATGGCCCGACGCTCGCGTTCAAGGACGTGCCGATGCAACTTCTTGCGCGGCTCATGGATCGTGTGCTGATCGCGCGGGGACGACGCGTGACCATTGTCGGCGCAACGTCCGGTGATACGGGTGGTGCGGCGATCGAGGCGTTTCGTGGTCGCGCGGCTGTCGATGTGTTTATCCTCCACCCCAAAGGTCGGGTCAGCGATGTCCAGCGTCGCCAGATGACGACGGCGCGGGAAGATAATATTTTCAATATCGCGCTTGAAGGTACGTTCGACGACTGTCAGGCATTCGTAAAAGCCCTATTCAACGATGCGCCGCGTCGTGATGCGCTGTCGCTCGCTGGCGTGAACTCGATCAACTGGGCGCGGATCATGGCGCAGGTGGTCTATTATTTCTCCGCAGCGACGGCGCTAGGTGGTCCTGATCGCGAAGTTGGTTTTTCCGTGCCGACTGGAAACTTTGGCGATGTGTTCGCGGGGCACATTGCACGTCACATGGGGTTGCCGGTCAGCGAACTCATCATTGCAACGAACCAGAATGATATTCTCGCGCGCACCTGCGAGACAGGGCGGTATGAGCCGCTTGGCGTTGCTCCCTCGAGCAGCCCGAGCATGGACATTCAGGTTTCCAGCAACTTCGAGCGTCTGCTTTTCGAGCTTGGAGACGAGGACCCGGCGCGGGTGCGGGCCCTGATGGGTGCGCTTAATCAGCAAGGGCAGTTCACGCTGACGACAGACGAAAAAGCCCGGTTGCGTGCCGCGTTTCTCGCCGGGCGAGCCGATGAAAACGCGATGGCGGACGCCATGCGCGATGTGCTGGAGCGGGCTGGCTATCTTCTCGATCCGCATACCGCCGTCGGGCTCTCTGTTGCGCGTACACAGTCACGCCGGAAAGATGCGCCGATGGTTACGCTTGCGACCGCACATCCAGCCAAGTTTCCGGCCTCGGTCTCCCAGGTGGTCGGTCGTGAACCTGATCGACCTGCGCGGCTTGAGGCCAACATGACTGCAGACGAGCGCATGGTTGAGATGGCGAACGATTACTCTGCGATTGCCGACTACATCTTTGAGCGCAGCCGCGTGACCCGGATTGCCGCATGACGGTTGAAGTCACGACACTGGCGAACGGGTTGCGCGTTGTGACGGAAGAAATGCCGCATCTGGAGACAGCATCGCTCGGGTTCTGGGTCGGCGCGGGCTCGCGAGATGAGAGACCTGACGAGAACGGGATATCACATCTGCTTGAGCATATGGCGTTCAAGGGCACGGCGCGGCGGAGTGCACGTGAAATTGCTGAAGCCATCGAGAATGTCGGTGGCGACATCAACGCCGCAACCAGCCTTGAGACGACGGCCTACTATGCACGTGTCCTGAAAGAGGATGTAGGACTGGCCGTCGATGTGATTGCTGACATTCTTCAAAACTCCGAGTTCGATCCTGACGAGCTGGCGCGCGAGAAGGATGTCATCGCGCAGGAGATCGCGGCGGCACACGACACACCGGATGATCTTGTTTTCGATACGGCGCAGTCGCTGGCGTTTGCCGGCCAGTCGGTCGGGCGTTCCATCCTCGGCACACCTGAGACGCTCGCGAATTTTGATTCAGAAGAGCTGCGCGCCTATCTGGCGGCGCATTATCATCCGTCACGTATCGTGGTAAGCGCGGCCGGGGCCGTATCGCATGCTGCGCTTGTCGAGGCGATGAGTGCACACTTTTCAGATGCGCACTTTCGAAGCGTGCATCGTGAGCCCGACATGGCCGTGAAGTTCACGGGCGGCGCGGAGCATATCACGCGCGAGATCGAGCAATCACATATTGTGCTCGGCTGGTCGGCGCCGCCGCTCGGCACCTCAGACTATTTTACCGCTCAAGTGTTTGCCGGTTTGCTGGGCGGTGGGATGTCTTCGAGGCTGTTTCAGAAAGCGCGCGAAGAACGAGGCCTATGCTACAGCATCTATGCCTACTGCTGGGGGCTGGTAGATGCCGGTTTGTTCGGTGTGTACGCTGCATCTTCACGTGAGCAGATTGCCGAGCTTGCCGGCGTTATCGATGGTGAGATTTCGGAACTCGCCTCTTCTGGTCCAACCGCGCAGGAGCTCGGTCGTGCGAAGGCGCAGCTCAAGTCCGGGCTGTTGATGGGGCTTGAGAGTTCGAGCATGCGCGCGGAGCAAATGGCGCGGCACTTGCTGAGCTACGGCCGTGTGGTCTCCTCACAGGATCTGATCCAGTCCATCGATGGCGTTGACACCCGGAGAATTGAAGAGTTTGCGTGCCGGCTCGCCGGGGCCGCGGCAACCGTT
>JBCBXF010000062.1:0-14339 GCA_039816705.1 Pseudomonadota bacterium | reverse complement strand
TACCCAAGATCATAAGTTGAGATGTAGCCGGCGAGGCGGTCGGCATGCCCTTCGCCGTCCCGCCAGTCGGCCAGCGGCCAGTAGCAATCAATCCCGACCGCATCAATGTCCGGCGAAGACCAGAGCGGATCGAGATGAAAGGCGACGTCGCCTGATCCGTCAGATGGCTGGTGGCCGAAGTACTCTGACCAGTCGGCTGCGTACGTAATCTTTGTCTCCGGTCCGAGTACCGCCCGGACATCACTCGCAAGCGCCACGAGTGCGTCGACAAATGGATAGCCCCCTGCCGCATCGCGAAGCCAGGTGAGCCCGCGCAACTCCGAGCCAATGAGAAACGCATCGACACCGCCAGCTGCTTTGCACAGATGGGCATAGTGCAGGATCATGCGCCGCCAAGACCACTCCGCCGGACCACTGTATGTGACCGCATCGCCGGAGATGGAAAAATCCGTGACAGCCGCGGTGCCGACAAAACTGGAGACCGCAGCAGCAGCCTGGGCAGATTGGTCCGGCGAGCCTTGCAGGCCAGGCGCAGGCGCAACCGTGATCCGTCCTCGCCATGGATACGCAGGCTGCACGCCTGAACCGTAAGGATCGTCGAGGCCGTTGCCCTCGGGCACATCCATCATCAAGAAGGGATAGAAAGTCGCCTTCAGCCCCCGTGCACTCAGATCCCGCAGAGCCGCAACGACTGACCTGTCTGCCGGTGTACCACCAAACGCCGGGCGCCCGTCGACCTGCGAGACCACATGCGCGGCAGTGCGCGACAGCCCTTGCACAGACCATCCGTGTGGCAAGGTTTCTTTGTCCTCTCGCTCAACGCCTGGGCGAACCTCGCACCGGTCGGCCCGCAAGTCGGTGCCGAACCAGCTGACGATCAGCGACGCATGTTCAAGGGCTGGCGCACTGGCCTGCAACGCGTCCATAGAGACGCTCCAGTCGCTGCCACCCTGTTGGGTATGCGCGTTCTCGGTGAAGCGTTCGCTCGCACCTGCCGTGCGGATGATCTCCGCCGTGTCATAAGCGAATTCACCGGCCGCCGGAATGACAGTGACCGCCTTGATGCGCTGTTCAAAGTCATCGAGGGGACGAAAAACCTCGAATGAAAGCTGCGGCAGGCGATTGCCAAACCGCGCCAACGCAACGCGCTCAAACACGATGTAGGCAAGCCCGCGATAGGCTGGCGCGTTCTCAGCCCCCTCATGCGCGACGATAAGCGGATCTGCGCTCTGATCCTGCACACCCGGGTGCACGCGGTAGGTGAGCGTCGAGAGATCGAGCTCCTTTCCATCCGCCCAGACGCGCCCAATGCGTGCAATCGGACCTTCACACAATCCGACAGCAAAGGAGGAGAAGTAGCGGTAGTCGCGGCGCGTCCCGCCACCGGATGACGACTGCGTGGCTTTCCCTCCGCCGGATCCACCCGCGCTGGACGTGACAACCTGCTCTTCGAACGGCGGCCCCCAGATCACCTGCCCGCCAAGGCGTGCTCGCCCCCACAGCCGCGGGATCGGTGCCCCTTCACCGGACGACAGAAGATGAAGATCGTCGAGCCGGGGACCTTCGACAACACGTTCCTGCCCAGAAGGAGCAAAAAGCGCTTGGTCGATATAGCGCCCGGCAAGCGCACCCGCTGCGCGCCCGATCGCAGCGCCAGTGATCGTCGCGCCCAGCGCCCCGATGTTTGGCAACACGGCACCGCCAATCGCAGCACCGGCCGCACTCAAAGCGAGTGTCGCCATGTCAATGCTCCTCGCCTGGAAACCGGAATACGGCCGCGACCCGACGCCGCCACCAATGCGTCAGCGGCACTTCAACCACCCCCACACGCTCTTGCGCATGGATCAACGTGCCCTCTCCGCTCGCAATGCCCGCATGCTTCGCCACGGCTCCCACCTGCATGCGGAAGATCACGACATCACCTGCCAGAAGTATGAGCGAATTTTCATCCGCAGCCCCACAGCCCATCACAAGGTGTTTGCGCGCGGCATCAAGCAGCGTTTCGTTGCCACTCGCTTCGCCCCAGTCGGGCGTATAGGGCTCAAAAGGCTGAGGTTCATCGCCAATCAGCTCGCGCCACACACCGCGGATGAGGCCGAGACAATCGCACCCAACACCGCGCAAGCTCGCCTGATGCTGATACCGCGTGCCGAGCCATGCGCGAGCGCGCACGACAGCCTCCACATGCACGTTCGTCATGCGTTGTCGCGCCGGTCGTCTGCGCTTGGATAGAACGTCACATAAGCGGCGCTTGGCAGATGCGGAAATCCGCGGAAGTTCAGCGCGTTGGCAAATTTATCTCTGCAGGTCGTGATCGACTTGTCGCAGCCGGTTGTTGCAACAAACATGTCCCCAGCTTCAACCAGGCCTCGCATCGGCTCCCACAGGTCAAGCGTGTGGATGCCAGCTGCAAAAGTGTGCCCGCGCACCTGCACGCGTCGTCCCGATTGCGCACCCGAGGACCAGTCAATCAACCCGAACGAGAACCAGTTGTTCGGTATATTGTCAGCCCCGTCGAAGCTTACGGTAAACCGGGTCGACGTGTCGCTCGACACCACCGCGCCAACGCGTTGAAGCCCGGCACCTGTCAGATCGACACCGCAGTGATCATCACCAAGTGCAGCATCACATTGCCTTTGGTACAGTCGACCCTGGGTCTGCCCAAGTTGCGCAGACAGACCTCGAACTTCCGCACGAAAGCCGTGCTCCGTTCGCGTCACTTCCCCGATTGTGCCAACACGCAGCAGCACCCGCTGTGACGGATCGGACCAGTTGACCCTGTAGAGCGAGACGGTAGCGCCGTCATAAACACCATCTGCGAGATCCTGTTCGGAGATCCGCCCGCTCTGCAGCGCGCCCTCAACATCCGTGTTGTCAACGTTGAGGCCCACCGCCTGCCGGGCATCTCGGGCGGAAAATCCGGACGCGGCTTCGTAGGACGTTCCATCGAACGCCAGATCACGATCGTGGTCCGTAAATCCGAGGACCACTTGATCGCGACGCGAAACATGCCAGCACCAGCAAAGCGTCGTCGCACCGGTCTCGAGGTGAGCCCGCAGTTCTGGTGAAACCGCCGTCATATCAGGATCTCCGTGACCGGGATCGCCGGAATAGCGCCGTGTGTCACGCAGTCGAAATTAATCTCAAGGCGATCCGTCGCAAACCGCACAGGCGTGTCAAACTCATAGCCGGCTGTCACGACCGCACCGGCGCCTGGAATGACATTGGCGGAAAACGCCACACTGCCACTGACCGGATCAAGCGTGAAATCACTGCCCTCGGTCAACGGGACACCATCCACCGCGATCGCGACGGTTCCAGCTACGGGCTTGGAGATCTGTCGCACGTACGGGGCATGAGCCCCGCCGTAGGTTGTCACCAGTTTGAAGGTTGAAACCGCACCGTCACCGACACCAATGATCTGATCCATCGCGCTCGTCGCAAGACCAGGAGAGACGGAGCGAAAATCAGTCATGTCCTTCCAGCGAAACCCGTAGAGCTGGCCACGGCGCTCCTCAAAGAAAGCGATCACCGCGTGCAGGTCGTCCATCGTCCGCACGCCATATCCCGCGTTGTAAGATCGGCGCGAGTCCGCCCATCGGGCATTTCGCTCCTCATGCCCCGAACCAAGCACCACAACATCTGTACGCCGCGTCGGCCCACCGCTCGCGCCACGCGAGATCGCGGTTGGAAAGCGGACTTCGTGAAAGTTTGCAGGGGTCATCGCCGCCTCACAGGTTGCGTTCGCCGCGCGCGATCACCCGCGACAGCATGGCACCGATCTGCGCTTCAGACCGTTGAAAGCTTTCGGCATCACCCGAATTGACATTGAACGTCACGTTGACGGCGCGTCCATTGACACCACCGCCCGTGCGCACACCGAGCTTTCCGTCAGCGCCGCGCGCCAATGGCAAGATCGCCTCGGCCCCCGCTTCGCCCATCACACCGAGCTGATCACTGCCAAAGCTGAAAGCCGTTGGCGCTGCGACCACACCACCTGCAGCGAAGGGCGTGGCAATCGAGCGGCCCGGTACGCCTCCGTTGGAAAACCCGGTAACCCCAGAAAAGAGTTGCCCAAAGCCGGATGCAAATGACTGCTCAATCGGTTTGAACGCCGCCTTCAGCGCCATCTCCGACAGCCGCAACCCGATGCCTTTGATGACGTCATCAAGCTTGCGCCCACGCACCGCGACATCTGCAAATGCCGCTGTCATCGTGCGACCGAACCGCTGACCCAATGCATCGGCATCGCGCAGCGAACGCTGAAGTTGACTGGTGTCCGCATCGAGACGAAACGTGAGAGCCTCTTCATCCATGCGAAAAATCCTCCTTATCAGGAAACTGCTGCATCAACGCATCGAGGCCATTGCGGGTCGGATGAGGCACACGTGCACCGAACCTGCCCACAAGCGCCGCATCAACTTCACGCAGACTGAGCTTCCAAAACGCATCCGGCGTAAACCCGAGCTGCCCGAGAAAAATCTCCATCAGCTCACGCCACGCAAGTGCATCACGACCACGCAGTTCAGTCTTCCGTTCGCTCAATCCGGCGCTCCAAACGTGATCGAGAGCAGCTCGGCCACGAGCCCCACATAGCCCGCAGCGGCACCGGGCACGCCAAGCTGGCCAACCGCATCATCCGTGATGTCGTGTCCACCGCCGCGAAGCCCCGCGCCAATCACCCGCATTGCATCGCGCGCCGTTAGTCTTCCGCTCGAGAAGCGTTCGGCCAGCGCCACCATGTCATCCGCGCCAAAGGCGTCTTCGAGTTCGGCAAGCGCACCGAGCGTCAGGCAGAGCGTGTAGGTCACGCCGCCGAGTTCAGCGGATATTTCTCCGCGATGTCGGTTCGCCATGATCTAAAGCGCCGTAAACGTCAGCGCACCGGCCGACTCGAGCGCGACCTCGAATGTGAGTTCGCCATCGTGGCGCCCGGAAAACTCAAGCGCGCTCACATGAAACGTCCCCCGCACCGAACCGAAATCAGGGATCACCAGTTCGTAGGTGTGCGCAACGCCATCGAAAAACGCACCCCGCAGGATCTCGTCCGACCCGGCGTCCTTGAAAATACCGGATCCCGCAACACGTGCGGATCGCGCCCCGCATCCCGACAGCAGCTCCCGCCAGTGACCGGCAGATTCTGCATGTGTCACGTCAACGGCTTCCGCATTAAACGCAAGCGTGCGCGAGCGCAGTCCGGCAATTGTCGTGAATGTGCCACCGCCACTCGCATCGACCTTGAGCAGCAAATCTTTTCCCTTCTGCGCGACCATGGGTGCGCCTCCTCATTCTTCAGTTGGAGTGTTGCAAAGGCATCGTCACGCCAGCGCCGGTTCTGTGACCGCGCGAAACCGCGCACTGCCCCGCCAGACCGAGCCTTCCCGATCACGGCGGATGTCTGCATCGACGAAGCGCAGATTGACGAGGTGATGTCCGTTCGGAACGAGCGACGCCGCCTCGATCACAGAACGCACAACCGCGAGGATCTCAGCGCAGTCGCGTTTCCCTGCTCCACGAGACCAGGCACGCAGTACGAGAAAGTGCTCGTCGCCCGCTTCCGTCCCGGTACTCCAATCGCGTCCCTCCCGCTCGCCAAACGCAATGAAGGGATAGGCCGCTTTGCGTGGCACCGAATCGTACACACGCGGTCCGCCAAGGATCGCCAGCACACTTGGGTCGTTCACCAACAACGTATAAAGCGCCGCCTGCAGCGCATGGCCCGCATCACTCATCGTGGTCGCCCATCAACGCCTGCAATCTCGCGAAATCGTTCACGCACCCTCGCAACAATCTCACGACGTGAAGCGCGCCGGTCGAAACCAAGACTGGAAAACTCATCCTGCAGGCGCGCCCGTTCGAAGCGGCGCACCACATCGCGCAGCTTCACCGACAGGCGAAAAAGGGATCGATTGATCGTCATTGGTATTTCTCCTCACACAAACACTCCAGCCAGCGATGTCGCTCCTCGACATCACGTACGGACAGGATCTCAAAAATGCGGCCACCGAGGCGCAACCGCACCGCGGCGCTCACGTCGTCGCGATATCGCAAACGAACGCGGTGGGTCAGCGTGCTTGCCAGACGGTCTTGGCGCAGAAACTCAACCCCGGAGAGAGGCGTGACCTCGCCCCAGACAGTCGCACCACCGATCCACGTGACGATCTCACCACCAGCATCGTCGCTCTCGACATTGCGCATCTCGAGCGTCAGGCGATGCCGCAGTTCACCGAGCGCCCCCATCAGCCAAACATCCGCAAGCGCCACGGCGCAACAAGACCAGCCACGGCGGGCGGAAGCGCACTGACAGCGGAGTTAAAATCAACTGGCTGCCGCGTCTCATACCAAGCACACACCAGCAGCAGCAGGGCTTGTCTCAACGGCGCCGGGACGTCATCGGGAGTGTCGCCAAAGCCCGCAACAAACTCGATCTCGATGCCGTTGATACTGCGCCCGGGCCTCGGCCAGTCACCTGTGGCCAAGCGAGACAGCCGTGGCGGCGCGCTCACCGCATCAAGAAAGTAATCGTCTTCGTTCAGGCTCTCAGCCACGCCATCGCGATCGACGATGCGGATGTCCACGATGTCCTGCGCAGGCGCGCGCGCCAGCAAGACTGGCGCACGATGAACTGGCCAGCAGTCCCGGATCTCGACCCAGGTCTGGGAAATGAGTGCACGGCCGAGCAAACGCTCGAGATGCATCCGCGCCGCCTGAATGAGACTGGTGATCAACGCATCATCGTCATCGGTGTCGAGACGCAGGTGGAGTTTTGTCTCCGCCACAGTCAGCGGCTCGCGTGCAGGTGCATCGACCAGAAGCATGGCCATGAGGACGACCTCGTTTTGAATGAAAGAAAGCGACCGCGACACGGAGTAACGTCGCGGTCGCCACCGGCCGATCTACGCGCACGAAGCCGCGAGGCCCGCACGAGTGAGGGAGGAGAGAAAGGCCGGAAAGCGTTCAGCCCGTTGTCGGGCCGATCATCCGATCACGCGTCAAACGTGAGCAGCTTGATTGCATCGAAGTCCTGCACGCCGCCGCCGACGCGCTTGGTCGTGTAGAAGAGCACATAGGGCTTCGAGGAATACGGATCGCGCAGCACGCGGATGCCGACACGATCAACAACCAGATAACCGCGTGAAAAATCACCGAATGCGATCGCATTTGCACCGGCTGCGATGTCTGGCATATCTTCCGCTTCGGCGATCGGCACGTTCATCAGCGTCGGCGTGCCGCCAGCGTCGGTTGCTGGCTGCCAGAGATAGTTTCCGTCACCATCCTTGATTTTGCGGACCTCGGCCTGCGTCGCGCGATTCATCACGAAATGGGCATTGGCGCGATATCCAGCCTTGACGGAGTAAATCAGGTCAATCAGCGCATCACCTGGCGCGGATGCATCGAAGCCACCTGCCGTGCCGGTCGCAACAGTCCCGAGATTGCCCCAACTCCAGCTGTCCTGGTTGACGGTCGGGTAATCCATGAACCCACGAGGCTTGTTGACGCCATCGCCGTTGACAAAGGCCGCGCCCTCCTGCTCGGCAAACGCCGTGCGCACTTCTTCCGCGATCCAGCCATCGATATCGACGGCGGAATCATCGAGTAGCGTCGCGGTCGCCGCCGGCATTGCGTAAAGCTCCATTGTCGGAAACGACAGCTCCGCAAGGGTCGGCGATGTCGTCTCAGGGCGGGCATCCGTCTCACCCACCCAACCCGTTCCAGGACCGGAGATCGAGAACGGTTTCTTGAACACCGCAGACGACACTTGGCGATTGCCCGCAATGGCTCTGATTGGAGAGATGGACGCGAGCGAACGATTGATCGCCGCTTCCGTCTCTTCCGGCACAAGATACCCGCCATCAGGATCGGAGGTCGCAGAAAGGGCTTTACCTTCAAGCCCGCGCAGCGTCGCCGTCTCGCCGTGGCGGACATATCCGTCAAACGCCGTTTTGTGCTCACATGCGGCCTGCGTCACACCTCCCGACGAAAATGACGGACGCGCCGCCTTCAGCGTCAGCGCATCGGAAATGCGATCGAGTTTTTCACGCGTCACGACATCGGCAGACATACGCTGCTCAACCTCATCAAGCCGCGCATCGTTGGCCTCCTTGAACGCTTCAAACGCGCGCATGAATTCGTCAAAGCCTTCCGCCACATCCTGTGCAGTGCCGGCCTTGGTCTCATAGGAGGTCTCGTAAGAGGTCTCGTCCATGGTCAGATAAATTTCCTTCTTCGTGCTGGATCGAGGAGCGTGCGGGCCCGTGCCATGGCGGCAACGAGATCACGCTCCGTGTCATCTCCACCGGCAGCGGCCAGCTTGGCGGCAAGAGGGGTGTACCCGCCGGCTAAAAGCGCGCGGGCCTGTGAGCGTGTGAGGCCGGCATCCCGCGTCAGCCACCGCTCAAATTGACGTTTGCTCGGCAGACCGTGCCGAAACGGGTGTGATTTCACGCTTTCGACGCGCGCATCCGGCTGCATCGGGAACGTGACAACTGAAATCTCCCAGAGATCGACAATGTGCAGCGTGCGCATCCGCGTTGCCGGGTCGCGCGTGCCTTTGATGGTCCGATAGCCAATCGATAACCCGTCGAGCGCACCGTCCCGCATCAGGGAGAGAATTTCGCGCGCCCTCACGACATCTTCAGAAAGGCGACCCGCCACATGCAGGCCACGTGCATCTTCAGTGATCGCGTGCCAGATGCCGATCGGCTGGTTGGGATCATGCTGAAACAGCATCCGCACACCACGCGCCCCACGACGCTTCAGGCTCGCCGCAAACGCGCCACGCTTGACAACATCGCGACCGAGATCCGGCGTGTCGAACAGACTAGCATATCCCTCGAAGGTTCCATCCGCCTCAACGGTGCCTAACGATACCGGAGCGAATTTGAGCTCAATCGAGCGCGATGCTGAATGCCGGGATGCGCGTCCGCAGGTGCGATCATTCATATCAGCGTGCCGCATCAGCATAGGCCCCGGGAATATCATCTCCACCAGGAACCGGAGGAAAACCAGCAGCACCGCGCTTCTCATTGAGTGACAAAAAGTCTGCCGCGCCAATCCGCGACCACAGCGCCTCGCGTTCGCTCGCAAGCGCCGTGAGCCCGGCAAGATCAACCTTCAACGTCATGTCCGCAGAGCCATTCGCGAACATTGGCGCAAGCCAACCCCCGAGCCCTTTTGCAATACGCTCGGCAAGGGGAACCACCGTCTGTCGCCAGAATGTCCGGTTTGCTTCCTGAAAGTTTGCGTACGTGTTGTCGCCCGGAATTCCGAGAAGCATCGGCGGCACACCGAGCGCTAACGCGATCTCTCGCGCCGCCACGTTCTTCGCTTCTATAAAGTCCATATCTTTCGGGCTGAAGCCCATCGCCTTCCAGTCAAGCCCGCCTTCAAGCAGCAACGGCCGCCCCGCATTGCGCGCGCCCTGAAACGACGCCTCGAGCTGATCGCGAAGGCGCTCGTATTGATCAGCTGTCATGTTGCCGTCATTGGCCGCATAGACCAGGGCGCCGGACGGGCGGGCCGCGTTGTCGAGCAGCGCCTTGTTCCAGGCACTGGCCTTGTTGTGGATGTCGACGGCCATCGCCGCAGCTTCGATAGGGCTCAAGCCATAGTGTTCATCAAGCGGATGAAAAAAGCGGACGTGATGGACCGCCCGAAAGCCATCCAAGTCCTCGGCAATGCGACGCACTGTGCGTCCGTCCACCGTATGATCGTAGGCTGTTACCCATCCATCAGTGCCGGTGACGACACGCACCCTGTCAGGGCGCAAAAGATAAAGCTCCCTGACATCATCGCCGGCGCGAACGGCTTCAACGAACGCATTGCCGGAGACCAGAAGATAACCAACCAGGGCTTCGAGAAATGTCGCACGGCATTGAAGCTGATTTGGTTGGCGCAAGAGTGTAAGGAGGGGATGCGCGTCGCTTTCAGCATCACCATCCCGCACGACCAGCCCAACAGACGCCACCGCCTCACAGATCATCCGCACAGAGCGATGGACAACCGCGTTCTGCATCACGCCTTCACGGGCGAACGCAGCATAGCTGCGCGGGCTCCATGCGGGCGCAGCCGCATGTTGCAACGCGACCAGCGGCCCGATTGCGCCGCCCATGACAGATTTTTTCTCCACCACACCACGTGCAGCGTCGCTTTCCGACGGCGGTCCGCCCGGTTCATTCGGCAATGAGGTCATGAAACTTCCGATGTTACAGCGAACTGATCTTCGGTGTGCGGGTCGGCGTCAGCATCAAGTCGCTGAGGCACCAGACAAGCGCGTCGACCCGATCCGGACTGCGCCCGCCGGACAGCCCATCGCGGGCAAAGTCACACAGTTGGTCTTCCAGCTCCGGCAAAGCCCCGACATGCGCAACGCGCCCCTGCGCATAGAGCGTCGCAACCGGCTCAGCCCGCACCCACTTTCCGCGCGTCGCCCTGACCGCACGAACCGGGACAGACGGATCGGCTTGCGCCATAACGGTGGTGACAAGTTCACCACCCTGATTAACCTCCGCAACGACGGCATCTGCATCGTACGCGTGATAGGCGGCCATCGCCGCCTTCGCCCAATCCATTGGCCGCACACCCGCGCAGGTCCTGTCATCGAGCACATAGGCCCGGTCATCCGGTCCAAGACCGGCCACGATGATCCCGCAAGCGTCTGCACGCGCACCACTGGTCACCGGCGGATCAACCGCGACGACGATGCGCTGCAACGCGGGCGCCTGACGGACACGCTGTGTATCGAACCAACCCCGTTGCCAGAGCGCATCCTCGCGGTCCTCGAGCAACGCGCCATCAAGCTCCTGGCGGCCAAGCCACGACCCATCATAGCGGGCCCGGACCGTCTGGAGGAAAGCGTCAGATAGGTGTGCGGCATTATCGTCCGTCCTTGCGTGTGAGAGGACCGTCCCCGGATCTTCAAGCAGCATTTTCAAAAGCGGCGTCGTGCGCGGTGTCGTGGTAACAACGACCTGCGGCGCTTCACCGAGCCGCAGCGCGAACTGCAGCATGTCCCATGTCGCGTCGGCATGGCGAAACTTGCAAAGCTCGTCGCACCACGCGGCATCAAATTGAGGCCCACGCAGACTGTCCGGCTCATCCGCGGAGAATATTTGCGCGATCGCACCGTTGGGCCAGGTCAGCAATCGTTTTGACGGTTCGAACTTTGGTCTTTCCGCGTCCCGATGTATCGCGAGCAGCCCAGAGACACCCTCGATCATCACACTGCGGACATCACCGATCGTTTGACCAATGAGCGCAATTCGACGCGCAGGGACAACGCCAATCGGTGCTTCGCCGAGCGCTTTCGCCCGGATCCATTCCGCACCAGCCCGCGTCTTGCCCGCACCGCGTCCCCCCATAAGCAGCCATGTGCGCCAGCTTTCGCTGGCTGCAGCGGCGTCAGTCACAGGCGGCAGCTGATCATCGCGGGCCCATGTCAGCCAATCGCGGCCGATAAAATCCGCGACATTGGAATCAAGCTCATTCAGTAGGCGTGTCAGCGCCCCATGCGTTTCGAATGCGAGTAATGCGGCGCGCAATTTCCTCGCGCCAGCTCTCGGGATCGCGCGGCGCCGCTGCGGCGTCAGCTTTCGTCTTGCTGCGCTTGGCTTCGGCAGTGCGCCGGGCTTCATGCTCTTCAAACTCAGACAATTTCTCCATACTCCGCATCATCACATTCATCTGTCTCGCCTGGCGCTCGCGATCCGTCGCACTCTTTGATGCGTGATCAACCTGGCTCGCCTCAATTTCACTGAGCTGCCGATCCATGGCTTCGTAAAGCCGGACAATCATCTGGCCACGCCATGCCGCACGGCCCTTGAGGCTCCGGGGCACGCGCGGTGCATCACCCTGTCCTGCGGCATCGTTGACGCCTGCGACCGCGCGACCACGGGCCCGACGCAACCGGCGCTGCTTCCACCCGTCTCGCTTGGCCCGGGCATAAAGCGCAGCGGTCGACACAGCAAAAACCGAGGTGATTTGCACCACCGTCAGCGCATCGCCTTCGTAGGCCTCACGGATCGCGCCCCAATCAGCGGTGTCGTTCTTTGTATCCTGGGAGCGTCCGGTCGCTTGGGTGCTGACAGTGCAAACTGGTTCGGAGCCCCGCAAGGACCGTGCTTCACTGCCTTGCGATTCCGCCATCACATCCGCGCATCCAGAGCAACGCGCGACACTGCCAAGCCCGCCCAACAAAAAAGCCGACCCGAAGGTCGGCTGCAGGACAGTGCTTTGGAGCGCTCAGCGCGCAACTGTTTGACGATGACATAATACTATCGAAACATCGTCACGGTGTCAATCAAATACTTCAAGATACTGAGCAAATACTTCATGTTTACTCAAGAACACGCCTGCCGAAAGTGGTTACGGCGCCTCGTTGAGGAAGAACGGCTCGTAGTCATCATCGACCTTGGTTTCGCTGATCGCATAGCTCCGCACAGAGACACCAGCTTGATGCACGCTCTCCGGACTTCCTGAAACAAGCGGGTGCCACCACGCCAGATCCTTGCCCTCCGCGATCAGACGATACGCGCACGTGCTCGGCAACCAGTCGATCTCACGCACCGCCTCTGCATCGAGTTTGACACAGTCGGGCACGAACTGGTGGCGTGCACGATAGTTTGCGCAACGGCAGCTTCCGATGTCGAGAAGCTCACAAGCAACCCGCGTATGCTGCAACTCCTCAGTATCATCGTCGATCAGCTTGACCAGACAGCACTTGCCGCAACCATCGCATAGCGATTCCCACTCCTGCGACGTCATTTCTGCGAGGGTCTTTTGTTGCCAGAAGCGAACTTTGCTATGACCGTGTTCGACGTGCGGCGCGCCTGGCGCAGATGATACGTCAACAGCGGTCTCGCCGTGCGTTGGCTCCGACGTCGTATGCTCGTTTGTGGTCACAGTTGGCTGCTTGTCTCACGAGTGAACGCTGCATCGGTTCGTGTATCGTAAACAGCCGCAAAACGCAGCGGCATCTCTCATCTGTTTGAGCCGCACATGAGACGCGGCCCCAAAGGACGTCTGACATGAGCGAATGGATGTTCAAGCGCGGAGGGCGCGATCAGCTGATCGACTGGCTGGCGCTCGATGCCTGGATCGACTCGTCGCTTCATGAAAGCTGGCTCGACATCAAGAACCGGTTCAGCGCCGCGAGCGCCTTCTTCGATCGCTTCCGCGTCAATGGCATTCGCAAGTTCATCGTCGAGATGTTGTCCGAGGGTCTGAACATCTCGATTGGCGGCACTCTGATTGTCGTCATGCTGGCGCTACCCGCCTATCAGCTGATCCCACCTGGAAACTGGTTGGCGGCCACAAATTACAGCGTCACTTTTGTCGATCAGGATGGCGAGGAAATCGGCAAACGCGGGATCCTTCAGTCAAACGCCGTTCCCTTGGAAGAGATCCCGAAAACCCTCGTTGACGCGACGCTTGCAACAGAAGACCGGCGCTTCTACAGCCACTTTGGCATTGACGTGATCGGCACGTTTCGCGCGCTCGTCTCGAACGTCAAGGCGAACAGCGTCGTCCAGGGTGGGTCATCCATCACTCAGCAGCTGGCGAAAAACCTGTTTCTCTCCTCAGAACGTTCGCTCGACCGCAAGATCAAGGAAGCATTTCTTGCGATCTGGATCGAGGCGCGGCTCTCGAAAGACGATATCCTGAAGCAATACCTCGATCGCGCCTACATGGGCGGTGGCGCGTTCGGCGTCGAGGCGGCATCTCAATTCTACTTCGGCAAATCCGTACGCGACATCTCCCTCGCCGAAGCCTCGACACTCGCCGGGCTTTTCAAAGCCCCAACGAAGTTTGCGCCACACGTCAATCTCGCCTCGTCGCGCGCCCGCACCGAAGACGTCCTCGATAACCTCGTTGAAGCGGGCTTCATGACCGAAAGCCAGGTTTATGGCGCGCGGATCAATCCCGCACGCATCGTAGAGAACCGCAACGAGGACACGCCCGACTGGTTCCTTGATCATGCGTTTGAAGAAGTACAGCGACTGCTCAAGGGCAAAGACACGTTTATCGTCACCGCCCGCACAACCGTCGACCCGCGCATGCAGAAGATCGCGCAGGACACCATCACGTCTACGGTTCGACAGTTCGGTCGCTCCAAACGGGTTGATCAAGGCGCGCTCGTCTCGATCGAACGCGATGGCGCGATCCGTGCCATCGTCGGGGGAAAAGACTACGGGGACAGCCAATTCAACCGCGCCACCTCGGCAAAACGCCAGCCCGGCTCCTCCTTCAAGCCCTATGTCTATCTGGCAGCTCTCCAGAGCGGTTTTTCGCCATCAACGCGCGTGAGAGATGCAGCGGTACGCTGCAGCAGCAGGCACTAC
>JBCBXF010000061.1:0-14360 GCA_039816705.1 Pseudomonadota bacterium | reverse complement strand
CCAAGCTCTGAGGTTTTGACCGGGAGCGTGGTGACATCTTGCGCTGTCTCGAACAGGCCCGGGACTTTCACACTGAAACGCCCTGCGCCATCGTCAATTGCGCCGGCTGCAATAAGGCGGTTGTTGTTGGTGATGCGGCGCACGAGATCGGCCTGGTCGATCTTGTAGGATTCCAGCCGCACGGGATCGAGGATAACCTCCAGCAATTCTTCGCGCGCACCGACGAGTTTGGCCTGGAGCACGCTCGGGATCGCCTCAATGGCATCTTCCATGCGGCGGGCCGCGTTATAAAGAGAGCGCTCTGGCACATCGCCTGAAAGGGCGACGACGATGGTCGGGGCGAGGGAGAGGTTAATCTCCTGTACGAATGGCTCTTCGGCCTCGGAGGGTAGTTCGGATCGAGCCTGATCGACCTTTTCCCGCACATCGGCGCCGGCTTCTGCGAGATCGACTTCGATGTTGAATTCGACGACGATCGAGGCGCTGCCTTCTGACGCCGTCGCGAGGACTTTTTTCAGCCCGTCGAGGCCACGCAGGCGCGTTTCCAATGGCTTGACGAGCAGGCGTTGCGCGTCTTGTGGAGAGATGCCCGGCAATGCGACCGATACGACGAACACGGGGACGTCGATATCCGGATCGGCTTCTTTCGGGATCGTGATGTAGGTGTAGACCCCGGCGACGAAGGCCACGATCATCAGCGTCAGGATCGTACGCGGGCGTGAGAGGATCAGCGCCAGTGTGCCTTGCGGTTTGCTTTGGTCGGTCATCGTGGAACTTCCGATGAAGGGGGTGTTAGGGGCTGCGGTCAGGCGCGTGGTTTGCGGATTGGCAGGGCCGGGCCGGTGACGCGCGTGGCTTTTTTCTCCGTGCTCGGGACAGCAGGTGCACGTTGGACCGCCGATGCAGACGCCGGCGACGTCTCAACCATCGGAGACCCAAGCGCTGCGCTGCTCTCACTTTCCAGCCGGGCGTTGTCGCCATCGGCTACGGTTTCATCTCGCACGGCTTCGACGCGTTGGCCGACGCTGACATATTCCTGACCGACGGTGATGACCTGCGCCGTTTGTGGAAGGCCGGAAACCCAGACAGCGTCGTTGTCATTCGAGAGGATCGTGACCGGCATAAAACGGACTGTCTGGTCGTCGCTCACAAGGCGCAGGCCGATGCGACCGTTGTCATCAAGCGAGAGCGCGGAGGCGGCTATGCGGTGTGCGTCAGATGCCTTGAGGGGAATGATTATGTCGGCGGTCACGCCAGCGCGGAGTTTGCGCTTCGGGTTTGCGGCTTCCGCCTCGAACTCAAACGTGCGCGTGTTTGTCTCGGCCGAGGGTGAGATGAACGTGATTTTTCCGGTCACTTCTTCGCCGGTGACGAGTTCGCCGCGCACGTTCATGCCCACTTCGACACGCGCGACGTCACGTTCGGGGATCGCGCCCGTCAGCAGGATGGGGTCAAGTTTGACAAGCGTTGCGCAGATATCCGTGGCGCGCAGATAGTCTCCAGCTTTCACCGGTTGGGCTTCCACAATCCCGTCAAAGGGTGCCCGGACTTTTGTACGCTCCATATCAAGTTCTGCGCGCGCATAGGCCGCCTTGGCCGCATCGAGACGCGCCTTGTCCGCGCGGCGCTTGGTGACGGCGGTGAAGCCGCTTCGGGAGAGCTTTTGTGAGGAGGCGAAATCACCCTGCGCCTGCACGCGTGACGCTTCGGCTTCTGCCATCGTTGCGCGCCGTGTGCCCATATCGATCTGACAAAGCAAATCACCGGTTGTGACCCGCGCGCCTTTCTTCACGGCAATTTTCTCCACCTTGCCGGCTGTTTCCGCCCGCACCTGAACGCGCGCCTTGGCCTTCGTCTGGCCGCGGATTGTCAGATTTGAGGTGCGTGGCTCGGCCTTCGACGGTGTGACACGAACACGGAAGAGCTTTTCCGGCTTGCTCTCCGGTTTCGATTGGGCCGTGGCCGTTGGGCTTTGAGCCTCGGCAACTGCGCCAGTGTCGGCCTTAAACTGTCCGGTGAACATCCAAGCCGTGATGGCCAGTGCGATCAGGAGCGCCCAGACGTAGGATGATGCCTTGGACGCCTTCGTGGGCGTCGCTTGCTCGGGCTTGGCGCGGTCCGCTGTATTCTTTGGAGGCTCGGCGTTCATGATTGCACCGCTTCGGCTGGGGTGGTGATTGGGGGAACATCGCGCGGCGTGTCGCGCGTTTCTGCGTTTGCATCCGGCGCCTGCGGAACCGGCGTCGTTGTTAGATAGTCAATGGCTGCACGTGTCAGCGCCAGGCCGTATCCAAGTGCGAACTTTGATCCGGGATGATCGCAATCGTCGCGGGCTTCGATCATACGCTGCTCTTCGGCCTTCAAATCTTTGGTGCGTTGGCGTGTGACGCTCAACAAGCGCTCGCGAGAGATGAGCCCGCTGAACAGATGAAGGAACAGAAACTCGGATTTGAAGATGTCGTGCTTGGGTTCATCGCGGAGTGCGTCTTCAAGCGCGGAACGACCGTCGTCCGTGATGGCGTAGATCTTTCGTGACGGGTTTCCCGGCTGGCGGTCCTCGCGCCAGGTCACCAAGCCTTCCTTCGTCAGTCGTGTCAGCGCCGGGTAGATCGAGCCGTAGCTCGCCTCGATGAAATGGCTGAAGTTGCCATCGGAGGCGAGCTTGTTGATCTCATAACCGGTCGCCTCATCGAAATGGAGGATGCCGAGGCAAAGAGTGCGTATATTCATGGCGGCGCGTATTTCGGTGGCTGACCAGCCGCGCGCAGGTGCGCATGGCTGTACAACATGGTGCTGTATCGTTTCGATATATACCTAATCGACTGTATTGTGTCGATACTACGACTGTGTGCCGGTTTCGGTTCACAACGAAAAACGCCCCCGGGGGAGCCGGGGGCGTTGTCATCCTCGTTCGCAATGTGCGTGTTCGTCACTCGCTGCGCGTGAGCGGGCTATCGCGGCGCAGGAGCCTTGCGCGCAGGCCATCCTCCAGCGAAGCCGATCCATCGTCTTCGGCAGGTATCGCCGGATCACGGCGGCGCAGGCGTGGGCGGGGTGAGGACGGTGCGGCCTCGTGCTGTCCAGCCTCGCGAACTGCGGGAGAGGCGGCGTGATCCTCGCTCATGTGCATGGTCGCTGGTGGCGGTGGCGGCACGGGCTGTGTCTCACTGCTGTGTGCTGCAGTTGCCATTTCGACGGCGTGCTGCACATCAGCGGCTGCCGGGTGCATCATCGGGGGTGGCGGAGGCAACTCGCTGGCAGGCGGGTTCGCGGGTGTCGCGGCGTGAGCTAACTCGGGTGTCGCTTCGGCGTATGCCGGGGCTTCCGGCGCAGCTACGGGCGGCATGGCTGGAGCTGATGGAGCGACCTGTGGCACTGGGCGTTCCCTGCGCAGCGCGCTGCCGCTCGATGGTGCGGTTTCAGGCTGGTGCGCATAGCCGCCGTCTTCTGTCTTGTCGACGACTTCAGAGGCACCGGATGCGCGCCAACGATCCACGATCATGCGGATCAGTTCCATGTCGTCTGTCGACTGCTGCCACTTCTCCGAGAACTTTGCCGTGGAACTCTTCGGCAGTGCTTCCTTGGGCAACTCATGGAATTTAATCCGGACTGGCAGGGTGACACCATCACCGAAAGCGATGGCTTCACGCGCACCGAGTGCCGGGAGAAACTCGAGCAGCCCTGAACCCGTGTCGGAGATTGCCGAGCGGACAATTTCCTGGTCGCGGTCGTTTGACATGCGAAGTGCGAAGACGGTGTTGCACTGGGAGAGGATTGTCGGGTCAATTTCGGCCGGGCGCTGCGTGATGATGCACAGTGAGGCGCCATACTTGCGGCCTTCCTTGGCGATCCGTGCAATTGCACGCTTTGCGGGCTCGAATGCGTTCTTGTTGGAATCGCCACCCGGCACGTAGCGGTGAGCTTCCTCGCACACGATCGTAACCGGCACGCGCCCCTCACCCCAAAGCGCGAAGTCGAAGGTCATGCGGCAGAGAACCGAGACAACCACATTCACGATTTCCGACGGCAAGCCGGTCAGCTCAAGGATGGTAATCGGCTTGTCGTTGACCGGCACGCGGAAGATCCGGCCGAGAACGTCGGCCATGATGTCATCAACGGTGATGCCGCCGAACATGAAGGCGTAGCGCTGGTCTTTCGTGATCGTGTCGATCCGCGTCTTGAGAGCACGGAATGGTGCCAGATCACGCTTGTTTTCGAGACGGCCCATACGCTCGTCGATCAACTGGGTCATGTCGTTGATGCGCCATGGCACCGGTGTGTCGACGGTGAAGCGTCCGCTATCGATCGCGCTGCGGGTCAGCTTGCCCTGTTGGCCGCGTGAAGCAGCGCCGTACTTCGCCTTGCAGAGCGGGACCAACTCCTGCAGCATCTCGACTTCCTGCTTGCGCTCGGTCGGGTCGCCAATCAGCACTTCGACGAGTTCCTCGAAGGTCAGCAGCCAGTGCGGCAGTTGCATGTTTCGAGGTGAAATCACTTCCGCCATGTTGCCGAAACATGTGGAGTATTCGTTGTGCGGGTCCAGCATCACGAGGTGCGCCGCTGGATTTTTCTCCAGAATGGCACGCAGGATCAGCGCAGTTGTGCATGATTTGCCGGTGCCCGTTGTGCCGAGAATGGCGAAGTGCTTGCCGAGAAGGTCGTCCGTCTTGACCATCGCCGGGATAGATGCGTCCTGGCGAATGGCACCGACGCAGACGGCGTGTTCGCCATCGGTCGAAAACGATTTGGCGAGTTCTTCCTTCGTTGCAAGACGGGCGAGCGCGCCAAGGCCTGGATAGGTCGAAACACCGCGGTTGAACTTCGTCGGTATTCCGTCGGCATCCTTGACCAGTTCGCCAACGAGGCTCAGCTCGGCAATCCAGATTTCAGTATCGTCTTCGCGCTGGGCGGGGACGGGGACACTGAGCGCTGAGACGAGGCCAAGGCTCACCGATTTGTCCGTGTCGAGCGCGAGCAGAGTGCCCATTTCCGGGCGATTGTGCGCCTGATCGATTGATGACAACTTGTGATTGTCGAGCAGGACAATCGCTTTCGAGCCCGTGACCGAAACGATCCGGCCAATCCAGTTGTCGTCTCCGAGCGGCTGATCCGCGCCGAAGCTCATTGCATCGCTGTGCATGTTCATGGTTGGAGTATCTCTGCCATCAGGTGTGTGTCATCGAACATCTCAACGCCGGTGTCTTCTCCAGGTGATGTTCGCATTGGTGTCTTGGATCTCTGCGGCGGTTCGCTCGGCTCTGCGCCCACAAAGGTCGGCGGCGGAAGCGGTGCATCAGACGCCCCGATCGGGGCTGCGCCGGTGTCCATCGGGAAGAACGCGCCCGCCGGTGTGGCACCGAACTCGTCGAAATCGAGGAGATGGTCGCCGTCTTGTTTGATCACCGGGAACGACACGATGATCTCGGTTCCGACGCCGGGTACGCTTGAGATCGAAAATCCGCCACGGTGAAGTTCGACCAATGCTTTTGCGATCGGTAAACCAAGGCCGGTCCCTTCGCGCCAACGCGTCCGCGATGCGTCGACTTGGCCGAATGGCGTGAGCGCGACGCTCACTTCGTCTTCTGTCATGCCCACGCCGGTATCGCGTACAATGCACTCGACAACGCCGTAGGTGGTCGCATTGACGAACACTTCGACGCGACCGGACTCAGGCGTGAATTTCACCGCGTTGCCGATCAGGTTCATCAGAACCTGCTTGATCTTCACACTGTCGCCGAGGATGGCGGGCACGTCGTCGCCGAGGTGGCTGACCAGCTGTATGTTCTTTTCTTCCGCGTTCAGTTTGAAGAATGCCAACGAGGCTGCCATCACTTCGTCGAGCTGTGTCGGCTGGCGATCCAGCTCGTACTTGCCGGACTGAATTTTCGATATGTCGAGGATGTCGTTGATCACCGAGAGGAGGTGTTCAGCCGCGCTGTTCACCATCGTTGCGTATTCAACGATGCTGTCTTCTGAGAGCTTGCGCTCCTTGCTGTCAGAGATCAGCTTGGAAAAGCCGATGATTGTGTTGAGAGGAGTGCGCAACTCATGGCTCATGTTCGCGATGAACTCGGACTTCATCTGATTGGCGAGTTCGGCCTCCACGCGAGCGGAATGCTCGGCCCAGTGCGCGCGATGGCGCAGAACGGCCTGCCCGAGCGATTCGGAGTACTGCCCAAGCAGTGACGACGAACCCTTCCCCTCGAAAACCGCATCCAGCATGTTGTGCACCCAGGCTGATCAAACCGTAGGCTGAACGTTAGGGTTGGAGATGAAAAAAACGGTTAACTCGCAGGTCGTCTTTGAGAAGAAATTTCATCCATTGCGCCATATCCGATTAGGTTTGCTGCAACGCTTGGACAGATCACCGATGTAAGCTTGCGGTAGGCACCGCAAGACTTGGCGACGGCGGAATGGACGTAAATGTCGAGATACCGAGCTTCGTGGCCTTTGCCCGGCTCTGAGGGGCGAACAGGACATGCGACTACTGATCTGCGGTTGGCAGGGGCAGATAGCAAAAGCGCTCGTTGCGATGGTTCCGGGCCGGGCCGACGTGACGTCGTTTGCCGTCGGGCGGCCTGCGCGCGACTTATGCGAACAACCCACCTTGCGCCGAGCGCTGTCTGACGCATCGCCGGATGTGATCATCAATGCCGCGGCATACACCGACATCGATGGCGCCGAGAGTGACGTGGACGAAGCGCAAGCGCTGAACTGTGATGGTGCACGCATGATGGCCGAGGCGGCTACCGAGTATGGGGCGGCAATCATCCAGATGTCGACGGATTATGTATTTGATGGCTCAGGTGAGGCGCCTTGGCGTGAGGAGGATCGACCGAACCCGCAGTGCGTCTATGGCATGACGAAACTTGCCGGCGAACGGGCGGTACAGGCGGCAAACCCCCGACATATCATTCTGCGCACGGCGTGGGTGTACAGTGCAAAAGGCTCCGGTTTCGTCGATGTCATCGCAGAGCGGGCGGGAGATGGCAGCCCTGTCGAAGCGGTTGCGGATCAGGTCGGCTCGCCGACCTATGCGACCCATCTGGCGACAACGGTCCTCGATCTCGCAGGGCAAATTGCTGATCGTGCGGAAGGTGATCCGGCGTGGGGGATTTATCATGCAGCCGGGCGGGGACATGCGTCGCGTTACGACATGGCACATGCGATCGTTGACGAGATGGCATCGGGTGCGGATGTCGGATCGGCCCCGAGTGAGGTCACGGCGGTTGCGTCCGATCAGTTTCCCTGCGTCGTACCCCGCCCGAAGAATGCGCGGCTTTCCTGCGGCAAGCTCGATGAAGTGTTTGGTCTTGGCTTGCCGCACTGGCGAGAAGGCGTCCGCGAATGCGTTGCAGAGCGGCTCAGCGACGCGACCAATCGTGTCGCACCAAGCGTTGTCGACATTCGAACATAGTTTGGCCGCGCTGCGCACGGGTGACGGCGCGCAGCGCGTTTTTCTCCGAAGTCACGACCGGTTATGTCAGGCTGCGCTTTCTTCGAGTGCGCGCAATTCGTCTGGTTGATGTGTTGTTTGATCGTGACGTCTGTCGCCAGTCAGTGTGTCGACAACATGCGCCATAACGCCGGCACCCAGTTGCTGCAGCGTGACCACGTGACCATTCGCGAGGCGGACGGCATCGCGATAGGCGGTTGTGTCGAGTTGCACAAACGTGGCGTTTACCAGCGCGTTACGTTGTGCATCGGCGCGTGCAATCGAGGCCGGCACGTGGGTCAACGCGAGCTTCGTATCCGAGGCAAGGCAAACAGCAACGGTTTCATTTTCCGGCGCGACAAACCCGATGCTTCCACTCGGGAAGCGTTGGGTTCGGATGGTTTCTCCGACGTGAGCCGGGCGCGTCTTGTAAGCTTCGAGAGAATAATCGCACATCTGTGCGTCTCCTTTCCTGGCACGTTTCGGTTGCTACCTGTCGTCCCGCTTACATTTGCAACGCTATCAGCTGTGAGATGTGCGTGCAACGTGATGCGGCATCCGTTCTGATCACGATTTGCGTGATTTTACAGGAGCTTGTGTTGTTTCAGGCGCATGCGTCGCAGGGGTCTGCTTGGGGGCGCCGAGATGGCGCGTGCCACGTGCCGCGGCAAAACTGATCTGGCGCTGACGCTCTTCGAGGCCGGATTTTCGCTCCGCACTTGTCTGATCAAAGCAGCGGGGACACGAGACGCCCGCTTTATATTCCGGCGCATTTTTTTCTTCTTCGCTTACCGGATGTCGGCAGGCAAAGCACTGATCAAAGCTTCCTTCGGCAAGGCCGTGGGTGACGGAGACGCGTTGATCGAAGACGAAGCACTCGCCACGCCATAGACTTTCCTCTTCGGGAATGGTCGCCAGATAGCGCAGGATACCGCCCTCCAGATGATAAACCTCATCGTGACCTAGCTCTTTCAGAAACGCTGTCGCTTTCTCGCAGCGGATGCCACCTGTGCAGAACATCGCGATCTTCCTGGGTCGGGAAGCGGATGCCTTCTCCGCCTGCTGTTCCGCCGTCAAGGTGGCCTCCGCCCAGGAGGGAAACTCACGAAACGTCTGCGTATTTGGGTTTCGTGCCCCCTCAAACGTGCCGATCGCCACTTCGTAGTCGTTGCGCGTATCAACGACGATCGTTTCCGGGTCCTGGATCAGCGCGTTCCAATCTTCCGGTGCCACGTATGTGCCGACACTTTTGCGGGGGTCGATACCCGTTCGTCCCATCGTCACAATTTCCTTCTTGAGCCGCACTTTCATGCGCAAGAATGGATTGGCTTCAGCGGAGGAATATTTCACGTCCAGGCGTTCACAATCCGGAATGCGTGCCCGGATCCAATCGGTCAGCATGTCGACGCCGCGGCGAGGGCCAGCAACGGTCCCGTTGATCCCTTCTTGCGCAAGCAGCAGCGTTCCGGAAAGTCCGGCCGTGACGCAGAGTTCGTGCAGCGGGTCGCGGAGCGCATCGGGCTTGGCAATCGTTGTAAAGCGGTAGAGCGCTGCGACAGTGAACATGCGATGTCTCACGAGCGTTGGCGAAGTGTCGGGCTCAAATGCGCGCACCTGCGCCCTGTTGATTTTGGCTCCGCATTTGCAACTTGCGCGAGATGAAACGCGGGATGCGGGCCTAACGTCCCATTAAGCACCATACGTTCATACATTTTTAGTCTGTGCAGTTGCATCCTAGAAAGAGAGTGCCCCATGCAACGTCGTTTACGGACGGTGACTTTACCCATGCACAGACCTGCCCCCGCTGAAAAGCATATGGTGCCTGCCCGCGTTACGACACAACGTCAGGGCGTCCAGCTGAGCTATGCGCGGCCAGTCTCCCGTTCAGGCGGTATCGGGTTTACGGCGCTCACGTTCTGTCTCGCTGCGCTGACGTTTGCAGTCACGACCGGATCGCTGGCAGTCCCGGCTGATCTGATGACCCGGATTGGCGGCGAACGTGCGCCCTCGGTTGTTGTTGTGCCGAGCGTGGTACGTGTTGACGTGCAACCCGACGTGCTGGAGCCGAAAACGGTTGCACGGCTGCCGGTCTTCGGTGGTCTGACGCCTGTTGACTGACACGCATCCCCGCCTGGCACACGTTGCGAGATGCCCTCACGCGCCGAAGTGACGGTTTTCAGCACACGTCGTGTGGGCTAAACTCTGGCGCAGTCCCCCGACACGCAGGAGTTTTCCGAATGTTCGACGCCAAGCAACTTCTCGACACGCTCATCGGTGCCGCGTCAGAAGGCGGCCAATCCGCGCGCGAAAAAGTCCGCGAGGTCGGTACATCCGATTTCGGTCGCGGGCTTCAAGACATCTTTGGTCAAGCGAGCAGCGGTGTGCGCGATGGCGCGCAAAACCTGAATGAGAGAACCGGGGCAACTGACGCGCTAGATAACATCCTGGAGCAATTCGGCGGCGGCTCTTCGGGCGAGTTGCTCGAACAGGCCAAACAGTGGGCCGGCGACAACAAGATGGCAGCGGGGGGAATTCTCGGCGGACTTGGAGCCATTTTGCTCGGCACGGAATCCGGGCGCCGGGTGGCGACGGGCGCAGCGAAGCTTGGTGGTCTCGCGTTGATCGCGGGACTTGCCTACAAAGCCTATCAGAACCATCAGAACGGCCGGCCGCTCATCACGAGCCGTCAGGACGCGCCGGAATTGCCGCCGGAGGATTCCGACTATGCGGTGCAGCGCGTGACGAGTGATGATGCCACGCTTTTGTTGCGGGCCATGATCGCCGGCGCGGCTGCCGACGGGCATATCGATGCGGATGAGCGAACGGCGATCATGGGTGGCATTCGGGACGCGGGCATGAGCGCGGACGCCGCAGACTTTCTGGCCGCTGAATTCGAGAACCCGGCGTCTGTCGATGATCTTGCCGATCGTGTGGTGACAGAGCAGCAGGCCGCCCAAGTTTATACAGCGGCACGGATGACGATTGGCGGCGACAACGTGGCCGAGCAATCGTTCCTTGAAAGGCTCGGCTTTGCCCTCGACCTCGAGAACGACCACGTCGCGCATATCAACGCCGAGGTCAGTGGGATCCAAGTCTAGTTTGGGCTCCCGCATACGTGTGCGTTGGTGTGCGGCGAAAAAGTCGTCGGTCTTCAAGGAAGCTTTGAACTCTTCGCCTAGTCTCTGATTCGTGTCGGGGCGAAGCGGGGAAAACCCGTGACGGCGAATACGGGGGCTGTCGCCGGTTCGCCCAGTTTGATCGGGGTGGATGGATGACAAGTTTTCTGGGTGATCTTCTGAATTCGATCGCTGAGCGCAGCCGCTCGTTGATCGATCGCAATGATCCCCGCGGCGGCGCTGCAGATCCTGTGCGGCTGGCCGAACAGTTGCTTGATCAAAGCGGGGAAGCGTCCGAGCTCGCGATAGCCGATCAACTGTTTGATGCCTACGACCAGCTCGACGATGAAGCGCAAGAGATCTTCTTCTCGGAGTTGGCGCAACGCTTTGGACCTGACCTCGCAGCGGTCGAGGACGCGATCGCACACTATCGGGGCAATCCGACAGCAGGCGAGGCGGCCCGGCTTCATCAGATCGCCGAGCCGCGTCGGCAGGAGCTGATCCGCAAGCTCAACCGCACCACGCGCGGCACGGAGCGACTTGTCCGTATGCGCGCGGATCTGTTGCCGCACATCAAGACCCGGAGCGAGCTGCGCGATGTCGACAACGATTTTGGGCACCTGCTCGGGTCCTGGTTCAATCGCGGATTTCTGGTTCTTGAGCCGATCACGTGGCGCACGCCGGCGAACATTCTCGAAAAGATCATCGCGTACGAAGCGGTGCACGAGATCCGTAGCTGGAACGATCTTCGGAGACGGATCGAGCCGGCTGATCGGCGATGCTATGCCTTTTTCCACCCGGCGCTGAACGCTGAGCCGCTCATCTTTGTCGAGGTGGCACTTGTGAAAGGCATGGCGGATGCGATTGCGCCGATCCTCGCAACCGAGCGCGAGCAGATCAGTGCGGGCGACGCCGATACCGCGATCTTTTATTCGATCTCGAACTGCCAGAAGGGTCTCGCCGGGATTTCATTCGGCAACTTCCTGATCAAGCAGGTGGCGCGTGAACTTTTGCAGGAACTGCCTCACGTCAAACGTTTTGCAACGCTTTCGCCCGTGCCGACCTTCCGCAAATGGGCTGAACGCGAGGTGTTGAATGACCTTGCGACGGTTCGCCCCTCCGGTGCGTCATCGGCCGATGTTGCCGGAGATGTTGCACGGCTCAACGATGAAGATTGGCACCAGGACGACGCACTGGTTTCGCGCCTGCGCAGTTCGTTGGCCGGGTTGGCGGCACACTATTTTCTGCATGCGAAACATCGTTCCGGGCATCCGTTTGATCCGGTGCAACGCTTTCATCTTGGCAACGGTGCGCGGCTGGACCGGATCAACTGGCTCGGCGATATGTCGGAGCGAGGGCGCGCCCAATCCTTCGGGCTGATGGTCAACTATGTCTACGATCTCGACAAGATCGAAGAGCACCACCAGGCTTTTGCCGAGCGACACGAGGTCGTGGCGTCGAACGCGGTGAAGCAGTTGGCGCGCCAGAAGAGCGTCAACGCCCTGTTGGATCGGGAAGCGGTGACGGTCAGCGCCTGAACGAATGCTCCTCACTCAGCCTCAGCGCGACGGGCCAGATCGTCCACCGTGTCGCGGTGATGATCGAACAGATAATAGTGGTCGGCTGGCATATGCGGGGCGTCAGATCGATCAGGTGCGGGGCGAAACCAATCGCGGATGCGGCCCAACATGCGTCTCCTTGGGAATTATGTTGATGATGCTCCATCAACGTGCGCGCGGCGAACGCGTTCCCCACAAACGCCTCCGAAAAGCAGGAATGCGGCAGGGCAATCATTGATTGCGGGTCGCGGTCGGCACATATTCCCGCGATGAGTGAGACAACGAGAAAAGCCGCGCGCAAGCCTGCGCCAAAGTCAGCGAGCGCTGCGAAAAAAAAGGCGCCGACCAAGCGCGCTGCCGGACGCGGGCCGAAAGCGGGTAAGCCTGTGCAGCCGCCGCCTGAGACCGAGGCCGGGACGCCCGGCGTTGCGCCCACGTTTCGCGGCAAGATGGCGACCTCGAAGCGGCGGGGTGGCGCGTCAAAAGGTGCGGCCTCGGCGGACAGCATTGCCACCGACGTTCCGGAGCAGACCGCACCCTCGCCGGACACGCAGCCCGTGCTTTCCTCGCTGCCGGCGATCCGGGGTCAGCAAATGTATGAGGACGTGCGCAGTGGCGGCATGGCGAGCAAGTTGTTGCCATCGGCGAAAGACGCGCGGGCCGGTTTTGCTGAGGCCTCACAGCCGCTGATCACCAGTCACCCAATTGTGCAATCGCAGATCAATCCGGACTACGAGGACAAACCGTGGGTGCCGCACCGGCCTGAGCGGCCGGAGAAGTCGGAAGGCGGGGTCAGGTTTGATCTGCAGTCCGAATTTGATCCCAAAGGGGATCAGCCGCAGGCGATCAAGGAGTTGGCGGCCGGCGTGCGTGAGTACGAACGCGACCAGGTACTGCTCGGGGTTACCGGTTCGGGCAAAACGTTCACGGTCGCGCACATCATCCAGGAAACGCAGCGACCTGGGCTCGTGCTGGCGCCGAATAAGACACTCGCAGCGCAGCTCTATGGGGAGTTCAAATCATTCTTCCCCAACAACGCGGTCGAGTATTTCGTCTCCTATTACGACTACTACCAACCAGAAGCGTATGTTCCGCGGACGGATACGTACATCGAGAAGGAAGCGAGCGTAAACGAGCAGATCGACCGGATGCGCCACTCGGCGACACGCGCGCTGTTGGAGCGCGACGACGTGATCATCGTGGCGTCGGTCTCCTGCATCTACGGTATCGGATCGGTCGAGACCTACACGGCTATGACGTTCGCGATCCAGGTTGGGGAGAATATTTCGCAACGCCAGTTGCTCGCTGATCTCGTGGCGCTCCAATACAAGCGCAATGACATGGCTTTCACGCGCGGCACCTTTCGCGTGCGAGGCGATACGATCGAGCTCTTTCCCGCGCACTATGAAGACCGAGCGTGGCGAATCTCGATGTTCGGCGACGAAGTCGAGAGCATCACGGAATTTGATCCGCTCACCGGGCAGAAGGTGCAGGATCTCAAGCTCGTCAAGGTCTATGCGAACTCGCACTACGTGACGCCGAAGCCGACGCTGCAGCAAGCGATGAAGCAGATCCGCTCAGAATTGAAGGCACGGCTTGAGGAGATGAATGCATCCGGGAAGCTGCTGGAGGCGCAGCGACTTGAACAGCGCACGATGTTCGATCTCGAAATGATGGAAGCAACGGGGTCCTGCGCGGGAATTGAGAACTATTCCCGTTACCTCACGGGACGCGCGCCGGGTGATCCGCCGCCAACGCTGTTTGAATACCTGCCTGACAATGCGCTGGTTTTCGTCGACGAAAGTCACGTGACCGTTGGTCAGCTTGGCGGCATGTTTCGCGGCGACTTTCGCCGCAAGGCAACGCTCGCGGAATATGGGTTTCGCCTACCGTCCTGCATGGACAACCGCCCCTTGCGCTTTGAGGAGTGGGACGCAATGCGCCCGCAGTCGGTCTACGTCTCGGCGACCCCCGGCAGCTGGGAGCTTGAGCAAACCGACGGTGTGTTCTCCGAACAGGTCATTCGCCCGACGGGACTGGTCGATCCGGTTGTTGAAGTCCGCCCGGCGACCACGCAGGTCGACGACCTGTTGGATGAGGTAAAGCAGACGACCGCGAAGGGGTATCGCACGCTTGTCACCACGCTCACGAAGCGCATGGCTGAAGACCTGACAGAATACATGCACGAGCAGGGCGTGCGGGTGCGCTACATGCACTCCGATATCGATACACTGGAGCGGATCGAGATCA
>JBCBXF010000060.1:0-14514 GCA_039816705.1 Pseudomonadota bacterium | reverse complement strand
GAAAGGGCTGCGGCTCGAACGTGATGGGGGAGGGACATTTGGGCTCCTTGCGGGCATGGCTTGTGCACGGTGATAACAGTGATACGCTCCAGATTGCCTTTGGGTTTCTTCATCTGACGGATCACACGCGCCATGCGCATCGGCATTATCGAGACCGGACGTCCACCAGAAGTCCTCGATGCACGTCATGGCGACTATCCGTCGATGTTTCGCAACCTGCTCCGCACCGTCGATCCGGACCTCGAATTTCTCACCCGCGCTGCGCTGGATGGCGATGTGCCCGACGACCCGGATGAGGCGGATGCGTGGCTGATCACCGGCTCACGCCATGGCGTTTACGAGCGGCTGGACGGGCTCCTCGCGCTCGAAGGCTTCGTGCGGAGTGCCGTGAATGCGAATGTTCCGCTCGTCGGCATTTGTTTCGGACATCAGGTTATCGCCAGCGCACTTGGCGGCACCGTCGTCCAGTCTGACAAGGGCTGGGGGGTCGGCCATCACGCCTATGACGTCATCGAGCACCGCCCATGGATGTCCGCGCAGCCGGATCGATTGGAGATTAACGCCGTCCATCAGGATCAGGTGATCGAGCGGCCGCCCGGGGCCGAAGTGATCGCACGATCCCGCTTTTGCGAGAATGCCGCGCTGATCTACGGCGATTGCATACTCACGATGCAGCCTCATCCCGAGTTCGACGATGCCTTCGCCCGCGATCTGATCGACCAGCGGCTGACCGGACTTGTGCCGGACGACCGGCTCGACCCGGCGCGTGAAACCCTCGGCCAGCCACTCAGCCGCGATGTCGCCGCGTCCTGGATTGTTGACTTCCTCCGCCACGCTCGCGCAGCCCGCAAAAAGAATTCCGCCACGGCGCAGGCTGTTGCATGACCGTCACGCCGGTTGGAGACACAAAGATGCTTGATCCCGCGCATGCGCCAAGCGCCGATCTCGCCGCGCTCGCACCTGACGCGGACATCGCGACGAAGCGGGCCGCCGTGAGCCAATGGCTGAGCGTGCATCGCATCGAGGAGGTCGAATGTGTCGTGCCCGATCTTGCGGGTGTTGCGCGCGGCAAGGTCATGCCGGCACAGAAATTCTCTGACCTCGTGCCGCTGCATCTCCCCGATTCCATTTTCTTCCAGACCATCACCGGCGGCTACGCTGATTTTGATGGTGATAACCAGTACGCCGAGAACGATCTCGACCTGATCCCGGACATCGCAACCCTGCGGCAGGTGCCCTGGGCGAAAAGCCCGACCGCACAGGTCATCCACGACAGCCTGCTCAACACCGGAGAACCGCTGGAGCACGCGCCGCGTCAGGTCCTCCAGCGCATCATCGGTCTCTATGCCGCCGAAGGCTGGCGACCGGTGGTTGCGCCGGAACTGGAGTTTTATCTGACGCGCCGGAATACCAATCCGGACGAGCCGCTGGTCCCGCCGGTCGGCCGCTCCGGACGTGCTGCCGCCAGCCGTCAGTCCTACAGCATCAGCGCCGTCGACGAGTTCGATGTCATTGTCGATGAGATCTATGATTTCGCCGAGGATCAGGGACTCGAGATCGATACGATCATTCAGGAGGGCGGTGCTTCACAGCTCGAAATCAATATCAAGCACGGCGATCCGCTGCTGCTGGCGGATCAGGCCTTCCTCTTCAAGCGGACCATCCGCGAGGCCGCACTGCGCAACGATTGCTACGCCACGTTCATGGCGAAACCGATGGAAGATCAGCCCGGAAGCGCGCTGCACATCCATCAAAGCGTCGTCGATATCGAAACAGGTCGTTCCATCTTTTCCGACGAGACCGGCGCATCGACCGACACATTTCTCCATCACGTCGGGGGCTTACAGAATTACCTCGCCGCCGCAATGTGCATCCTCGCGCCCTATGTGAATTCTTATCGCCGCCTTGTGCCGGACGCTGCAGCGCCCATTAATCTGGAGTGGGGGAAAGACAACCGCAGCGCCGGGCTGCGCGTCCCGCTCTCCGAACCAGTTGCCCGTCGGGTCGAAAATCGCGTCGCCGGTGCGGACACAAACCCCTACCTTGCGATCGCTGTCTCACTTGCGTGTGGCTACCTCGGCATGCGTGATCGCATCGAGCCGCGCCAGGCCGTGCAGGGCAGCGCATACTCCGCCGACCACGGCCTGCCACGCGGACTACAGGAGGCGCTGCAACTCTTCGGCAGCTGTCAACCGTTGCAGGAAGCGCTCGGCACCGGCTTCAGCCAGCTTTTCCAGGCCGTCAAACACGAAGAGCTGAACGAATACATGCGGGTGATCAGCCCGTGGGAACGTGAACATCTGCTGTTGAGCGTCTGAGCCCCAGCGCCCGCAACCAAAGCCCCGAGCGGCACGAGAGGACACTGCGATGAACATCATGGCCAACCTGCCGCCCACCGCTGAACTCCAGGCGATCGACGCCGCGCACCACATTCACTGTTTCTCGGATACAGCCGAGCTCAACGCGAAAGGTTCGCGCGTGATCACCGGCGCCAACGGCGTCTACCTTTATGATTCGGACGGGAATAAAATCCTCGACGGCATGGCGGGCCTCTGGTGCGTCAACATCGGCTACGGTCACAACGAAATCGCCGACGCCGCTCATCGCCAGATGGTACAGCTGCCCTACTACAATACATTTTTCTCCACGACGCACCCACCGGCAATCGCGCTCTCGGAGAAAATCGCCAGCATCGCTCCGCCGCATATGAACCGCGTTTTCTTTGGCGTCTCCGGTTCAGACGCGAACGACACTAACGTGCGCATGGTCCGGCACTATTGGGCGTCGGTCGGCCACCCGACGAAGACCGTCATCATCTCTCGCAAAAACGCCTATCACGGCTCGACAATGGCGTCGGCCAGCCTTGGCGGCATGAACTACATGCACGAGCAGGGCGGCATGCCGATTGCTGACATCACGCACATCGATCAGCCTTTTGTCTACGGCGAAGCGAACGGCATGGATCCGGACGCGTTCGGCCTCGCCTGCGCCCGTCAGCTGGAAGAGAAAATCGACGAACTGGGCGAAGATCGCGTCGCCGCATTCATCGGCGAGCCGGTGCAGGGCGCGGGTGGTGTCATTATTCCCCCGGACACCTACTGGCCGGAGATCCAGCGCATCTGCCGCGAGCGCAATATCCTCCTGATTTCAGATGAAGTGATCTGTGGCTTTGGTCGGCTGGGGCATTGGTTCGGCTGCATGGAGTACGGCCTTGAGCCCGACATCATCACCATTGCGAAGGGGCTGTCCTCCGGTTACCTGCCAATCTCCGGGAATATCGTCAGCGACCGCGTGGTCGAAGGCATGGAGGCCGGCGGCGAGTTCAACCACGGTTACACCTACTCCGGCCACCCCGCCGCCTGCGCTGCCGCACTCGCCAACCTCGAGATCATTGAGCGCGAAGGGTTGATCGAGCGCGTCGCAAAAGACACCGGTCCGTACTTTCGCGAAAAGTGGCTGACACTCGGCGACCATCCGCTCGTCGGGGAAGCCCGTGCGATCGGCATGCTCGGCGCAGTCGAACTCGTCTGCGATAAGGCGACGAATCGCCTGTTTGAGGACGGCCCGGCCGCCGCCGCCGTCGTGCGCGATATGGCTCTGAATGCCGGTCTTGTTATGCGCGCCGTCAAGTCACGGATGGTCATCTCGCCTCCGCTCGTCATCAGCCACGATGAACTGGACGAGCTGGTCGAAAAAGCCCGTATCGCTCTCGACGACGCTTATGCGCATCTGAAACAGCACGGGCTGATCACTGCGTGACACGCGCGGCGCAGGGCTTGCTCAACGCACCGGATCAGTCTCCGGGCGCATATCCGGCCTCTTGGTATGCCGCGACCGCCAACCCTGCGCCGCCGTATCCGACAGCTGACGGAGATTTAACCGCGGACGTCTGCATCGTCGGAGGCGGCTTCACCGGGCTCTCCGCCGCACTCGAACTCGCCAACGCAGGCCGTCGCGTCATCCTGCTGGAAGCGCACCGCGTCGGGTGGGGCGCCTCCGGTCGCAATGGCGGTCAGCTCGGCAGTGGGCTCAATCCGTCTCAAATCTCGCTGGAGAAGCGTCTGGGACGGGACGATGCCCGTCACATCTGGTCGATCACGCAAGCAGCAAAGCGCCTCGCCCATGAGCGCATCGCAACCCACGAGATCGACTGCGATCTCCAGCCCGGCGTCGCGCATGTCACGTATGCCCCACGCCACGAAGCAGGCAGCGACAGCTCATGGCCCGGCCGCGCCGAGACCGTCGCCAACATCGAACACCTCGCCGAGCGCTACGATTACGATAAGCTCGAGTTGCTCGACACCGCCGCGGTCCGCGCGCACATCGCCAGTCCGAGCTATGTCGGCGGCGCGCTCGATCACGGAGCCAGCCATCTCCACCCGTTGAACTACGCGCTCGGCCTCGCCCATGCAGCATGCGCTGCCGGAGCTCGCATCTTCGAGCAAAGCGCTGTGTCGCACCACGCACCGCCAGAGAAAAACACGCCTCAGGCAACGCTCAAAACCGATCGCAGCACCATCCGCGCCGACCATGTCATCCTCGCGTGTAACGGTTACCTCGACGGCCTCGAGCCTCGCATCGCCCGCCGCGTCATGCCGATCAACAACTTCATCGTCGCGACGGAACCGCTGGGCGCTGAGCGGGCCCGTGCGCTGATCCGGGACAACATCGGCGTTGCCGACAGCAACTTTGTCGTCAACTACTTCCGCCTGTCGCAGGACCATCGGCTGCTGTTCGGCGGCGGAGAGACGTATTCCTATCGTTTCCCGAAGGATATCGCCGCACTCGTCAGAAAGCCGGTGGCGCGGATCTTCCCACAACTCGCAGATGTCCGTCTCGATTATGCTTGGGGAGGCACGTTGGCGATCACCAGCTCACGATTGCCACTTGTGCGGCGCCTCGGCCCGAGCGTCTGGTCAGCCAGCGGCTTTTCCGGGCACGGCGTCGCCATTGCCCCGATGGCCGGAAAGCTGATCGCCGACGCCATCACCGGCGAGACCGACGGCTTCAACGTCTTCGCGCGCCTACCGACCCTCCCCTTCCCCGGTGGCAAATCCTTGCGCCACCCGCTCCTGGTTCTCGCCATGACCTGGTATGCGCTTCGGGACAGGTTGGGCGTTTAGCCCATTAGGGGTTGGAAGTGTTCCATCGCCTAAAATTGGCACTTTTCCTTCGCGCACACTTCGAATGCATCAATAAGTGCTCTACTGCATTTTCCATCAGCAGGTTGAGAGAAACGCTTAATCTCAGACAGTCGGCTTTGAATGGATGCGACATCGTGTTTTGTGGCGGCTTTGCACGAGGAGCGCCAGTGTTTTCGCGCTTCATCAAAGCGTCCTGAGTAATAATAAACGTCCCCGAGGCTATGTTGTAGATCGAGCGAATTAGGTTCGTGAGCTAGGGCGCGTTTAACGTCACGCTCCGCTTGTAAGAATGAACCGCGTCTAAGGTAAATATATGCGCGAGCTCCGAAGATCCATGTGAGCTTGTCGTTCAACGCCAGCGCATTCGCATAATCCTCGAGGGCTCCATCATCGTCTTTGCTGAACGCACGTGCTTGACCTCTTATAACATAAGCAAATGAAAGATGTTGGGCGTAATAAGACGCTAGGGGTGTAATGAGTTCAATTGCTGATGAAGCAAGAGCAATGGCTTGTGTGTGCTCTCGTCGGTTAAAAGAATCAAGTGCTGCATCCAGTGTCTCGTTTATGACGGTGAGTGCTTCCGCAATTTTTGCGTCATTCCAATTTGGCTCTTTTTCAAGAATGTCGATTTCAGCATGCGCAAAAGCTGGTCTCTGAGAAGAAAAGTTTGAAGAGATAACGGGTAAAACGTATCCGATCCATCCGGCAATTGCCGCAACGGATAGGGTTTTCGCTAGGATGGACATTAGCTTCCTCAATTTCAAAAACCCACCCGCTCCCCAGCCCGGATCACGGACGCATCCCACGGTTTACGGGAAAAAACCTCCGCGACCATCGGCGCGAAATACTCGAGCGGCTGCCACTCATAATCCGGGTCGAACGCTGACTGGTCCCAGCGTTCGGTAAAGTCGACGCCGGTCTGGAAGTAGGGGTGATCGGCATACTTCTGCCGCGCCTCCCGGTCGCCGCCGATCAGGTGCGCATAGTAGTACATCTGGAAGATGCCGTGCGTGCGCAACGTCCAGGTGCATTCGTCGCGCAGATAAGGCGCGCCAATGACGGCGGCGAGGCTGTCGTGGTTGTGAGGTGCAAGCCCATCGCCGATGTCGTGAATGAGAGCAGTGACAATCCAGTCGAGATCGGCGCCGTCGCGCTCGGCCATCGTTGCGGAAATCAGTGAATGCTCGAGCCGCGACACCTGGTAGCCGGAAAGGCTGTCGTCGAGTTCGGCAAGTTCACGCATGATGCGGGCCGGCAACTTGGCGACGAACTCTTCCTCCAGTTCATCGAGGAGATGATAGTCGGCGGCCGTGCCGTCCTTCATCTGCCGGAACGACACCATACGGCTCTGATCCATTACTGTGCTCCCGTGTCTCTTACGGCCACGCGCGTCTTGCCTGGACCGCCCAAATGCGCCGCATGTGAACCGTCACCCCAACGCGAAACTGTGCCACAACGCAAGCCGGAAAGCGTGCGATCCGCCGGATCGCATGCGCACGTCGGTCGGGTCAGCCATCGGCGCGGCAGTCACGTTGGGGGCGCAGGTGCGGCACGTCGGGCAACAGTTCGTTGAAGCGCAGACACCGTCGACAAGGCGATTGGGGGATGACGCTTCCAAGGAGACTGACGCACAGGAGCGGCGTGCGGCGGTCGCAACGCGCATCAAGTGGTTTGGCGTAGCCTGCGCCGTCGGTACCGCGTTTTTCCTGAGCGGCAACAACACGGCGCTGGCGGTCTACTATGCAGACGGCGGGAGCGTGCCCGCCATGATGGCCATGCGCTACGCCTTTTACTGCGTTGTCGTAGGCCTCGTCTGTCAATCGGCAGGTCACTCCCTTCGTCTGGCCGCGGGCGAGCCAGTGCAAACCATCATCGTCGGGATCGTGTTCGCAGGTGCACTCCTCGCGTTGCTCACGTCGTACACGCTGATCCCGGTGCCGCTCGCCGTCCTAACACTCTCGACGTTCCCGATCCTGACGACGCTGATCAACGCCGTTCTCGAAAGGACTTGGCCAGGCGCCGTATTTACAGCGTGTCTGGCGGTGGCGTTGATCGGTCTCGCTGTCGCGCTGGAGGTCGGCGCATTGCCGCATGACCCGTTGGGCATCGCCTGCGCAGGGCTCGCCGCCGTGGGCATGGCCGTCACGTTTGTGCTGAGCGACCGATGGTTTGCGCACATGCCGCCGAGCGTTGCCTCGTTCCACATCTCGATGCCGGGCCTAGTGATCACGACGCTGATCTATTGCGGCTACTTGTTGGTCGCGAACACGGGTGGCGGGCGTGAGTTCGTGGTCGGACTACCGACATTCGGCTCGCCCGGGAGTTACGCAATCCTGCTGTCGCTCGCCTATTACACGATTGCGATCCTTCTGATGTTCCGCGCAATCCAGATGATTGGCGGACCCTCAACCTCGATGGTCATGAATCTCGAACCGATTTTCACGCTGGCCATGGTGATTATTTTCCTCTCCGCCCCGTTCAAACTCGTGCATCTGATCGGAGCGTTGATTGTTGTGGCGGCCGTCGTTCTTGCGCAGTTTGTGCGCCAGGCGTCACAACGTGGTTGAGCACGTCGCCGGAGTGCACCGCCTCACCATCGCTGGTGTGATCGCGGGTGTCGTCGCAGCGCTTGCTATCAGTGTCAGCAATATTGCACTGCCCTTCATGTACGCGAACGGGGGTGATGTGCAGTCGTTCCTCACAGGGCGCTACGCTGCATCAGGCCTGATCGCCCTCATCATGGCGCTCGCGGTTCGCCTCTTCGTCAGGCACCGCTCACCGCCAGGCGGGGATGCAATCGTTCCTGCCGCCACTGGCACCTCTGCACGCGATCACACGCTCGCTGTCATTGCAGGCGCGCTCTATGGCGGCGGCGCGCTATTGGCGCTCGGCTCGATCGCGCGCATCCCCGTCACGCTCGCCATTCTCATCCTGTTCACCTTTCCGATCATCACCGCGCTCATGCAAGCCACGCTCGATCGGCGTTGGCCTCGCCCGCTCGAGGCGGGTCTGCTGTTGGTCGCTTTGGCTGGCGTGGCATTGGCGCTGGATGTCGAGGCTGATGCCTTGGACCCTATTGGCCTTGTGATGGCGTGCGGCGGCCCGCTCTGTGTCGCCACCTCGTTCGTGCTCTGTGAACGTCGGCTTGGAAACATCGGTGCGTTATCCTCCGCGACTCTCATGTCACTCGGTGGTCTGCTGGTCGCAGCAGGCTTTGCGGCGATCACAGGCTCATTTTCCCTCCCGGATCCGGGTGCAGGACAGCGTGGCCTGCTCATCGCCGTGACGGGCAGCACGATCGCGTTTCTCGCGATGTTCTGGGGCGTGCGCGCCATCGGTGCGAGCCCGACCGCGATGATCCTCAATCTCGAACCGGTGTTCACGATCGCGCTCGCGATCATCGTGCTCGCCGAAGTGCCAAGCGCCCAGCGCATCATGGGGGCAACACTCGTCATCGGCGCCGTCATCGCGTCACAGATGTACGCCAGCGTGCGCACAAATCACTGCGATCGCCACACCGCGTGACCTGATGTCAGACCCGACCAGCATCTCCACCACCCGCATCGATATCGCCAGCGAGACCTTCAAGCGCGCGCCCGGCGCGCTGTGTCAGGAGCTGCGCGCCCTCGGGCCCCTCGTACGCCTGAAAATGCCGATCGTTGGCATGGTCCACGTCGCAACCACGCATGCCGCTGTCGAGGAACTCCTCAAGAACGACCAGGATTTTTCCAACGATTTTCTCTCCCACGGCCCGTGGCTCGCCCGCTGGGTCATGAACGTCCTCCCCGGCCCGTTGCGCCTCCTCGGGCGGAACATGCTGGTCCGTGACGGCGCCGACCACCGTCGCATGCGCAAACTGGTCGACGGGGCCTTCCGCCGCCCCATGATCGCGCAGCTCCGCGACCAGATCACCCGCCTGACCGATCAGCATCTCGACCGTCTCGCCGCCGCACCGGATCACGACGTCGTCCCTCATCTTGCGCGCAACCTGCCCCTCGCCGTGATCTGCGAAATGCTCGGCCTGCCGATCGCAGACCGCGATAAATTCTCCGCCTGGATGGCCGCGATGAGCAGCGTCGCGAGCCTGCCCGATTTCATCCGCCTGACGCCCGCGCTGAACCGGATCAAAGCCTACCTCACCGCACGCTTTGCCGAGGTGCGCGCGCAACCTCCCGGCGAACGCCCGGCGACCCTCATGGCCGCACTCGTCACCGAGCAGGAGCAGGACGGCACCATTGACGACGATGAGTTGATCGCGATGTGCTTCCTGCTCTTCGTCGCCGGGCACGAGACGACGACCCATGCGATCAGCGGCGGCCTACTGGAAATTCTGAGCCATCCCGAGCGCCCGACAGTGGCGAACGGCGCCACCGCAGCGGATGAAATCCTTCGCCACGTCTCCCCCGTCATGATGTCGAAACCCCGAATGGCACTCCGCGACACTCGGCTCGCCGGCCACCCGATACCCGCCGGCAGCGCCGTTATGGCGCTTCTGATCGCCGCCAATCGCGACCCATCCGTCTTCGCGCACCCCGAACAGCTTGACATCACGCGCACGCCCAACCGTCACCTCGCCTTCGGCACCGGCCCGCATGTCTGCCTCGGCGCCTGGCTCGCCCGCCTCGAGATCGAGATCGTCCTGAAGCGCTTCACCGCCCGCTTCCCCGGCGCCCGCCTCGCGATCGCCCCGGAGGACGTGCCGTATGCCCCGGCGGCCGGCATGCGCGCCATCACCCGCCTACCGCTTCATCTGCCCAACTGAGCGTCCGCCTGCGCCGCAAGCGGCGCGGCAACCCCGCACCTTGCGGCCCGCGGCGCTCTCTGCGACCTTCTCGCTAAGCGCCGCCACAGAGGAGCCCGCCCCATGCAGGAAAACTTCGCCCGCAAAGGGCTCGTCGACCCGCACCGCCTGCGCGATCTGAACCGCAAGTCAGACCTGCGCGGCTGGCTCCAGATGGCCTCCCATTTCGGCGCAATCCTTGTCACCGGCCTCGCGCTCCATGCCACCTGGGGCACCTGGTGGGCCATCCCGGTATTTATGCTCCACGGCACCCTGCTCGCCTTCCTCTACGCGGCCCAGCACGAGCTTTCCCACGCCACCGTTTTCAAGACGCGCTGGCTCAACGAAGCCTTTGGCCGCGTCATCGGCTTCCTCCAGCTCTTCCCGCGCGATTTCGACCAGGTGCAGCACTTCGCCCATCACCGCCATACCCAGATGTGGGAGGACGACGGCGAACTCCAGCGCGAGCCCTATGACATGACGAGCTACCTGCTCTGGGTGCTCGGCCCGACCTACTGGTGGTCCCGCGTCGCGCGCATCGCCCGCCTCGCGCGCGGCAGCGTCGTCGAGCGTTACGTCCGCCCGGATGAAAAACCAAAACTCATCCGCGAGGCCCGCATCCACGTCGGGCTTTATGCCGCGATCGCTGTCGTCTCGCTCGTCACCGGCTCATGGGCCGCCGTGATCTACTGGCTCGCCCCGCTGATCGTGATGAAACCGATCCAGCAGCTACAAAACACGATCGAGCACCTCGGCCTCGGCCACCACGACAACATTCTGGAAAACACCCGTACCGTCGACACCATCGCCCCGATGCGCTGGATGGGCTGGAACATGCAGTACCACACCGCCCACCACACCTTCCCGAGCGTCCCCTTCCACCGCCTCGCCGATCTCCACACCGAGATTGTCCAAAACACGGGCCAACAGCCCCACACGATGGGCTATCTCGAGTTTCAGCGAGAGATCTTGGCGCGGTTCGCCGGGGGCAAGAGCGAAGCGGACTACCCGGAGGGCGAAGCGTGGGTCGTGTCGGGGAAGCAGCGGCGCGCACCGCAATCAGCGGGAGCTGCCGTCGCTGGGGAGTGACAGCCGACCCATCAGACGTCCCGGTCAGCAGTCCCGTCTCTCAGTCGTGTTCGATGAGCCTAGTCCGTCGTCAGAAACACGACACCAGCGAGGATCGGCAGCATCGTGTAGGCGGCAAAGTGGACAAAATCGCCGACCTTCGCTCCAAACCGTGCCTGCATTGGCACGCGCTTCGAGAGCAGACCGTCCCACTTGAATAGACGCGCCGCGAGCGTCAGACATCCGAGCACCAGGCACACCGTGCCAACAATCAGATTTGTGGACATCCCGCGCGCCTCTCTTTTCATCGCCAGCGCGTGCCAGCAGCTGATCTGATCACGCCGACAAAGAGTGTAGTAACGCGACACGCGGCCCGCAATTCCAATGCACGTCACGTCCGGACGTCAGTGGCGAGAATGGCGTACTGATGCTCGCTCCACCATCGCCCCTGGGCCTTGATGCAATCGCGCGACGTGCCCTCCCGGGTCATGCCGATGGTCTCCAGCACCCGGCAGCACGCAACGTTCTCCATCGCAACAGCGGCAGTCACGCGGTGCGCCATCAACGCATCAAAACTGAAATCGCGCGCGGACCGCGCCATCTCGCGCGCGAAGCCAAAACCCCAGTGCCGCGGGTCCACGCTGAAGCCGAGCTCAAAAATCTCAGGCCCAACGCGCGAAATGCCAGTTTCCCCGATCACGTCATCGGTCGCCGTCCGCCGCGCAACGAACGCATAAATCCGACGGGCATCGCCACTGCCCCGATACTGCAGGTACCGCGCGATCCGCTCCCCATCTGCGTATTCCTCCGGTTCCACCGCCTGCAACTGCCAATTTTCTGGCCGAGACTGATAGGCCTGCAGCGTAGGCCCGTCTTCCAAAGTGGCCTCGCGCAAGGTCAGACGTTCGGTGGTAAGGACGGGAAGACTCATCGTGACTCTCCACAACGCATCGACATCGCCGCACCGCGTGGTTGGTGGCCAGCGTGCAGAGTACTCATTCGCACAGTAGAAGACCTCGAGTTTCAGCGTCAAAACGTTTGGCGCTTCACGGACGGGAATACTGAAACGCGCAACCTCGAAAGAGAGGTGGAGTCGCTGTTGGAGAGACACGGACGAAACGCGCCGCCTTTAGCGGAACACGTATTCGCCGTGCAGCGAAGGAAACTCTATCCCAGAAGCGGAAATCATGCGCGTGTGCGAAAGTGTCGCAATCAGCTAATCGTTGCCTGCTCGCACGCTCCACGCAATGCACGAACAAAACGAGTCCAAAATTGGAACGAATCGCGGTACTTTATACGCGAGAACAATGGTCAATAGGACGATATGCAATGGTACGGAAAACTACATCAAAGTCCACGGGGAAAAAGGCAGCCAGCGCGGCCAGCAAAACCCTTCGGAGCAAAACCGCTAGCAAAGCAGCGAAGTCGGCAGCTGCATCTACGCTTACTCAAGTAGGGTCGAGCGAAGTCACAAGCAAGCGCGCAGCCAGCGCCGCCGCCAAGACATTAGCGAGCAAAACTGCGAGCAAACGCGCAAAATCTGCGGCTGCATCAGCGTTGGCACAGCGGCCGTCAAGCAAATGAGATTTGCTGATGGATGGAGCGAGCTTAAGGAATGACATGTGACCAAGAATATTCTCTATATCGACGCCACACCAGATAATGCCATTCCCAAACAGATAATCGAGTGTGTTGCCAAATCCTTCGACTACGACGTCGATTGTTATACGGTGACCTCCCGTCCGGCGCTCGAAAAGTACTTTGAGAGTATCGCCGTAAGAAAAATCGATATTCTGTACATTGCGGCACATGGCAACACCGACGGTATAGCTCTGCAGAGCAAAAATGGGGCAAATCAAGGATTCATCGATTGGCGGGATCTTGCGACAATAATTTGTGCTGCGGAGGGATTGCAGCAGACATCAACGTTGTTCCTTGCCTGTTGTGACGGAGGCTTCAAACGCGCTGCGCTGATTCTTATGGCTCGTTGTCTCGACATTAATACGGTGGCCGGGTTGCCTTGCAAACTTGCGCTGAGCAACGAAGGTCTCGCTTTTCATACGTTTGTCAATCACCTTCATCGGAATTCCGACGCGCAGCGTATCGCCAGAGCTGTTACTACTGCAACGGATCAGCAATTTAACATTTTCTTCCGCCATGAAATGGATGCCGAAATTGCACAATTTGCATACTTCTGCGGTGATCTGTGGTTGACGGACAAAGAGCGCATCTCGAACGAACAACAAGCGGATAACTTGGAAGATGCCGCGTAAGCACGACTTAGAGTGATGAGAGCAAATTTAGAAGCGACATGATCGGATTGTTTGACTAGGACCTGCAAAAGGCCGCGTCGGTATCCGCGGTCGCGAACAGAACACCACTGCGATTTTCACCAGAGTCCGCTTCCTCTGCAGAGCCGACCTCGCCTTCGGTGTTGTGCTTGCTCCGCTATCCTCCTTCCATTAACGCTCTTCACCTTCCCCCTCTCCAGTATTCGCGCCATTTCTACGACACTCCCCTCGCTTCCATCACATGGGAACGTTGTCGACCGTTTGGCGCTTGCGGTGGGGGTGTGGCGCCTGTGGGGCGCTGTGTACGGACCGCAAACCGCAGGACGTTTCGGGTCTGCCCACCGTCGGAGCCGCGAGGCGAAGGGCGGTTGTGGTGCCGCCACTTGAGGCGACCCGTGCGCGCTGGGCGCGTCGACCTGTTCTGGGGCGATGCGGCGGCGCAGACATCCGGTGTTCCGGCGGCGTGAACGTCCTTGAGAGATGTCCGTCGTTGGCCCCACTTCGCCTCCCGCGGTTGCGCGAGGTGTGGTGGGCGTGAAATAGCGACCGGACGCACGGGCGTGAAAGCGCGGGCTCGTCACGAAAAACCGCCTCGCGGCGCGTCTTGGCGCGGGCATCCGGTCGGGTGCACACATCAACAGTCATTCGCACCGCTGGATGCCCGCGTATCCCGTGATCGCATTCGCACGCCTGCACGTCAGCACGCGCGCAGAAAGGGGAGGTTTTCCGATGTCCCGACTGCCCGACGACGAACCCGCAGAGCGCGTCGCCGATCGCCTACTCGCCTGTCTCGTCGGGCTGCCAAGAATCTGCGTCATCCGCCGCTGTCGCCGCCACAAGCGCTGTCTTGGTCGCTGCGAAGTGCGCCGCGACGGCCACCTTCCCATCTGTTGTCATCACCACGCCGGGCTTGTCGAGGACCAGACGCGGGGGTGGGAGAAGGAGTGAGCGTTGGGAGGTGCGCCGCGCCATGGACCCTCGGGTCAGGCCCGAGGGCGACAGATCGGAGTGGGCGCGGACGGAAGGGTGACACGACGTTCATGGCGCGTGGGGCGTCCCCCTTCTCCCCACCGGTGGGGAGAAGGTGCCCGAAGGGCGGATGAGGGGCAGCGTAACGGAACGGCGTTGATGGGTTGTCTCCCAGCGCGTCGACTATGAACCCAGGGGCCAACGCGCTCAGATCGAGCAAGCGGCCGCCCCTCACCCCATCCCTCTCCCCGCACGCGGGGAG